>FR881524.1 GCA_000435555.1 Firmicutes bacterium CAG:176
GGCCGGCAGCGCCGGCCCCACCCTCTGCCACACCGCCGCCGCGGCGGCGGTATCGTATACCAACGGTGATGGCTCCATACTGAACGCCTCCTTTTCTGTCTATACTATGTGGTGCCGCGGCCCGATGTGCGCCATGGGCGGAAACATATTGCATTTCCTGCCGAAATCTGTTACACTAATATGGTTACGGAACCTGCCCACCACTTTGATGGTGTGAACAGCCACAATACAAACGTTCAGAGAAGGGAGAACCATCCCATGCTGGAATTGCAGAATATCTGCTACCGGGTGTCCACCCCCGAGGGGGAGCAGGACATCCTGAAAAACGTATCCATCACCATCCCCGACCATAAGCTGGTCGTCTTCACCGGCCCCAACGGCGGCGGCAAGACCACCCTGGCCAAGGTCATCATGGGCCTGGTGCAGCCCACCTCCGGCCGCGTGCTGTACAACGGCGAGGACGTGACGGACCTGTCCATCACCGAGCGCGCCAAGCGCGGCATCAGCTACGGCTTCCAGCAGCCGCCCCGCTTCAAGGGCATCACCGTCCACGACCTGCTGCTTCTGGCGGCGGGCGAGGACAAGCTCAGCAAGGACAAGTGCTGCGCCTATCTTACCAAGGTTGGCCTCTGCGCCAACGACTACCTGGACCGCGAGGTGGACGTGTCTCTGTCCGGCGGCGAGGTCAAGCGCATCGAGATCGCCACCATCCTGGCCCGCCGCGGCCAGCTGATGATCTTCGATGAGCCGGAGGCCGGCATCGACCTGTGGTCCTTCGCCCGGCTGACCGAGACCTTCGAGCAGATCCACCGGGAGGGCGCGGCCACCATGGTCATCATCTCCCATCAGGAGCGCATCATCAAGCTGGCCGACGAGATCGTCGTCATCGCCGGCGGCCAGATCGCACACCGCGGCACCACGGAGGAGATCTTCCCCCTGATCCTGGCCGACACGCTGGGCAGCTGTCCCGTACTGGAGAGAAAGGAGGGCGCGCAATGATCACCGATATCGACGCCGCTTTGCTGGAAAAGATCGCCGATCTGACCGGCAAGCCCGTGGGCGCCTTCAATATCCGCAAGGACTCCGGCTGCGAGGCCCGTCAGTCCACCGAGCACATTGCTATCGATCCCCGCAGCGACGGAAAGTCCGGCATTGACATCCGCATCAAGCCCGGCACCAAGGGTGAGAAATGCTACATCCCCGTCATCATCAGCCACAGCGGCCTCAGCGAGCTGGTCTATAACGACTTCTACGTGGGCGACGACTGCGACGTGGACATTATCGCCGGCTGCGGCATCCACAACTCCGGCTGTGACGAAAGCCGCCACGACGGCATCCACACCTTCCACATCGGCAAAAATTCCAAGGTCCGCTATGTGGAAAAGCACTTCGGCGAGAAAGACCCCGGCCAGACCGGCGGCAACATCATGAACCCCAAGACCGTGGTCTACCTGGGCGAGAACTCCACCATGCAGATGGAGACGATCCAGATCCGCGGCATCGACTCCACCAAGCGCGAGACGGACTTCTTCTGCGAAGCCGGCAGCGAGGTGGTGGTCACCGAGCGCCTGCTGACCCACGGCGCTCAGGAGGCCGAGAGCGATATGCGTATCGAGCTCAACGGCCACGACGCCCGCGGCCGCGTCATCTCCCGCAGTGTGGCCCAGGACCGTTCCCACCAGATCTTCCACCCGGTGATGGTGGGCAACGCCCAGTGCTTTGGCCACGTTCAGTGCGACAGCATCATCATGGGCGACGCCCGCATCGAGTCCGTCCCGGCCATCACCGCCAACTGTCCCGACGCCCAACTGATCCACGAGGCCGCCATCGGCAAGATCGCCGGCGACCAGCTGCTGAAGCTGGAGACCCTCGGCCTGACCCCCGAACAGGCGGAGGAGACGATCCTCAAGGGCTTCCTGGCATAACACATATGGCTGCGCCGCCTTTCGTGCGAAAGGCGGCGCACTTTTTTGCGCCCGCCCTTGCGTTTCCACGCAAAAAATGGTATTATATCAAGTTGAGAAACAACTTCCCCGGCCCCCTGCGCCGGACAGAAATACAAAGGAGGCTCACCTTATGAAGCTGGGTATTGTCGGATTACCAAATG
>FR881525.1 GCA_000435555.1 Firmicutes bacterium CAG:176
GCGGGATACGGTCCCGCCGATATTCTTTACGGGCATTGTACCATATTGCGCGGCCTGAACAAGCCCGGCCGGGTATTGGACGCCCGGACAACGGGCTGTGCCCGCACATTTATATGCTGTATATCACGGCGCTCCGCCACGCCGGGGTTGCGAAAAGCGCGCGTCCGTGGTACCATCGATTGACAAGGACAAACAAGTCCTTGTCAATCGATGGTACAGTGAAAAAACAAGTTCTATGGAGGGACACCCTTGAAAACGGATCATCTGGCTTTGCTGCGCAGCGGCGCGCCGCTGTCCACTCGGCAGCAGATCAGCCTAACGCTGCAGCTCAGCTGGCCGGCCATCATGGCACAGCTGGCCACTATTATCATGCAATATATCGACGCGGCCATGGTGGGCCGCCTGGGCGCGTCCCAGTCGGCGGCAGTGGGGCTGGTGGCCTCCACCACCTGGCTGTTCGGAGGGCTGTCCTACGCGGCAGCTATGGGCTTCAACGTGCTGACGGCGCAGCGGGTGGGCGGCGGCCGCCTGGCCGAGGCGCGCAACATCCTCAAGCAGGCGCTGGTGCTGTGCCTGGCCTTCAGCGTGGTCATGGCGGCACTGGCGGCGGCACTGTCTGCGCCGCTGCCCCGGCTGCTGCGGGCGGAGCAGGAGATCTGGCGGGATGCCTCTGCCTACTTCCTGGTGTACAGTCTGTTCCTGCCCGCCCTCCAGCTGGACAACGTGGCGGCGGGACAGCTGCAGGCCACCGGCAATATGCGCACGCCCGGTGTCTGCATGGTGCTCATGTGTGCGCTGGATGTGGTGTTCAACACCCTGCTTATTTTCCCCACCGGTACCATCCGGCTGGGCGCACTATCCCTGCCCGGCGCGGGACTGGGCACGGCGGGCGCCGCCCTGGGCACTGGCCTTGCGGAGCTGGCGGTGGGGTTGTACCTGCTGTATTTCGTCCTGCGCCGCAGCCCGGCGCTGCGGTTGGAGAAGGGTGAGCGTCTGCACCTTGACCGCACACAGCTGCGCATGGTGCTCCGCATCGCGGCGCCAGTGGCATCGGAGAAGGTGATACTGTCCACCGCGCAGATCGTGTCCACCGCCATCGTGGCGCCCCTGGGCACCGTGGCTATCGCTGCAAACTCCTTTGCTGTCACGGCGGAAAGCCTGTGCTATATGCCCGCCTACGGCATCCAGAGTGCCGCGGCCATGCTGGTGGGGCAGAGCGTGGGAGCGGGACGCCGCCGCATGGCCAGACGCCTGGGCTGGGTCACGGTACTGCTGGGTATCGTTGTCATGGTCGTCACCGGCGGGCTGCTGTACGCCTTCGCCCCGCAGATGATGGCGATACTGACGCCGGACAGCGACATCATCGCCCTGGGCACCCGCGTCCTGCGTATTGAGGCCTTTGCCGAGGCTATGTACGGCGCGTCCATCGTGGCCGGCGGCGTATTTCAGGGTGCAGGCAGTACACTGGTGCCCACGCTGTTCAATCTGGGCACCATGTGGGGCATCCGCCTGCCACTGGCGTGGCTGGCCGCGCCCCGGTGGGGACTGCCCGGCGTGTGGGCGGCCATGTGCGCGGAGCTGTGCGTCCGGGGCCTGCTGTATCTGATACGGCTGGGAGGCAAACGCTGGCTGCCGCCGGAGGGGCCGGCCGGGCAGGTATAGACACAGCGGTACGAATGAAAGCAGAAAACTCTGCATAGCAACACCTATACCTTATCCAGACCGCCATCGAGCAGGGCAAAACAGAGCTGGCAGAGCACCTGTACGCCCTGCTGCAATCAAATCCGCTGCCGCGAGAGGAATGGCGTGAAGACCCCGATGCGTTCAAATCTCTGATGGAGGAACCTGCCGATACGGAGGATAACGCGCCGATGTACCGCTACTGAAGCAGCGAAGAAAAACAGCGTAAACGGCATGGGTAGAAGCGTTCACAAATATCTGCTATAATTTTTTTGAAGAAATTTTGAAAATCGTGAAACCAAATCCGATTTTTGTCGGGATATATAGTGAAGGAACCTGACAGCAGATGAGAAAGGAGGTTCGCCCATGCAGGATGAAATGATCGTTGACTTATACTGGAAAAGAGATGAGAGTGCTATCAGCGAAACGGAGCGGAAATATGGGCGGTATCTTTCAAAGATCGCCTACAATATCCTCTCCGACTGGGAGGACAGCAAGGAAACCGTCAACGATACCTACTTAAAGGCGTGGAACTCCATGCCAACGCATAAGCCAAGCGTCCTCTCC
>FR881526.1:0-1602 GCA_000435555.1 Firmicutes bacterium CAG:176
GGCTGATCTCCCTGTTCCCTATCGCAAACGTGCAAGGCAGATGCCTTGCACGCTTGCGTGTTCTTAAGAACTTTTGAAAGGATGCTTCGTCTATGTCGTGGAATGATCTGTTTGTCAACATGGACAACACCAACTTCTTCAACTTCTCGTTCCTGCCTAAGTACGGCTCCGCCTTTGTCCGCGGCTTTGAATACACGTTGCTGCTGGCGGTGGTGTCCGTGCTGCTGGCCGTGATCCCCGCCCTGCTGCTGGCCATGATGCGCCTGAGCAAGATCAAGCCTATCAAGTGGTTCGCCGGCGCGTATATCGCCGTGTTCCGTTCCACCCCCATGCTGGTGCAGCTGTCCATCATCTACTTCGGATTGTTCCACTACATTAGCCTGCCCCGGACACTGTTGTTCGGCTTCATTGCCATCAACCGGTTTATCCCAGGTGTGGTCGCTTTGGCGCTGAACAGCTCGGCGTATGTAGCCGAGATATTCCGCGCTGGTATACTGGCCGTGGACAAGGGGCAGACCGAGGCGGCCCGTTCTCTGGGCCTCAGCAGTTGGCAGTCCATGCGTCTGGTCGTGCTGCCCCAGGCCATCAAGAATGTGCTTCCCGCCCTGGCCAATGAGGTCGTTACCATGGTGAAGGAGTCCTCCATCTGCTCCGTGCTGGGCATGGCGGAGATCATGTACACCGCACAGACCGTCTCCGGCAACAGCTACATCACCCTGGCTCCCTACGTGCTGGCCGCGCTGGTCTACTTCTGCATCAACTATCCCGCCTCCAAAGCCATCGAGGCCATAGAAAGGAGAATGCGCCGTGGCGATAAGCAGTAAAGTTCTCATCTCCGTAAAGCACCTGGTCAAGGAATACAACCACGGCACCGTTCACGCATTGGACGGCTGCGATCTGGATATCCACAAGGGCGAGGTGGTGGCCATCATCGGCCCCTCCGGTTCCGGCAAGTCCACGCTGCTCCGCAGCTTGAATATGCTGGAGGAGCCCACCTCCGGTGCCATCTTCTTCGACGGTGTAGACCTGGCGGATAAGTCTGTGGACATCAATCTCCACCGTCAGAAGATGGGCATGGTGTTCCAGCACTTCAACCTGTTTCCCCACAAGACGGTGCTGCAGAACATCACGCTGGCGCCCGTCACCCTGAAGAAAAAAACGCCCGCTGAGGCCGAGACCCAGGCCCGCACCCTTCTGGAGCGCATTGGCCTGTCCGACAAGGCCAACGAGTACCCCAATATGCTCTCCGGCGGTCAGAAGCAGCGTATCGCCATCGTTCGGGCGCTGGCCATGGATCCGGAGGTCATGCTCTTCGACGAGCCAACCTCCGCCCTGGACCCCGAGATGGTGGGCGAGGTGCTGGACCTGATGCGCGACCTGGCCAAGGACGGGATGACTATGGCCGTCGTCACCCACGAGATGGGCTTCGCCCGTGAGGTAGCCGACCGTGTGGTCTTCATGGCCGATGGCAAGATCCTGGAGGAAGGCTCCCCCACGGACATCTTCGACCATCCCCAGGACCCCCGGCTGCAGGACTTCCTCAGCAAAGTGCTGTGATAACGATAAAAGTCCACCCCAAAAGGGGTGGACTTATTTTTTTTT
>FR881526.1:1610-2309 GCA_000435555.1 Firmicutes bacterium CAG:176
CAAAAGGGGTGGACTTTTTTATGTTTCTTATGATTTTCCGTGTATCTCATTGCCGCAGCGGGGGCAGGTGATGACAATGCGCCCTTTCCCTTTTGGCACCCGGCACACCGCGCCGCAGCCCGGGCAGGTAAAGTAGCAGTGCTCTTTATCCATCCGCTGCTGCCTTTTCCCGGCCATACGTCGGCTGATGGGCCACCAGACCTTCTCCATGAACTTCGCGTTCTCCGCCCGGCGCTTCTCCAGATTGCGGGAAAACATCCGGAACAGTGCCAGCAGGGTGATGATCCCGGCCACGGTGCCGATGATGCTGTATGCCAGCGGCACCTTCTCCCGCAGAAAAATGTTGATGATATCCAGTACCAGAGCCGTCCAGACCATGGTCAGCGTCAGCCGGTCCACACCGTTGCGCCCATACATGAAGCGCGACAGCGCGTTGCCAATACGTTGCAAGAAGTTCATAAAACCGTCCCTTTGCCTTCCGCGTCCACACCGCAGGTTTTCTGACAAGGTATTTTACAGGAAAAGTCAGCAAAGGTAAACCCCTTTTATTCAAAATTCACAGAATGGACAAATTTTTGTTTTTTTACTGTCGGTGCAAAACCAGTCCCGCCGCCTTGCAATTCGCCATAAACCTATGCTATAATAAATTGATTATGCACCGCGAGCCGGCGGTCACCCGCCGGCCCGCCCCCCGCCCCG
>FR881526.1:2323-6826 GCA_000435555.1 Firmicutes bacterium CAG:176
GCGCGCCGCAGGCCCCGACCTCTCCGGGCGGGATCGGCTGCGCTGTCTGCCGCACTGCGGGGCCTGCATATCCCATACTATGCCGCCGCACCGCTGCCGGTGCGGCGCGAAAGGAAGCTGCTCTATGATCAAGATCGCCCCCTCCATCCTGTCCGCGGATTTTGCCTACCTGGCCCGTGACATCGAAAAGATCTCCACCGCCGACTACGTCCATGTGGACGTGATGGACGGTCTGTTCGTACCCAACATCTCCATCGGCATCCCGGTGGTCAAGTCCATTCGTCCCACCACCGCCCTGCCGTTGGACGTCCATCTGATGATCGATCGCCCGGTCCGCTATGTAGAGCAATTCTGCGACGCCGGCGCGGATATCGTCACCTGTCATGTGGAGGCGGACACCGAGGAGAATATTCTCTCCGCCCTCGACAAGATCCACGCCAAGGGCAAAAAGGCCGGTGTGGTCGTCAAGCCCAAGACCCCGGCCAGCGCCGTCCTGCCCTTCATCGACAAGGTGGAGCTGATCCTGGTCATGACCGTGGAGCCGGGCTTCGGCGGTCAGAAGTTTATGGCCGATATGATGCCCAAGGTACAGGCCATCCGCGGTTATATCGATGCCATGAACCCTGCCTGTGAACTGGAGGTAGACGGCGGCGTGGATGGCGACACCTGCAAGCTCTGCATCGCCTCCGGCGCCAACGTGCTGGTGGCCGGCAGCGCCGTATACAAGGCTGCGGACATCCCCGCCAAGATCAAAGAACTGAGAGGGTAACATCCTATGGAGTATTTTCCCGCCCCGCTGGAAAAATTAGTGGAGCAGTTCGCCCGCTTGCCGGGCGTAGGCTATAAATCCGCCCAGCGACTGGCCTTCTATGTGCTGTCCCTGCCGGAGCAGGAGGCCCGGGCCTTTGCCGACGCCATCATGGACGCCAAGCGCAACGTGACCCTCTGCCCCGTGTGTCAGAACCTGACCGCCGGCGGCCTGTGCCCCATCTGCGCCGACCAGAAGCGCGACGATGCCACCATCTGCGTGGTGGCCGATCCCCGGGACGTGATCGCCATCGAGCGCAGTCGGGAATACCGCGGCCGTTACCATGTGCTTCACGGCGTGCTGTCCCCCATGAACCACGTGGGGCCCGATGATCTGCACATCAGATCCCTGCTGGACCGCGTGGCCCAGGGCGGCATCACTGAGGTCATCATGGCCACCAACCCGGACACCGAGGGCGAGGCTACGGCGCTGTACATCGCCCGGCTGCTCAAGCCCTTCGGCGTCAAGGTCACCCGCCTGGCCTATGGCATTCCCGTGGGCGGCCACCTGGAATTCGCCGACGACGCCACGCTCATGCGGGCCCTGGAAGGGCGGCGGGAGCTGTGAAACGATTTGCCTGCCTTATCTTGGCCGCGCTGATGGCCCTGTCGCTCGCCGCCTGCGGCACACAAAAGCGTGAGACGCTGGAGCTCTTCGCCATGGACACCTACATGACCTTCGTGGCCATCGGCGACGGCGCTGATGACGTGCTGACTGACCTGAGCCGCACCGTCAACACGTTGGAATCCTCCCTCTCCCGCACGGTGGACACCAGCGAGGTCTCCCGTCTGAACCGTGACGGCTCCGCCGTCTGGGACGAGGACGGTGCGCAGTTGCTGTCGTGGGCGCTGCAGCACAGCCAGGAAACGGACGGTGCCTTCGATATCACCATCGCCCCGCTGGTGGAGCTGTGGGGCATCACCTCCGACAGTCCCCGCGTCCCCTCTCAGGCGGAGATCGACGCACTGCTGCCTCTGGTGGGCTATGAGCACGTCCACCAGTCCGAATTTTGCAGCATCTCTCTGGATGAGGGCTGCTCCGTCGATCTGGGCGGCATCGCCAAGGGCTACGCCTCCGACTGCGCCGCCGTCCTGTTCCACCGCAGCGCCCTCACCGGCGGCTGCGCCAATCTGGGCGGTAACGTGTACGTCTACGGCACCAACGCCCAGAACAAGCCCTGGTCGGTGGCCATTCAGGATCCCGCCGACAGCGAGGGCTATGTCTGCACCCTGAGCCTATCGGATGCCTTTGTGGTCACCTCCGGCGGCTACCAGCGCTATTTCACCGCGCCGGACGGCACGGTGTACCAGCATATTCTCGATCCTAAGACCGGCTATCCCGTCCAAAGTGACCTGACCAGCGTCTCCGTCGTCACACGGGGCGGCTTCGGCGGGCAGGGCACCCGTGCCGACGCCTACTCCACCGCCCTGTACGTTATGGGTGAGCAGGCCGCCGTGGACTTCTGGCGCGCCCAGGATATGTCCTTTGACATGGTGCTCATCACCCGGGACGGCCGCGTGGTCTATACCCCCGGCCTGGCTGACTGTTTCAACGAAAAGGACGGAACCGCCTATGTCTACCAGCTCCTCGCCTCCTGAACTGAAATGGAACCGCTTTGACGCGCTGGTGGCGCTGGCGGTCGTGCTGCTGGCCGTCGTCTCCGCGCTGTGCTTCTATCTGCCCAAAAACCAAAGCGGCGCCCTCACCGTGGTCATCGACATCTCCGGTCAGGAGGTCCGCCGTGTCCCCCTGTCCGACTTCACCGAGGCCACCGTCACCAGCCGCGGCTATACGCTGCACATTGCCGCCGAGGGCGGCGCCGTCTCCGTGACTGACAGCGACTGTCCCACCCAGGACTGCGTCCACACCGGGGCTATCTCCCGCGCCGGGCAGTCCATCGTGTGCCTGCCTGCCCAGGTGGTCGTCCACCTGGAGGGTGCGTCCGTGCCGGACGCGCCTGACGCGATCGTGGGGTGAGCACATGAAGTGGACAGCAAAAAACATCGCCCTCTGCGCCGTGCTGGCAGCGCTGGCGCTGGGGCTCAGTACCCTGGAGGGGCTGTTCCCCATCTCCCTGCTGGTGCCCCTGCCCGGCGTGAAGCTGGGCCTTGCCAACATCGTCACGGTGTTCGCCCTGTATCAGTTGGGTGCCGGCGCGGCGCTGGCCATTCTGCTGACCCGCTGTCTGCTGGGCGGACTGTTTGCCGGAAACCTGTCGGCCATGCTGTTCTCCGTGCTGGGCGGACTGACCGCCATGCTGGTGATGATATTCCTGCGGCGTCTGCCGAAGCTCAGCGTCTACGGCGTGTCCATCGGCGGCGCGGCAGCGCACAACATCGGCCAGATGGCCGCGGCGGTCATCACCCTTGGCAGCACCATGGTCCTGGGCTATCTGCCCTTCCTGCTGGCCGTGTCCCTTTTCACCGGTGCGCTGACCGGCTTCATCACTGCGCTTCTGCTGCGTGCCACGCGGCATATCCGATTTCACTGAGAGGTGCCACTATGGATAAGAAAGATCAGATCATTTTGCAGCAGCTGGATGTGATACGCTCCATGACGGAGAACAACGTCCGCCGCATGGGCAGCGACTTCTGGGGCACGCCCTTCCAGGACGTTGGCAAGGCCCCCACCGCCCCCGGAAAGCCTGCCGAGCCCGAAAAGCCCGTCCCCCCCCCCGCCGACGCCCCGCCCGGCGATGCCGCGCCCCCGACGCCAAGCCCGGCGATGCCGCGCCCGAAAAAGCCGAGGAGCTTCCGCCTCCGGAAAAAATCGAGGACCTACTCGCCGAGCTGGACACCTACATCGGCCTGAACGTGGTCAAGGACGAGGTCCACGACCTCATCAACATGGTCCAGGTCTACAAGCTCCGCAAGCAGCACGACCTCCCCACCACCGATATGTCGCTCCACATGGTCTTCACCGGCAACCCCGGCACCGGCAAGACCATGATGGCCCGCATGATGGCCCGCATCTACCGCAGTCTCGGCATCCTCAGCAAGGGCCAACTGGTGGAGGTGGACCGCAGTGGTCTGGTGGCCGGCTACGTAGGTCAGACCGCCCTCAAGACCCAGAAGGTCATTGAAAAGGCCATGGGCGGCGTGCTGTTCATCGACGAGGCTTACGCCCTCAACGGCAAGTCCGAAAACGACTTTGGTCAGGAGGCCATCGACACCATCCTCAAAGCCATGGAGGACCACCGCGACGACCTGGTGGTCATCGTGGCGGGCTACACGGAACTGATGGACAGGTTTATCCACTCCAACCCCGGTCTGGAGAGCCGCTTCAACCGTTTCCTGCTGTTCGAGGACTACACCCCGGAGGAGATGTTCGAGATCTTCAAAATGCGCTGCGGCAAGGGCTACGTCCTCGCGCCGGAGGCCGAGCCGCTGGTCCGCGACTACATCGCTGAAGAGAGCGCCGACCCCAGCTTCGGCAATGCCCGCGGCGTCCGCAACCTGTTCGAGCACATTCTGGTGGCCCAGAACAACCGTCTGGCCAAGCTGGAAACCGTCACCCGCGAGGACCTGATGACCATCACCCCCGACGATGTACTCCATGCCCGGGGCAAGCTGGACGACTGACACGCAAAAAAAGAAAGCCCGTATGGGCTTTCTTTTTTTGTTCGCTCAGTGCCGCTTCTTGCCGACCCACGCCATACCGGTGACGGACAGGACAGCCGTCACGGCGTAGATACC
>FR881527.1:0-3389 GCA_000435555.1 Firmicutes bacterium CAG:176
ACACAAGCGCCCGGCCGATAGCCGGGCGCCTGGTATTATGATTATGCGGGAAATCGAGCCCTTACTTGGCGTCCTTGATGGCAGCCTGCGCTGCGGCCAGACGGGCGATGGGCACGCGGAAGGGGGAGCAGGACACATAGTCCAGACCCACGCGGTGGCAGAACTCCACGCTGGAGGGGTCGCCGCCGTGCTCGCCGCAGATGCCCAGATGGATGTCGGGGCGGGTGGCGCGACCCAGCTTGCAAGCCATATCCACCAGCTTGCCCACACCGACCTGATCCAGCCGGGCGAACGGATCGCTCTCGTAGATCTTGTTGTCGTAGTAGGCGGGCAGGAACTTGCCGGCATCGTCACGGCTGAAGCCGAAGGTCATCTGAGTCAGGTCGTTGGTACCGAAGGAGAAGAACTCCGCCTCGGTGGCGATGGCATCAGCGGTCAGCGCAGCGCGGGGGATCTCGATCATGGTGCCCACCAGGTACTTCATGTTCATACCGGCAGCAGCCAACTCCTCGTCAGCGGTCTTGACCACCACGTCCTTGACGAACTTCAGCTCCTTGACCTCGCCCACCAGGGGGATCATGATCTCAGGCACCATATTCCAGTCGGGGTGCTTCTTCTGGACGTTGATGGCGGCGCGGATGACGGCACGGGTCTGCATGACGGCGATCTCCGGGAAGGTGACGGCCAGACGGCAGCCGCGGTGACCCATCATGGGGTTGAACTCGTGCAGGGAGGCGATGATGGCCTTGATGTCGGCTACGGTCTTGCCCATATCCTTGGCCAGCAGCTCGATGTCCGCCTCCTCGGTGGGAACGAACTCGTGCAGAGGGGGATCCAGGAAGCGGATGGTGACGGGGCAGCCCTCCATGGCCTCGTAGATGCCCTCAAAGTCGCCCTGCTGCATAGGCAGCAGCTTGGCCAGAGCCTTCTCGCGCTGCTCCTTGGTGTCGGAGCAGATCATCTCGCGGATGGCGGCAATACGGTCGCCGTCGAAGAACATATGCTCAGTGCGGCACAGGCCGATACCCTGGGCGCCCAGAGAACGGGCGCGGGCGGCGTCGGCGGGGGTGTCGGCATTGGTACGAACCTTCAGCCGGCGGAACTTGTCGGCCCAGGCCATGATGCGGCCGAAATCGCCGCCCACATTGGCATCCACGGTGGGCATAGCGCCGTCGTAGATATTACCGGTGGAGCCGTCCAGGCTCATCCAGTCGCCCTCGTGGTAGGTCTTGCCTGCCAGGGTAAACTGCTTGTTGGCCTCGTCCATGTTGATGGCGCCGCAGCCAGAGACGCAGCACTTGCCCATGCCGCGGGCCACAACGGCCGCGTGGGAGGTCATACCGCCGCGGACGGTCAGGATGCCCTGGGCGGCCTTCATGCCCTCGATGTCCTCGGGAGAGGTCTCCAGACGAACCAGAACCACCTTCTCGCCCCGGGCAGCCCACTCCTTGGCGTCCTCGGCGTTGAACACGATCTTGCCGCAGGCAGCGCCGGGGGAGGCGGGCAGCGCCTTGCCCACCGGCTCGGTGGCCTTCAGCGCCTTGGGGTCGAACTGGGGATGCAGCAGGGTATCCAGGTTGCGGGGATCGATCATGGCCACGGCCTGCTGCTCGGAGATCATGCCCTCGTCCACCAGGTCGCAGGCGATCTTCAGAGCGGCGGGAGCGGTGCGCTTGCCGTTGCGGCACTGCAGCATGTACAGCTTGCCGTGCTCCACGGTGAACTCCATATCCTGCATATCGCGATAGTGGTCCTCCAGGATATTGCAGACCTTCACGAACTCGTCATAGGCCTCGGGGAACTTCTCAGCCATCTCGGCAATGGGCATGGGGGTACGCACGCCGGCCACCACGTCCTCGCCCTGGGCATTGGTCAGGAACTCGCCCATCAGCTTCTTCTCGCCGGTGGCGGGGTCACGGGTGAACGCCACGCCGGTGCCGCAGTCGTCGCCCATGTTGCCGAAGGCCATGGACTGAACGTTGACGGCGGTGCCCCAGGAATAGGGGATGTCGTTGTCGCGGCGGTACACGTTGGCGCGGGGGTTGTCCCAGCTGCGGAACACGGCCTTGATGGCGCCGATCAGCTGCTCCTTGGGGTCGGTGGGGAAGTCGCTGCCGATCTTGGACTTGTACTCGGCCTTGAACTGCATGGCCAGCTCCTTCAGATCCTCGGCGGACAGCTCCACGTCCTGGGTCACGCCCTTCTTCTCCTTCATGGCATCGATCAGCTGCTCAAAGTACTTCTTGCCGACCTCCATGACCACATCGGAATACATCTGGATAAAGCGGCGATAGCAGTCCCACGCCCAGCGGGGGTTGTTGGACTTCTTGGCGATCACGTCCACCACGTCCTCATTCAGACCCAGGTTCAGAATGGTGTCCATCATGCCGGGCATGGAGGCACGGGCGCCGGAGCGCACGGATACCAGCAGGGGATTTTCCAGATCGCCGAACTTCTTGCCGGTGATCTTCTCCATCTTCTCGATATACTCCATGATCTCCGCCATGATCTCGCCGTTGATCTGGCGGCCGTCCTCGTAATACTGAGTGCAGGCCTCGGTGGTGATGGTAAAGCCCTGGGGCACGGGCAGACCGATATTGGTCATCTCCGCCAGGTTCGCACCCTTGCCGCCCAACAGCTCACGCATCTTGGCGTTGCCTTCGGTGAACAGGTAACAATACTTCTTGCTCATTGCAGTTCCTCCGTATATTAAATAGTTGTACCAAACATTGAGAACAATTTATTATAGTCATATTTTTTTTTAAAAGCAACCCTGTCGCGGATATTTTTACAAAAAATGTTGTTTCCTCTGCGGACACTCGCCGTAAACCGATAACACATTTCCGTTTCCTCTATTTTCCGTCCTTTTTGGCGCAGCACCCGCAAAGCCGCCGTCCCGGCGCGCTTCTCCCGGCGGAACGGAGGGAAGATTTTGTGTCTTGCCTATTCCCCCACTCCTGTGGTATACTATTACATTGAATTAGTAGGCACTTTACCGGGAGGTACGCGCATGGTCCAGCTGCCCCAGGAAAACAGCATATTTGCCCGCACCGTGCGCCGCGCCGCCGGGGAGGACCGTCTCAGCCACGCGGTCATCCTGACGGGCCGGGGTGACCTGACCGCCGCTGCCCGGTTTCTCGCCGCCGCCCACGTCTGCGAGGGAACGGACAGGCCCTGCCTGCGCTGCCGCCACTGCCGCAAGGTACTGGAGGGCATCCACCCGGACGTGATCCCCGTGCTGGATACAGAGCACAAGGAGCTGACGGTGGAGGCAGTCCGCGCCCTGCGTAAGGATGTGTACATCCGCCCCAACGAGGCCCGGCGCAAGGTATACGTCATCTCTGACTGCCGCCAGCTGAACCAGCGGGATCAGGATGTCCTGCTGCAGG
>FR881527.1:3397-15283 GCA_000435555.1 Firmicutes bacterium CAG:176
ATCAGGATGTACTGCTGAAGGTGGTGGAGGAGGGACCGCCCTATGCCGCTTTCATCTTCTGCGCCGACGCTCCCGCCGCCCTGCTGGAGACCGTCCGTTCCCGCTGTACTCTGCTGAAATACGACGGGGAAGACGCGCCCCTCAGCGACGGTACCGCGGAGCTGTGCCGTGCGTTTGCCTCCGGGCGTCTGCTGCCGGTGACCACGGCGCTGCTCTCCCGCGAGCAGTCCCTGAAGCGCGAGACGCTGCAGGCCCAGCTGGAGGAGCTGTGGCGCGCCGCGGCCGAAGCCCTGCTGGTGCAGCAGGGCAAGGCGCGGCCAGATCCCTCCTGTGCGGAGGCAGCCCTTCTGCTGGCGGACAGGCTGACGGCGCGGCAGCTGCTGGGACTGTGCGCGGCCAGTCAGCGCTTTGCCGAACAATGTGACCAAAATGCGGGCGTGGGCCAGATATTGGGCGCCCTCGCCGTGAAATGGGAGGAACTTTTATGACCGATGTGATCTCTGTCCGCTTCCGCAGCGGCTGCAAGGAATACTACTTCGACCCCAAGGGGCTCACGATCCCCGCCGGCACCGACGTGATCGTGGAGACCGCCCAGGGCCCGGAATTCGCCCACTGCGCGGCGGGCAACCACCAGGTGCCCGATGACGCGGTGGTCAAGCCCCTGCGGTCCGTCCTCCGCATCGCCACCGACAACGACAAGCACACCGCCGCCTACAACCGCAGCCGTGAGAAGGAAGCCTTCGATGTCTGCAAAAAGAAGATCCAACAGCACAAGCTGGAGATGAAGCTGGTGCGGGTGGAGTGCAGCTTTGACGGCAGCAAGATCCTGTTTTTCTTTACCGCCGACGGCCGCGTGGACTTCCGCGAGCTGGTCAAGGACCTGGCCAGCGTGTTCCGCGCCCGCATCGAGCTGCGGCAGATCGGCGTCCGAGACGAGGCCAAGATGATCGGCGGCCTGGGCATCTGCGGCCGGCCCTTCTGCTGCGCCCAGTTCATGGACGAGTTCCTGCCCGTGTCCATCAAGATGGCCAAGACCCAGAACCTGAGTCTGAACCCTACCAAGATCTCCGGTACCTGCGGCCGGCTGATGTGCTGCCTGAAATATGAACAGGACGCCTATGAGGATGCCATTAAGCGCCTGCCCAAGAACGACTCCTTCGTCCTGACGCCGGACGGCACCGGCAACGTCAGTGACGTAAACGTGCTGAAGGAGACGGTGAACGTCCGCCTGGATGACCGCACCGACGGTCCCCGCTGCTACCACAACTGCGAGGTCTGCGTCCTGCGGAACGGCAAGGGCAGCCGCGAGGGAATCGCGGTCCCCGACAAGCGCCCCGAGCGCTATGTGGAGCCCCTGGCCGAGGAGGAGCTGCCCACTATCACCCTGCTCAGCGACTTCGACCCGGACGCCGCGGCGGAGAGTGAAAAGAAACGCGGCCGCCGGAGCCGCAGCCGCCGTCGGGGCGACGGCGAGAAGCGCACGGCGGAGAAGTCCGCCGCCCCTGCGGAAAAAGCCCCGCGTTCCGATACCCCCGCCGAGGGCGGAAAGCCCCGCCGCGAGGGCGGCGATCGCCGCCGCAGAAGCGGACGCCGCGGCGGAAACGGCGGTGCCAACGCTGCCGGCAGCACCGGCGCACCCGCACCCAAGGCAGTCAAGCCCGCCGGGGACAGCCAAAGCGCCGCGGGCGGCGAGAAGAAACGCAGCCGCCATCGGCCCCGCCGCAGAAGCGGCGGCAGTAAGCCCAACGGCGGCACGGAGGCGTAAATCATGCGTAAATTCAACGGCTTGCTGCTGGTCAGCGATTTCGACAACACCCTTGTCTACACCGAGGAGGCCCTGCAAAAGTGCGTGGATATGCCCCCCGTCTCTGACGAGAACCGCGCCGCCATCGAGTATTTCATGGCCAACGGCGGCATCTTTTCCGTGGCCACCGGCCGCGCCAAGCCCGCCTTTGAAACGGTTGTGGACGGCATTCCCATGAACGGTCCCACCGTGCTGTTCAACGGCGCGGCTATCTACGACTTCCCGCAGAAGAAGTACCTGGTCACGGCCTTTTTGCCCGACTCCGTCCGGCAGCACGTCACGGAGGTCGTCACCGCCCTGCCCCAGGTGGCTGTGGAGCTGTACCACGATGACAACACCATCCACGCCCTGAACGCCAACGACGTCACCCGCCGTCATATGCACATCACCCACGCGCCGTCCATCGAGGTAGACACCATGGACGACGTGCCGTCCCCCATCAGCAAGGCCCTTTTCTCCACCGAGGAGGCGCACCTGCCCGCCCTGTTGGACTTTCTGGCCTCCCGGCCCTGGTACCACGACTATGAGGTAGTTCCCAGCGCCGTGACCCTGGTGGAACTGACAGCCAAGGGCGCCAACAAGGGCGGCATGGTCCGGCGTCTGGCGGACCTGCTGGATGTGGCACGGGAAAACGTGATCTGCGTGGGCGACCACGCCAACGACATCAGTATGCTCACCTGGGCCGGCCAGGGCTACGCCCCCGCCAACGCCATTCCCCAGGTGCTGCACACACCCGGCGTCCGCCGCCTGCCCGACTGCCGCGACAACGCCATTGCCCAGCTGATCCGTTCCCTGGACAAGCAGCTTTGAAAAAGCCAAAAGCCAAGCCCCCTTTCGGGGCTTGGATTTTTATTTTATATCCCTTTTACCTTTTGTGTTGATATAAGCCTATCCGCCAAATCCTTCGTCGATTTAACGGAACTCTAAGCACATGAAAAGGAGCAAGGTATATTTCAACCTTGCTCCTCCTATGGGATATATACTATTCAGTTCGACAAATTGAAATTGGCTAATCTATTTACTCAACATTGTTATAGACTTCAATGCCAAGGATTTTTACTATCATTCCCTCAAGGTAATCATTTTCGGACGTGGCTTCTGGGTCTATTCTATGCACATTCTCAACTTGATACAGGATAGCATTATATACAACTGTGCCGCCGTCTTTCAGACGCATAGGAATGGGTATCAAAAGAACGATAGCCAACAAGATGCAAATACCTGTAACTACTTTTTTTCTCATATTATCACACTCCTTTGTCAAATTTGAATTTGTCTAGTTGCTTCATTATTTGTATAGACGGAAAAGCCAGCAAATTGTTCCGACTTTTCTATATTATACAATATTTTTGTGTTACTTTCAAGGTATGAAAAGATGCCAAAGTTACCTTCGGCTCTTTTCGGTATCCAGTACCGGTTAAGTGCGTGATTTAGTGAAATCACCGAAGTTCTACCCTATCCACACAAAAGGTAAAAGGGAGTATTTTATCAGGAACAATACAGACCGCGTTTGACCGCCCCGGCCACTGTCCCGTCGCTTTTCATCAAAAAGTTTTTTCCGAAAACCAGCCGTTTTCCCCCATTAAAGCCCCTTTTTATAAGGTTTTCTCTTCACAGCAAGGTTTGTTTACAATTTAATCCTTGACGTGAGGGGAAAATCATTGTATCATACGCTTTGTAACTATTTGTAACTTTTAGGGGCTTACACCATGACGCAGGATCAACAACAGAAAAAAGCCGACGGCCGCGACCCCAACCGGGAGCACATGACCCTATCGGAGCTGTGGCAGCTGTGGCGTGACAATTTAATGAGCTGGCGGAGCTTCTGCGATGAGCACCACGATCTGTTCACCCTGAACATACAAGCGGGCTTCCGCCGCATCGGTCGGTGGCTGTCCGATCTGCGCAGCAATGCGCGGGCTCTGGCGGCCGCCAACCGCGACAGGCGGTTCCCCGAATCCGAATACGGCGCAGCCCAGCTGTTCCTCTTCTTCCGCGGCAGCCTGGAGCGCCGGGCCGCCGCCATACGCGAGGGCTTCTCCAACCGGCGCAAGGCACTGACCTGGATGGGCGGCAAACGCCGCCACTTTTTTGAGAAGATGCATCTGCACCCGGTGGCATTCCTGTGCGGCGCCATGGCCATCGCCGCCGCGGCCACCGTTCTGTCCCTGTACACCCTGGGCGCTCAGGTGACCTATGACGGTCAGGACCTTGGCATCGTCTCCTCCCGCCGCGCCGCCGAAAAGGTGGTGGCGGAGCTGGAGGATGTCACCCGCGCGACCACCGGCGACGGCGGCTACACCGTGGATACGACGCTGCTCACCGCCGAAACAGGTGTTTTCCCCCGCCGCGAGCTGATCTCCGACGACGAGTTTGAAGAGACACTGAGCGACACCCTTGGCGTGGTGGATTACGCCTATGTCCTGTATGTGGACGGCGAAAAGGTGGTGGCCACCACCCGCTCCGGCGCGCTGGAGGACCTGCTGGAGCAGCTGAAGCTGGGCTATGAGACGGCGGACACGGTGAACGCCTACTTCGCGGAGGAAGTGGACATCCGTCAGGAATATGTGGAGTCCTCCTACGTGATGAACCTGGGCTACATCGCCGAGATCCTCAACGAGACGAAGGAGGGCGAGGTGACGTACACCGTCACCTCCGGCGACAGCTATTACAGCATCGCGGAGAAATACGACCTGAGCGTGGAAGCGCTGATGAAGCTGAACCCCGGCTATGACCCGAAGATCCTGCGGGTGGGCGATGTGCTGACCATCAGCAACGCCGTGCCCTATCTGACGGTGGTGAACGTGGAGCGGCAGCGGTACGTGCAGGATGTGCCGTACCAGGTGGAGTACACCGACGACAGCTCCATGTACCAGGGCGAGTATAAGGTCACGTCCGCGGGCGTGTACGGCAAGGCGGACATGACCGCCAACGTGACGTACATCAACGGCGAGGAGACGGAGCGCGAGGTGGTCGCCAGCGTGACGCTGTCCCAGCCGGTGACGGAGCAGCAGCTCCGCGGCACGAAGGAGCGGCCCACCTGGTATCCCACCGGGTCGTTCTCCTGGCCCTGCACCGGCATCCTCACCAGCCGGTTCGGCTATCGAAGCCTGCTGGGCAGCACCTACCACAGCGGCATCGACATCGGCAACAGCTACGGCACGTCCATCTATGCCTCCGACGGCGGCACGGTGACGTACTCCGGCTGGATGAGCGGGTACGGCTATCTGATCATCATCGACCACGGCAACGGGTATCAGACGTACTACGGGCATAACAGCAGTTTGGTGGCGTCCCTGGGGCAGAAGGTCCACAAGGGCCAGCTCATCGCCCGCATGGGCTCGACGGGCCGCTCCACCGGTAACCACTGCCATTTCGGCGTCAAGTTCAACGGCACGTTTGTCAACCCGCTGAACTATCTGTAAACCGCAGCGCCCCTGCCCATCGGCGGGGGCGCCGATCTTTCCCTGCGGCAGGGCGCACGTTTCCGGGGTTGCAAAACCCAAAAACTATGGTACAATAGACCTGCGCCTGTATGTATTTCCCCGCCGGCGGCGGTGGAATGGAGAAACCGTTAAAATGAGGTGAAAAAGATGAAAAAACTGATCGCGCTGCTGTGCGCGGTGTGCGCCGCGGCCATGAGCCTGTGCGTCGCCTGTGCCAGCCCCCTCACCGGCGACACCAGCAACATGGGCCTGTGGATCACCCTGGTGGTCGTGGCCGTCATCGCCGTTGTGGTGCTGCTCATCGTGGGCAAAAAGAAGAAGAAATAAGCCGATATGACGAAAGCCCTGTGCCGCACGGCACAGGGCTTTTTACGTTATTTCCCACTTCCCTATTCAAACAACCCCGCCTGTCCCGGCACCTCCGTATGCCCGATGGACTGTATCTGGCGGACATTCTCGGCGGTCAGCGCGTCGCTGATGGCCATCTTACGGATGATGTTCTGCACCGTCACGTCCAGCCCCGTGCCCTCCCGGTAGTCGGCAGGGAAGATGAAATCCACCCGTCCCTTGGCCAGCAGGTCCTCCACGCCGGCCCGGTTGCTGCTCTGGTACACGGCGATGGCCTGCCCGCCGTAGGACCGCATCATCTTCATACACGGCACGTCGGAGAGCCCGTCGCCCACATAGATCATGTTGGTAAAGGGCACCCGCTTGCTGTCGTCGGGCATGGAGTCGTTCAGCGTCTTGTCATCGGCCACGTCCAGCACACCCTTGTTGATGCGGTAGACGAACTGGGTCTTGTTGGTGAAGTTGACGTCCAGCTTGGGCCAGCAGGCGGCACCCGCCTCGTCATAGTAGAACTCGCAGGCGTAGATCTGCTTGAACTCGTGGGCAATACCGCTGCCCTCAATGATCTCCTTCAGCCCGGAGGACAGCACATAGTGCTCGATGGTCACACCCTGCTGCTCACCGAAGGCGTTGATCCGCTGAAACCACTCCCGTACGCCGGGAAACAGCTCCATGCTGCGGCCGCACGCCACCAGAAAGTCCCGCTTCAGGTCCTTTCCCTGGGCGCGGCACTCGGCGATCATGGTGTACATATACGCCAGCAGCCCGTCCATCCGGTTCTCACGGCCGAAGGTGTTGGCCTTGTGCCAGAACTCCGCCGGGGTGTATCCCAGGGCCGGGATAAAGGCGTAGTCCTCCATGTCCGTGGTACACAGCGTCTTGTCAAAGTCGTACAGCAGCGCGATGATGGGCTTTGTCATATCGGTCCCTCCGTGGAAAAAAGGCGGCGCAAGGCCGCCTTTTTTTGTTGTGCTTACTTGTTTCCGCTGTAATTCCGTCCGAACTTCAGTTCATCCAGACTCAGCCGGAAATCGCTGGGGATGGCGCTGCCGTCCACCGGCGGCAGCTTGATGGTGGGCTCGTCGGTGACGGCGCTCCCGGCGCCCTTCTCCTCCGGCGCGTCGATGTACTTGCTGAGGATATCCTGCTCAATGGCGGACACCACATCGGCCTGGGGCTCAGCGGCAGGGGACTCCGGCTGCTCCGGCACGAAGTCCAGCTCCGGCAGGGACTTCAAAAAGGCGCTCTGGGCCTGGCACAGCTCCTCGCTGCGGCGAATGAACGCCGCGGTCTTCTCCTGTGCGGCCTGCAGCTTCTTCTCCGCTGCCCTGCGCTCGTCGTCCAGCCGGTGGATCTCCGCCTGGGCCTCCACCTGCGCGTCGGCCAGGATCTTCTCCTTCTCGCTCTGGGCCTCCTGCACCAGCTTGGCGGCCATCTTCTGGGCCGTCAGCAGTGCCTGGCGCATGGCCTCCTCGGTTGAACGGTACTCCTCCACCTTCTCGGCCAGCACCTTCAGCTTGGCCTTCAGCGTGACATTCTCCTTGAACAGGGCGGTGTAGTCCTCCGTCAGCGCGTCCAGAAACTCATCCACAGACGCCATATTGTATCCGCCGCCGCCGAATGACGCCTTCGGGAATACTTTTTCGGAAACTTCCTGGGGTGTAAACATTGCCGATCCCTCCGTTATATGATTTCTTTAGAAGTACAGTCCGTTGTTCTCCAGCTCGTCGATCAGGTCGCCCATGATATCCACGGAGTAGGGGGTGATGATGTACGTATTAGCCGCCACCTTCTTGATCTTGCCCTCGCCGGCATAGGCCACGCCGGACAGGAAGTCGATCAGCCGCCGGGCCACATCCTTGTTGGTGGACTCCAGGTTCAGCACCACCGTGCGCTTCTCCTTCAGATGGTCCGCGATCTCCGAGGCGTTCTCAAAGCGCTCCGGCTTCACCAGCACCACCTTCAGCTGGGTGGTGGCGTGGATGTTCACCACCTTGTTGTGGCGGTCCTCGCTGCGGCGATCCTCACGGCGGTCGTCCTTGCGGTCGTCAAACAGGGAACGGGAGGACTCCTTTACCGGCTCCTCAAAATCGTCCTCATAATCATAATCCTCATCATCGTAGGGATGAATGATCTTCTTCAGCTCGTCCATCAGGCCCATGTGCAATACCTCCCGCGTATTATTTGGAATAGTCTCTTGCGCCGAAAATGGCGGTGCCCACGCGGACCATGTTGGCTCCCGCGCGAATGGCATCGGCAAAATCGCCGCTCATACCCATAGAAAGATATTCTAATCCATTATCGTACATTTTTCTGTTTATGTCAACATATAGTGCCTGTACTTTTTGGAAATATACCACATTTTCTTCCCGTGTGGCGTCCGCCGGGGGGATGGTCATCAGTCCCCGCACCCGCACATGGTCCATTTTCTTCGCCTGTGCCGCTGCGTTTTCCACCTCCTGCGGCGCAAAGCCGCTTTTGGCCGCCTCGCCGCCGATGTTCACCTCCAGCAGAATATCCTGCACGATGCCCAGCTTTTCCGCCTGCTTGTTCACCTCGGCCAGCAGCTCCGGCGAGCCGATGGACTGGATCAGGGCCACCTTGCCCACCACCTGCTTCACCTTGTTGCGCTGCAAGTGGCCGATGAAATGCAGCGGCGCGCCGCGATAGGCGTCCTCCGCCAGCTTGGCGGTCATCTCCTGCACCCGGTTCTCGCCCAGGGCGTCGATGCCGGCGGCGATGGCCTCCTGGCAGGCGGCGGCATCGTTCATCTTGCTGGCGCCCACCAGCGTGATATCCGCCCCGGTGCGGCCCGTCTCCCGTGCCGCCGCGTCGATCTCGGCGCGGATCGCTTCCAAATTTTCCCGAATAGACATCGCTTGTGCCTCCTTGTCTCTTTCGTATCTAAGCCGCGTGCGCCCGCTGGAGGCGGGTGCCGCCGTGTTTATCGGATGACCTTGCCGTCATACAGCTCGCCGGACGTGGCGATGACCTGATCGCCGGAGCGCAGGGTCTGCGTGTCCCGTACGCCCTCGGCGGGCTTCACCAGCGCGTAGCCCTCCCCCTGATATACCAGCTCGATCGGCCGGAAGGAGGCGTTCTCGCCGTCCACACAGTACACGCCGGTGGTGCCGTCCGCGCTGACCCGCAGCGCGTCGGCCGGTACCCGCAGTCCCTGATAGGTGTGCAGCACCGCGTCCGCCGCCTGATGACGCAGCAGCGTGGTCTGTGCCAGATACCGTGTGCTGGACAGCACCACCGCCGCCTGGCCGTTCTCCTCCCGGGACACGGACACCACGCTCATGCGGATGCTCTGGTCAAAGCCCTTGGCCAGGCGTACATCCACCCGGCCCATATCCTTCAGCGCCGCCGCCTGCTCTGCCGGCAGCACCACCGCATAGTACCAGGTGTCGCCGTAGATCAGCTTGCCCACGTTGCTCTGCTCCGCCGCCGCCTTCACGCCGTTCAGCTTGCTGGGCGTCACGTCCTCCAGAAATGCCTCCGTCAGCACGCTCTCGTACCCGTCGCACACGGCGGAATAGGTGCCGGAGGCCTTGGCGGTCACGGTCTTCGCGCCGGACAGCGCGGCTTTCTGCTGCTGTATCTCGCTCTCCACCGACTTGATCTGGGCCTGTATGTCCTCCTGTGACGTATAGCTCCCGTGGTCCCGCTTCAGCACGGCGGCCTTCAGCGCGGCCAGATCGCTCTCCGCCGCGGCATAGTCCCCGGCGCTCAGCGTCTGGCGCAGGGTCAGGATGTCGCCGGTGATGGACGTGTCCAGCTTCAGCGCCGCGTCCGGGTCCAGATAGGATGTCAGGGCGAACTGCAGCTGCTGCAGCTGCAATTCCAGCGTCTCGATCCGGCTGACGGTCTGCAAAGCGCTGTCGTCGCTGTACACCGTGGCCACCGTCTCGCCGGCGGCCACCCGCTGGCCCTCCTGCACAGCCCGGGACACGGTGCCGGCCTGGCCGGGCAGCGGCTCCTCCGTCCGCACCAGCCAGCCCTCCATGGAGATAACGTCCTCCGCCTGTGCCTCATAGACCAGCGTGATGGTCATCGGGTCGGCAAAGTAGTTGTATACCTGCGCGGCGAAGTACACCAGCACCGCCGCCAGCACCGCGATAGGCAGCACCTTCAGCAGCGGCGACGAGCGCTTGTTGCTCCCCGCCGGGATGTTCGTGTTGTTGTCTGGGGTGTTGTTCATGGGCTTTCCTCTTTGTCTATGTTCTCTTACTCCGCGTCCTCCCACAGCGTGACATTCCGCGCCGGCGCGATGGTGGAGATGGCGTGCTTGTAGATCACCTGCTGCCGTCCCTCGCTGTCCAGCACCACCACAAAGCAGTCGAACCCCGTGATAACGCCCCGCAGCTGAAAGCCGTTCACCAGGAACAGTGTCACCGGCACGTTCTCCTTCCGGGCCTTGGTAAGAAAGATATCCTGTAAGTTGTTTGTCTTCTGCATGATCGTCCACTCCTTGTATGTCTGTACGGACGATATGCACAATATCTGCCTCCGCCCGCCGCTATCAGCATACCCCGGCGGACAGGAGGAATTCTGTCGCATTTTGTAACCCCGCCGAAAAATCCGGCGTTTTTTCCCATAATATCCAGTGGATGGCCTCGTTGCGCCGCAGCCAGGTCAGCTGCCGCTTGGCGTACTGCCGTGACCGCAGCTTCACCTCCGCGATGGCCTCGGCCACGGTGGCGCGGCCCTCGGCCACCGCCAGAAACTGCTTGTACCCGATAGCCTGCAGGGCCGTGGCGTCCCGGGGCAGGCCGCTTTGCAGCAGTGTCTCCACCTCCTGCAAAAGCCCCTGTGCCACCATCGCATCCACCCGCCGGTCGATGCGCTCCTTCATGTCCTCCCGGTCCCGGAAGGCCAGGCCGATGTACGCCGCGTCGTACCGGGGCGGTGCCTCCCGGCTCCGCCGGTCGTGCGCCCCGATAGTCTCCCCCGTCTCGTAATAGACCTCCAGCGCCCGGACGATGCGCTTTTCGTCCCGCAGGTGCAGCCGCGCCGCGCTCTCCGGGTCCACGGCCCGCAGCGCCTCCAGCAGCGCCTCCGCGCCGTCCTTAGCCAGCCTTTCCTGCAATTCCCGGCGTATCTCCCCGCCCTGGCTGCCGGCGGCAAAGTCCTGCCCCCGCACCAGCGCGTCCAGATACAGCCCCGTGCCCCCCACCAGCACCGGCCGCTTTCCCCGCCGCAGGATGTCCTGCACACACGCGTCCGCCTCCCGGACGTACCGGGCCACGGACCAGCTCTCCGCCGGGTCCGCCACGGCCACCATGTGGTGGGGCACGCCCTCCATCTCCTCCGCCGTGGGGGCGGCGGTGCCGACGGTCATCCCCCGGTAGAGCTGCATGGAGTCCACGGACACCACCTCGCCGCCGAAGCGCTGCGCCAGCGCCACACCCATCTTCGTCTTGCCGCAGGCCGTGGGCCCCACCACGCAGACGACCTTGTTGTCCATGTCCTCACCTCGATCCGTTTTGGAAAGCGCCGCAGCGCCGTTATGGCCTGTAAAGTCGTGGATTTTTCGTTCTGCCGATGACGGGACGGTGCCGCTGTACTTTGTGTACAGCAAGCCGACCCGGCGATGGCAGAACGGAAGAGACGCGGCTTTACGCCCGTTTGAACATTTTTTCTATCTCATATTCCCTCAGCTTCACCGCCACGGGCCGCCCGTGGGGGCAATAGCGCACCGCGCCGGACTGCACCTGCGCCGCCAGCGCCCGCAGCTCCGCCGGATCGCTGGTCATACCGGCCTTGATGGCACTCTTGCAGGCCACGGTGTGCAGCACCTCGTCCCGCAGGGCCGCCCGGTCCGCGCTGTGCAGGCGCAGCTTCTGCGCCAGCTCCTCCAGCGTGGCGGCGGCGTCCTCGGCCCGCACATCGTCGGGCACCTCCCGCACCAGCACCGTGCCGTCGCCGAAGTCCTCGCACAGGAATCCGCAGTCCGCCAGCAGCTCCAGATTTTCCAGCACGGCGGTGTATTCCTCCGCCGCCAGCGTCACCGCCGCCGGCGTCAGCAGCAGCTGCCGCATGGGCGGCTCCGTGCGCGCCTTCAGCGCGTCGAACCGCATCCTCTCATGGGCGGCGTGCTTGTCAATGAGCCACACATTCCGTTCCGCGTCCTCGCAGATGATATACGTCTTCAGCACCTCGCCCGCCACGCGCCAGGGCTGCTCCGCCGCGGCGGGGCCCTCCGGCATGGCGATCTCCTGCTGCTCCGGCTCCGCGGCCGGGGCAGGGGAGGGCGCCATCTCCGGGCGTTCCGCCGTTTCCTCC
>FR881527.1:15294-25384 GCA_000435555.1 Firmicutes bacterium CAG:176
CGTTCCGCCGTTTCCTCCGGCGGTGTGATGTGATACACCACGCCCGGCGCGGCCGGTGCCGTAAACGGCTTGTCCGCCTCCGGCGCCACATCCCGAACGGCCATCGCCGGTGCGGCTGGCACAGGGACAGGCGCGGGCTGTACCGGCGCCGCCGTCACCACCGGCCTTGCCGCGGCCGAGCCGATGGCCTTCCCCGCGGGCAGCGTCACCGCCTGCGAAGGCTTTGGCGCATCCGGTCGTTTCAGGAATTCCTGTGCCGTCATGGTCTGATAGAAGGGCTTTTCCGCCGCTTTTGGCCGCCCCTCGCCGTCCAGCGCGTCTTTCACGGTGTAGTGCACCGCGTCGAACACCGCTTTCTCGGCGGCGAATTTCACCACCGTCTTGGCCGGGTGGACGTTCACGTCCACCTCGTTCACCGGCAGCGTGATGTGCAGCACACAGCCGGGGAACTTCCCCTTCAGCAGCCGGTTGCGGTAGGCCTCCTCCACGGCGGCGGTCAGCAGCTGGCTCTTCACCAGCCGCCCGTTGACAAAGAACAGCTGCCGCGCCCGGGTACCGTGTCCCGCGGCGGGACTGCTCACAAAGCCGCTGGCCCGCACATCGCCGCTGCCGCCGTCCACCTCCAGCAGACTTTTGGCAAAATCCCGGCCCAGGGCAGCGTAGATCGCCGACAGCAGCTGCCCGTCGCCGGGGGTGTGCAGCACCTCCTGCCCATCCCGCAGCAGCTTGAAGGACACCTCCGGGTGGCTGAGCGCCAGCTGTGTCACCACAGCGGCAGCCGCCGCGCCCTCGGCACTGTCCTTTTTCATGAATTTCATTCGCGCCGGGGTGTTGTAGAACAGGTCCCGCACACACACGGTGGTGCCCTCCGGGCACCCGGCGGCCGTGACCTCACCGGGTACGCCACCCTCCAGATGCAGGGACGCGCCGCTGTCGGCGCCCCGCGCACGGGAGAAAATATCCAGCCGTGACACGGCGGCGATGGCCGCCAGCGCCTCGCCCCGGAAGCCCAGCGTCCCGATAGCCGCCAGGTCCTCCGCCCGGCGCAGCTTGCTGGTGGCGTGGCGCAGAAACGCGGTGGGCAGCTGCTCCGGCGCGATGCCGCAGCCGTTGTCCGTCACCCGCAGATACGTCATGCCGCCGTGCTCCAGCTCCACGGATACGGCGGACGCCCCGGCGTCCAGGGCGTTCTCCAGCAGCTCCTTGCACACGCTGGCGGGGCGCTCCACCACCTCGCCGGCAGCGATGAGATCGGCGATATGGGCAGGCAGTTGTTGTATCTGCGGCATGGTATTCACTCCTTTTCTATTGCAGCTTGCTCTTCAGTTCATACAGCAGGTTCAGCGCCTCCAGGGGGCTCAGCGCGTCTACCTGCGTCCGGCGGATGATATCCGCCACGGCGCCCTCGGCCATGCCCTCCAGGGATACCTGGTCCTCCCGCGCCGCCGGGGCATGGGGCTGCTGCGACTGGCTCTCCAGCTCCCGCAAGATCTCCCGCGCCCGCTTGAGCACCGTGTCCGGCAGGCCCGCCAGCTTGGCCACCTCGATGCCGTAGCTCCGGTCCGCACCGCCGGGGACGATCTTCCGCAGAAAGACGATATCCTCGCCCCGGGCGTGGACGGCCACGTTGTAGTTCCGCACGTTGGGCAGCTCCTGCTCCAGCGTGGTCAGCTCATGATAATGGGTAGCGAACAGCGTCTTGGCCTTCAGCTTCCCGGCGCAGTGCTCCAGCACCGCCCGGGCGATGGACATTCCGTCGAATGTAGACGTACCCCGGCCGATCTCATCCAGAATGAGCAGGCTGTTCTTCGTGGCGCAGCGAAGCAGCTCCGACACCTCGGTCATCTCCACCATGAAGGTGGACTGTCCCGCCGCCAGGTCGTCGCTGGCGCCGATGCGGGTGAAAATGCGGTCCACCACGCCGATATGCGCCCGCTGGGCGGGGACAAAGCACCCCACCTGGGCCATCAGCACGATCAGCGCCACCTGGCGCATATAGGTGGACTTACCGGCCATGTTGGGACCGGTGATGATGGCCACCCGGTCCTCCTTTGCGCCCATGTGGGTGTCGTTGGGCACAAAGAATGCGTCGCCCCGCACCTTTTCCACCACCGGATGGCGTCCCGCCGTGATCTCGATGACCCCGGACTCGTCCACCTCCGGCCGACAGTAGTGGTTCTGGGCCGCCACCTCGGCAAAGGCGCACAGCGTGTCCAGCTGCGCGATCAGCGATGCCGCCAGCTGCACCCGCGTCACCTGTCCCGCCGCCTCTGTCCGCAGCGCGGCGAACAGGTCGTATTCCAGCGCCGCGTCCCGGTCATGGGCGGTGAGCACCTCATGCTCCAGATCCTTCAGCTCCTGGGTGATATAGCGCTCGCCGTTCACCAGCGTCTGCTTGCGTATGTAGTCCGCCGGCACCTGGTCCTTAAAGGAGTTGCTCACCTCGATATAGTATCCGAACACCTTGTTGTACCCCACCTTCAGGGTACGGATGCCGGTCTTTTCCTTCTCACGGGCCTCCAGCTGCGCGATAAACCCCTTGCCGCCGGAGAGTATCCCCCGCAGCCGGTCCACCTCATCGTCATAGCCCTCGCGGATCATGCCGCCCTCCCGGACGGAGAACGGCGGCTCGTCTACCAGCACGGCGGCGATGCGCCCGCTGATGTCCTCCAGCGTCTCCAGCTGCTCGTCCAACTTTCCCAGTGCCCCTGTCCGGAACGGCGTCAGGCACCGCTTGATCTCCGGCAGGTGCTCCAGCGCCGCCCGCAGGTTCACCAGGTCCCTGGCTCCGGCGGTGCCGTAGACGATCCGGCTCATCAGCCGTTCCATGTCGCCCATGCCGGTCAGGGCCAGCCGCAGCTCCTGGCGGCCCACGGTGTTGTCCGTCAGCGCCGCCACGGCATTCAGCCGCCGGTCGATGGCCGCCACGTTCACCAGCGGCTGCTGCAGCCACATCCGCAGGTTCCGCGCGCCCATGGGCGTCTTGGTCTTATCCAGCACCCACAGCAGGCTGCCCTTCTTCTCCTTGCCCCGCAGCGTCTCCGTCAGCTCCAGATTGCGCCGGGCCGTCAGGTCCAGCTCCATGAACTGTCCCGTCCGGTACCACTCCAGCTTGTCCAGCTGCTTCACGTCGGTCTTCTGCGTCTCGTAGAGATACGTCAGCAGTCCGCCCAGCGCCAGCAGCGGCGCACTCTCATTCCGGGGCAGGTCCCGCAGCGCCGCCTCGCCGAATTGCAGCCGCACCTTCTTCTCCGCGTCCGACACGTCGAACCGCCCCTCCGCCAGCCTCTCCCGCCGGCAGGAAAAGCGCTCCTCCAGCGCGGCGGTCAGTGCCGGGTCGTCATAGGCCGCGGCGTTCATCACCGCCTCCGCCGGGGCGAAGCGCCCCAGCTCGTTGATCAGCCCCGTCAACCGCTGCGCCCCGGTGAACGCCGTCACCTGGGCCTGCCCGGTGGAGATGTCCGCCGCGCACAGTCCCGCCGCCGTGTCTGTCAGATACACGCCGCACAGATAGTTGCTGCGTCCCGCGTCCAGGCATGCCTCGTCCAGCACCGTGCCGGGGGTGACGGTGCGGATGATCTCCCGCTTCACCAGCCCCTTGGCCAGAGCCGGGTCCTCCATCTGCTCGCAGATGGACACCTTGTACCCCTTGGCGATCAGCCGCGCGATATACCCCTCGGCGGAGTGATATGGCACGCCGCACATGGGGATGCGCTCCTCGTCGGACTTGCTCTTGTCCTTGTCCCTGGTGGTCAGGGCCAGGTCCAGCTCCCTCGACGCCGTCCGGGCATCCGGCCCGAACATCTCGTAAAAATCACCCAACCGGAAAAACAGCAGGGAGTCGGGGTGCTTCTCCTTCTCCTCCATATACTGCCGCATCATGGGTGTCAGCTCAGCCATAGCTCGGCTCCTTTCTCCCTCCGGGAAGTCTGCGCCTTACGGCGCGGGGCGCTCAGCCCAAAAAGCCCAGCAGGCCCAGAATGCCGAAGGTGGTGTACATCAGGCACATGACCACCAGCAGAATGGTGATGATGCTGTACATGGCGCTGGTTTTCTTCGTGTGCTTGTACTTGCGGATATAGAACAGCGTGCCGCAGGTGATGCCCAGCGTCAGGGAGGACAGGTGGGTCATCACCGCGCTGTCCTTGAAGGCTGTCAGGCGCAGGATCAGGATCACCAGCACCACGGCAAACTCCGCGATCAGCGTCACATTCAGCCAGGTGGGCAGCTTCACCTTCTCCTGCTGGTTCACCTTCTCGGCCACCTTCTGGGCCATGTACGCGCCGGTGGTATACCCGCCGTAGTTGCTGTTCTTCTTCTTGGAATGGATATTCTTATTGGGGTTGCCCTTGGCCTTGCGGATGGCCTCCTCCTGGTTGGCGTACTGGTTCACGTTGGCCTTGTAGCTGTTCTTTGCCATGGTTTTATTCTCCTTCTGTCGGTAGATTGGTAAGATAACGCCGCAGCATATCAAAAGCGTGGTGGGCAGACAGCGTCCGGATGCGCTCCCGATCGCCGCCCAGGGTCAGATGCCGCACGGTCACGCCCTCCGGCGCGGAAAGCCCCACGAACACGGTGCCCACCGGGTTTCCCCGGTCGTCCCCGTCGGGACCGGCCAGTCCGGTGACGGACACCGCCAGGTCCACGCCTGTCAGCACCCGGACGCCCAGGGCCATGGCCCGGGCCACCTCCGCCGACACCGCGCCGCAGCGCGCCAGCAAATTCTCCGGCACGTGCAGCACCTGCTGCTTCACATGGTTCGTATAGCTGACTACGCCGCCCAGAAAGACCTGCGACGCGCCGGGGATATCCGTCAGCCGCTTGGCGATCAGTCCGCCGGTACAGCTCTCCGCCGCCGCCAGCGTCAGTCCCCGTTCCCGGCACAGCGTCAGCACCGTCTCCTCCAGCCCGGACACATCCGCGCCGTAGAAATACGCGCCCAGCCGGGCCCTTACCTCCGCCAGCACCGGCGCCATCCGCGCCTCACAGGCACGCTCGTCCGCCCCGCGGGCGGACAGCTGCAGCATCACCTCGCCCGGCTTGGCATAGGGTGCCAGCGTCATGTCCGCCTCCCGCCGCAGCAGGTCGCCCAGCAGCTCCTGCACCTGCGGCTCCGTCAGGCCGAAGATATGCAGCGTGTGTGACCGCACCGTCTGTCCCCGGACCTGCTCCAGCCAGGGCAGCAGGCAGTGCTCGGCCATATAGCGGCACTCGTGGGGCACGCCGGGCAGCAGCGCCGCCGTGGTCTTTCCGGCGGTGAACACGCACCCTGGGGCCGTGCCCACCGGATTGCGGAACACGGTGCACCCCTCCGGCAGATAGGCCTGCTGCATATCGCATTCCGGCATCTCCCGGCGGAACACCCGGTCGAAATACCGCCGCATATCCTCCACCACCTCCGGGTGGAACACCAGCGGCGTGTCCAGCGCGGCGCACACCGCCGTTTTCGTCATGTCGTCGTAGGTGGGGCCAAGCCCGCCGGTGAACACCAGCAGCTCTGCCCGTCCCCTTGCGATGGTCACGGCCTTTTCCAGCCGCGCCGCGTCGTCGTCCACAGTGGTGTGGTACAGCACCTCCACACCGGCGGCAGTCAGCAGCCGGGAGAGAAACGCGGCATTCGTATTGGTCACGCCGCCGGTCAGCAGCTCGCTGCCCACGGCGATGATCTCCGCGGTACGGGGCATAGACGCGCCTCCTTATAGCGTAGGTTTGATCCGGATCATCTCGCGTCCGGCCATGGCCCGCTGGCACAGGCCCTCCACATCCAGCGCGCTTTCGTACTCCCGCGTCTCCTCCACGCTGGGCTTCGTCTTGGGGTGCCGGGGCGTGAACACGGTGCAGCAGTCCTCATAGGGCAGGATGGACGTGTCGAAGGTGCCGATATGCCGGGCGATCTTCACGATCTCCTCCTTGTCCATGCCGATCAGGGGCCGCAGCACCGGCATGGTGGTCACGTCCTCGCTGACGGCCAGCGCCTGCATGGTCTGGCTGGCCACCTGACCCAGATTTTCTCCGGTGACCAGGGCGCGGCACCGCAGCTCCAGCGCCAGCATATTGGCCAGGCGCATCATAAACCGCCGCATGATCAGGGTAAAGTGATCCTCCGGGCACTTGCGGCGTATCTCCTCCTGAATTTCGGTAAAGGGGATGATGAACACCGCCAGCCGGCCGCACCAGGGGGTCAGCTCCTCCGCCAGCTTCAGCACCTTCTCCCGGGCCAGCTCGCCGGTATAGGGCGGAGAAGCGAAGTGGATCATCTCCAGCTGTACGCCCCGCTTGGCGATCATATAGCTGGCCACGGGGCTGTCGATACCGCCGGACAGCAGGCTCACCGCGTGGCCGCCCATGCCCAGGGGCAGGCCGCCCGCGGCGCTCTCGGCGGGTCCGTGGACGTAGGCCGCGTCCTCCCGTACCTCGATGTACACCGTCAGCTCCGGGTGGTGTACGTCCACCGTCAGGTGGGGGAAGGCGTCATGGAGCGCGCCGCCCACCCACTGGCTCAGCTGGATGCTGCCCATAGGGAAGGACTTGTCCGCCCGCTTGCTCTCCACCTTGAAGCTCTTGGCCGCGGTCAGCGCACCGCCCAGATAGGTCTTTGCCGTGTCGAAAATAGCCTCCTTGCTCTTCTCGCAGGGCAGCGCCCGGGTAATGGCGATGATGCCGAACACCTGCTTGCAGGCAGCGTAAGCCCCGGCGATGTCGCATTTCTCCTCCGCCGGCTCCACATAGATAGTGGACTGGCGGGAATATATCTTCCACTTGCCGAACCGCTGGGTGCGGCGGCGGATGTTGCTCATCAGCTTCATCTCAAAGCTGCGGCGGTTCAGTCCCTTCAGGACCACCTCGCCCAGCTTGCACAGAATGATCTCGTGCATATGGTTCTCTCCTTGTTGTTGGTGTACAGATATGGGGACGGCGGGCGGGCAGCTTCGTCCGCCCCTACAACGGGACGGCGTACCCCAAGGGCATTTGTTCCGCTGCGCTCCACTGCGGGACGCCGTCCCCTACGGACGTTTATCGGCGGCGTACCGGGTCTGACGATGGTAGGGCGGAAAAGATCCCGCCACGGCGGCGAGATTTTTTGTCCCGCCGATGGCAGACCGACGACGGCGTACCGGGTGTACGTCGAGGAGGTCTGACGATGGCAGGGCGGAAAATATCCCGCCGTCATTTCAGTGTACTGCTGCTGCGGTACTGTATGGCCTCGGCAAGATGTGCCGCCTCGATGCGCTCGCTGCCCTCCAGGTCGGCGATGGTGCGGGCCATACGCAGTATGCGGTCGTGGCTGCGGGCCGTCAGGCCCAGGCGCTCAAAGGCACCCTGCATGAGCTTTTCGCCGGCGGCGTCCAGCGCACAGTACTGGCCGATCATGGCGGGGGTCATGTAGGCGTTGCAGGACACCTCCGTCCCCGCAAAGCGCTTTTTCTGCACCTCGCGGGCGGCGTTGACCCGTTCCCGGATGGCCGATGACGGCTCCGGCTGCTCCTTGCGGCGCATGGCCTCATACTCCACTGACGGCACATCGATGTGCATATCGATCCGGTCCAGCAGCGGGCCGGAGATGCGCTGCATATACTGCTCCACCTGCTGGGGTGAACAGGTGCAGCGTCCGGAGGGGTGGCCGTACCAGCCGCAGCGGCAGGGGTTCATGGCGCACACCAGCATGAAGCGGCTGGGCAGCGTCAGGGAGCCGGAGGCCCGGGTGATGGTCACAAAGCCGTCCTCCAGCGGCTGGCGCAGTGTCTCCAGCGCCGCCTTGCTGAACTCCGGCAGCTCGTCCAGAAACAGCACGCCGTTGTGGGCCAGGGATATCTCTCCCGGCCGGGGTATCCCCCCGCCGCCGGAGAGCGACACGGTGGACGCCGTGTGGTGGGGGCTGCGGAAGGGCCGCGTATCCACCAGCGGGTGCCGCGGGTCGGTCATGCCCGCCACGGAATAGATCTCCGTGGTCTGCAGGGCCTCCGCCCGGGTCATGTCCGGCAGGATGGACGGCAGCCGCCGGGCCAGCATGGACTTGCCCGCGCCGGGCGATCCCACCAGCAGCACATTGTGGCCGCCGGCGGCGGCGATCTCCAGCGCCCGCTTCACATTCTCCTGCCCCATCACGTCGGCAAAATCCGGCAGGGGCCGGTCCTGATGTCCCGGCGTCCACCGGGGCGCCGGCGTCATGACCTGCTCGCCCTTCAGGTGGGCGATGAGCTGTCCCACATCCGTCACACCGTACACGGTCAGCCCGTCGGCCAGGGTGGCCTCGGCGGCGTTGGCCTCGGGCACATACAGCGTATCGATGCCCAGCCGCGCCGCCGTCAGCGCCATGGGCAGCACGCCCGTCACCGGCCGCAGCGCGCCGGAGAGGCTCAGCTCGCCCAAAAACGCCGCGCCCTGGGGCAGGGGAGATATCTCCTCCGCCGCGGCCAGAATGCCCAGCAGGATGGGCAGGTCGTACACCGTGCCCTCCTTCCGCACCCGCGCCGGAGCCAGATTGACTGTGATGCGGCTGACGGGGAACTTGGCCCCGCAGTTTTTCACCGCCGCCCGAACGCGCTCCCGCGACTCCTTCACCGCCGCGTCCGGCAGGCCCACCACGTCGAACCCCGGCAGTCCGCCGGACAGAAAGCACTCCACCGACACCTCATAGCCGGTGATGCCCGTCAGGCCCAGCGACCGTACCGTCACCATCATGGACAGCGCCCCCTTTACACTAATTTTATAGCACCGTACATTTTACCACAAAATTTCCGCCGTGAACAGCCACTTTTTCCAAAAAAGTCCCCTGCCTTTTGCGCGGAGTGCATGAACCTGCCCCGCCGCCGTGAGAATTTTTGTGCATGGCGCTAAAAAAGTTTTATCGTGGCACAAATCACGAAAATGTGGGTTTACATCCAGGATTTTTTGTGCTACTATGACGGTGCCTAACATTCCGTACAAAGGGGTCTTTGCGCCCTTCTGGCGGTACGGAAGTATATAATGTAAGGAGGCTCATTATGGTAAGAAAAATGAAGTCCATGGATGGCAATAACGCCGCGGCGCACGTTTCCTACGCGTTCTCCGAGGTCGCAGCCATCTACCCCATCACCCCGTCCAGCCCCATGGCGGACTTCGTGGACCAGTGGAGCGCCAACGGTCTGAAAAACATCTTCGGCACCAAGGTCAAGGTCGTCGAGATGCAGTCCGAGGCCGGTGCCGCCGGTGCTGTCCACGGCTCTCTGGGCGCCGGTGCCCTGACCACCACGTACACCGCGTCCCAGGGCCTGCTGCTGATGATCCCCAATATGTACAAGATCGCGGCTGAGCAGCTGCCCTGCGTGTTCCACGTGTCCGCCCGTACCGTGTCCACTCAGGCGCTAAACATCTTCGGCGACCACTCCGACGTCATGGCCTGCCGCCAGACCGGCTTCGCCATGCTGTGCGAGGGCAACGTCCAGGAGGTCATGGATCTGTCCCCCGTGGCCCATTTGGCCGCGCTGGAGGGCAAGGTCCCCTTCATCAACTTCTTCGACGGCTTCCGCACCTCCCACGAGATCCAGAAGATCGCTGTCTGGGACTACGAGGATCTGAAGGATATGTGCGACATGGACGCCGTGGCCGAGTTCCGCAAGCACGCCCTGAACCCCGAGCATCCCCATATGCGCGGCAGCCACGAGAACGGCGACATCTTCTTCCAGCACCGCGAGGCCTGCAACAGCTACTACACCGCCCTGCCCGCCGTGGTCGAGAAGTACATGGACAAGATCAACGCCAAGCTGGGCACCGACTATAAGCTGTTCAACTACTACGGCGCCGCCGACGCTGACCGCGTCATCGTGGCCATGGGCTCTATCTGCGACGTGGCCGATGAGGTCATCGACTACCTGAACGCCCACGGCGAGAAGGTGGGCCTGGTCAAGGTCCGTCTGTTCCGCCCCTTCGCCGCCGAGAAGCTCATCGAGGCCCTGCCCGCCTCCGTGCAGAAGATCGCCGTGCTGGACCGCACCAAGGAGCCCGGCTCTCAGGGCGAGCCTCTGTATCAGGACGTTGTCACCGCCCTGGCCAACGCCGGCCGGAACGACATCAAGGTCATCGGCGGCCGTTACGGCCTGGGCAGCAAGGA
>FR881528.1 GCA_000435555.1 Firmicutes bacterium CAG:176
CGGCAGATATCATCTGTTGCCCGGGAGCCTTGTTTTGCTGTGCAGAGAAAAAAGCCGCCCGAGGGCGGCTTTTTATCCGTGAAGAAATGCATACAAAACACCAAGCCCTGGCAGAGCCGGGGCTTGGTGCCCTATGACCGGTTTCAGTTCTCCTCTTCCGCGTGAAGATAGATCGTCAACAGAGACAACAGCTCTGAAACAGAAGGCTTCTCCGTCAAGTGTCGATGTGCGAGCTCTGACAGCTTCTCCGGCGCCGTGTTCCAGGCAACGTTTGCGGCGCGGCGCAGGCCGCGCTCCACGCACTTCCAGTTTGTGTCAAAGCAGCGCGCCACGTCCGGATACACGTGCTTTGTGACCAGCAGAAGCCTGTCCGGCTCCCGCAGCGACAGCCGAAGCGCCTCTGCCATATAAAAATAGCAGACGCTGCTCGGCAACAACCCCAAGCCGCACAATGTGCGGCTCACATCCCCCTTATCCATGGATGCTACGCCACCTCTTTACCGTCTAATTTTTCTGTAATTTTGCGAAAGTCGTTCAGAAGCTCTGCCACCTCATCTTCCTTCAGTATGAGGAGCAGGGCCATCAATGCCGGGGCGGAAAAGCAGAATTTTCCACGTTCCAGGTCGCCGTAGGCCCGCGCCGTGATACGAAGCTTTTCGGCCATTTCTTCCTGTGTAAGCCCACGGCGCTGCCGCAGTTGGCACACATAGCTTGACAGATGCTCCCGCACCGCGTCCTTATACTCCTGCATGGCAAATGCCTCCGTTTCCGCTTTATAAGAAGATGATAGCGCAGCGGGAAGTTTACTTCCACGAAGTATACTTCCATTTATTGGCTTTTTTGTCATGAAATAGCGAAAGCGGTACACGGTGCAGCGGGACAACGCAGGGTAAAAAGGGCAAAAACTGGCTGACAAAACTATTGCATTTTTGGAGAAATCGTTGTAAAATACAGATGACAATCCAAGATTGGTAGCTGTAAGGAAGTGCTTCGCGCACGGGCTGAAACTATCACTCGGCGGACGCTTGAGTGTTTCAAACCCTCGGAAACAGGGTTTGGGGCACTTTTTGTTTACCGGGGAGTAGAGCCATATTGGGGAGAACACACGAACACTATCGGAAACAAAGGAGGAATACACATGGTTCTGGTAACAAATGGACGGCTCATTACCCGCGACAGCGAGGGCAAGGGCTACTATGAGCACGGCGCGGTGGCCTACGAGGGCGCCAAGATCGTGGAGGTAGGTGAGGAAGCCGCTCTGCGGGCAAAATATGCCGATGCCGAGATCGTTGACGCCAAGGGCGGCGTCATCATGCCTGCCTTCATCAACGCACACACCCACATCTACTCCGCACTGGCCCGCGGCCTGAGCATCGTGGGCAACAACCCCACCAACTTCTACGAGGTGCTGGACGGCACCTGGTGGGCCATCGACCGCCACCTGATGATGGACGGTACCCGCGCTTCCGCCACCGCGCTGTACATCGACAGCATCAAGCAGGGCGTGACCACCATCTTTGACCACCACGCCAGCTATGGCGAGATCCCCGGTACCCTGTTTACCATCAGCGAGGAGAGCCGCCGCCTGGGTCTGCGCTCCTGCCTGTGCTACGAGGTCAGCGACCGCGACGGCGAGGAGAAGTGCCTGCAGGCCATCAAGGAGAACGCGGACTTCATCACCTACTGCCAGAAGCAGAACGATCCCATGCTGGCGGCCATGTTCGGCGGCCACGCGCTGTTCACCATCAGCGACAAGACCTTTGATCGCATGGTGGAGGCCAACAACGGCCGCACCGGTTATCACATCCACGTGTCCGAGGGTATGAACGACGTGTACGACAGCCTGCAGAACTACGGCCGCCGTCCGGTGCAGCGCCTGCAGGACCACGGCATTCTGGGTGAAAAGACCATTCTGGGCCACTGCATCCACGTGAATACCGCCGAGATGGATATCATCCGCGAGACCAACACTATGGTGGTGAACAACCCTGAGTCCAACATGGGCAACGCCATCGGCATCTGCCCGGTGCTGCAGCTGTACAAGCGGGGCATCCTGCTGGGCATGGGCACCGATGCCTACACCAACGATATGCTGGAGTCTCTCAAGGTGGCCCTGTGCTCCCAGCGGAGCCAGAACTGCCTGCCCAACGTGGGTTGGTGCGAGGTCACGGATATGCTGTTCAAGAACAACGCCAAGATCGGCGCACGGTACTTCCCGGACCAGCTGGGCGTACTGAAGGCCGGCGCGGCGGCGGATATCATCGTCATGGACTACAAACCGTTCACCCCGTTCAGCGACGAGAACATCGACGGTCACATGATCTTCGGCATGACCGGCCGCCAGTGCCAGACCACCATCGCCGCCGGCAAGGTCCTGATGAAGGACCGCGTGCTGGTGAACATCGACGAGGAGGCGGAGAACGCCCACATCCTCGAGGCCGCCAAGAAGCTGTGGGGCGACCTGAACCACCGGGTGTATTGATAAAACCAACGACAAGGAGGAAGACCCATGTCTGAAAAAATGTATCCGATCCCCTTTAAGTCCCTGATGAACTGGGTGGTCACCGAATATGCCAACTCCGGCGAGATCTTCGGCGTCCGCAAGGCATACCACGCCACGGGCAAGAGCCTGCCCATCTTCGGCGAGCGTATCGAGACACCCTTTGGCCCCGCCGCCGGCCCCAACAGCCAGCTGGCCCAGAACATCATCGCCGCCTACATGGCCGGCGCACGGTTCTTCGAGGTCAAGACCGTCCAGAAGATGGACGGCGAGGAGCTGGCCGCCTGCGTGCCCCGCCCCTGCATCCTGGCCAATGACGAGGGCTATAACCAGGAGTGGTCCACCGAGCTGACCGTGCCCCAGGCAATGGATGAGTATATCAAGGCGTGGTGCGCCCTGAAGGTGCTGAGCAAGGTATACGGCTTCGGCGATCCCAACGGCTTCGTGTTCAATATGTCCGTGGGCTACGATCTGGAGGGCATCAAGGGCGACAAGGTCAACACCTATATCGAGGGCATGAAGGACGCCACCAAGACCGCCATCTTCGGCGAGTGCAAGGCCGTTCTCAAGGAGCTGTTCCCCGCCGAGAGCGACTATATCGACGCCATTGATCCCCGCGTCAGCCGCAGCGTCACCGTGTCCACCCTGCACGGCTGTCCCCCGGATGAGATCGAGCGCATCGCCAGCTATCTCATCACCGAGAAGCACCTGCACACCTTCGTGAAGTGCAACCCCACCATTCTGGGCTACGAGACGGCCCGCCGTATTCTCGACGGCATGGGCTATGACTATATTGTATTCGATGACCACCACTTCCGCGAGGATCTGCAGTGGGCCGACGCAGTGCCCATGTTCGAGCGTCTGCAGGCGCTGGCCGACAGCAAGGGTCTGGAGTTCGGTCTGAAACTCTCCAACACCTTCCCGGTGGACACCACCCGCGGTGAGCTGCCCAACAACGAGATGTATATGTCCGGCCGCAGCCTGTTCCCCCTGACCATTGAGATGTGCCACCGCATTTCCCGCCAGTTCAAGGGTAAGATGCGTATCTCCTTCGCCGGCGGCGCGGAGTATTTCAACTGCGACAAGCTGTTCGCGGCGGGCATCTGGCCCATCACCGTTGCGACCACCATCCTCAAGCCCGGCGGCTACAACCGCCTGCTCCAGATGGTGGAGAAGGTGGAGCCCATGCCCTACAAGCCCTTTGACGGCACCGACACCCAGGCCATCTGCGACATGAGCACCGCCTCTCACACCGACGTGCACCACGTCAAGCCTATCAAGCCCCTGCCCAGCCGCAAGAGTGAGAAGAACGTGCCCTGGATCGACTGCTTCACCGCGCCCTGCAAGGGCGGCTGCCCCATCGCGCAGGACATCCCCGAGTACATGGAGCTGTGCAATAAGGGCCTGTACGGTCCGGCGCTGAAGCTGATCACCGAGAAAAACCCCCTGCCGTTCCTGACCGGCACCATCTGCGCCCATCGCTGTCAGACCAAGTGCTCCCGCAACTTCTATGACGAGTCCGTCCGCATCCGCGACACCAAGCTGCTGGCCGCCCAGAAGGGCTACAACGCCCTGATGGCCTCCATCAAGCTGCCGGAGCGCGTGGCGGGCAAGAAGGTCGCCATCATCGGCGGCGGCCCCACTGGCATTGCTGCCGCCTATTTCTGCGGCCGCGCCGGTATCGAGACCACCATCTTCGAGCGCGAGAGCTGCCTGGGCGGCGTGCCCCGGCATGTGATCCCCAGCTTCCGTATCGCCAACGAGGCCATTGAGAAGGATATCGCCCTCATGGAGAAGTACGGCGTGGAGGTCAAGTGCGGTGCGCCCGCCCCCTCTGTGGACGAGCTGAAAAAGCAGGGCTACACCCACATTCTGCTGGCCGTGGGTGCCTGGAAGCCCGGCAAGCTGGACATCGCCGGCGATGTGGCCGGCGCCATCCAGTGGATGAAGGGCGTCAAGGCCGGCAACATCGCTGTGGCCGGCAATATCGTGGTCGTGGGCGGCGGCAACACCGCCATGGACGCGGCCCGTCTGGCCAAGCGCAGCGGCGCCGAGAGCGTGACCCTCGTGTACCGCCGTACCCGCAAGTATATGCCCGCCGACGAGCACGAGCTGGCGCTGGCGCTGGCCGACGGCGTGACCTTCGCCGAGCTGGCTGCCCCCGTCAAGCAGGCCGACGGTGTGCTGAAGTGTGAGAAGATGGTGCTGGGCGAGGCCGATGCCTCCGGCCGCCGCAGCCCCGTGGGCAGCGGTGAGTTCTTCACCGTCCCCTGCGACCTGGTGATCTCCGCTGTGGGTGAGCAGGTGGACGACGCACTCATGGCCGCCAACGGCATTGAGCTGGACAAGAAGGGCCGTCCCGCCTTCCAGACCAACGTGGATGGCGTCTACGCCGCCGGCGACGCCAAGCGCGGCCCCGCCACTGTTGTCGAAGGCATCGCCGACGCCGCGGCCTTTGCCGAGGCGGTTATCGGCAAGCCCTATACCTATGACATCCCCGAGCAGGCCTATGTCACTAAGGCGGACGCCGAGGCCAAGAAGGGTATTCTAAAGATGAGTGCGTGCATCTGCTGCGAGGGCGACCGCTGCCTGCAGTGCGCCACCGTCTGCGAAAACTGCGTGGACTCCTGCCCCAACCGCGCCAATGTGGCCATCCGCATGGCCGACGGCAGCCACCAGATCGTCCACGTGGACAAGATGTGCAACGAGTGCGGCAACTGCACCCAGTTCTGCCCGTACAGCTCCGAGCCCTGCCACGACAAGTTCACCCTGTTCCAGACCGCCGAGGACATGGTGGACAGCCACAATGCCGGTGTCCTGTTCCTGGGCGGCGACAAGGTCCGCGTCCGTACCTTCGGCGAGCCGAAGGACTATGACCTGTCCGGCAAAAACGACCTGCCCGTCGATCTGGAGAAACTGATCGTCACCCTGCGCGACAAGTACAGCTACCTGTATCTGTAACGTATATCCGCCCCGGTGTCAACCGGGAAATGCAAAAAAGAACCGCCCTCAAGAGCGTTGACATAGGAAAACAAGCAGAAACCCAGTAAAATCAACGTTTTTA
>FR881529.1 GCA_000435555.1 Firmicutes bacterium CAG:176
CAGGCGTGTTTGCTCTTGTCAATCGATGGTAATATTCCGTATTATTTACAATTTGGCTCTTTTCCTGCGGCGGTTTTCATGCTATGATAGCGGGGAAATATCACTCCCAAGGAGGTTTATCCCATGCGTGAATATGTCATTATGACCGACAGCTGCTGCGACCTGACCGACCACATGGCCAAGGAGCTGGAGCTGACCGTGGTGCCCCTGACCGTCCACATCGATGGGCACGATTACCCCAACCTGCTGGACGGCAGCGCCATCAGCTTCGAGGATTTCTACGGCAAGATCCGCGGCGGCGTGCTGGCCACCACCTCCGCCGCCAACGTAGGCCAGTTTCAGGAGGCCATGCGCCCCATTCTGGCTGCCGGCAAGGACATCGTCAGCATCAACTTCTCCAGCGCCCTCTCCACCACCTACCAAAGTGCGTGCATCGCCGCCCAGGACATGAAGGAGGAGTTCCCCGATGCCAACATCTATGTGGTGGACTCCCTCTCCGCCTCTCTGGGCCAGGGCCTGCTGCTCTATCTGACCGCCCAGAAGAAGCGCGAGGGCCTCTCCGCTCAGGAGCTGGTGCAGTGGGTGGAGGACAACAAGCTCCACATCGACCACTGGTTCACCGTGGACGACCTGAACTACCTGAAGATGGGCGGCCGTCTTAGCGCCGGTGCCGCGTTCTTCGGCTCCATGCTCTCCATCAAGCCCGTCATGCACACATCCGACGAGGGCAAGCTGGTCCCCGTCAGCAAGGTCCGCGGCCGCAAGGCCAGCCTGAAGGCCCTCATCGACAAGATCGCCGAGCTGGGCATCGAGCCCAGTGAGCAGGTCATGTTCATCTGCCATGCCGACTGCGAGGTGGAGGCCCGCGCCGTGGCCGAGGAGATGAAGGCCCGCTACGGCGTCAAGGAGGTCTATATCAACTACATCGGGCCTGTGATCGGCAGCCACACGGGGCCGAATACCATGGGCATATTCTTCGTAGGCACCAAGAGATAACGGCGCGTCTCTTGCGCCAATACTTCGTTGCGGCGGCTTGCCGTACACAAAGTACGCCTACGCCGCCGCGCCTCGTCTTGGCGCAAGATCCATTGCCGTTGGCGGTGTACGGTGCATTTCAACTTTGCGGGAGGTCATCCTATGGACTGGCTGGAACTCAAGATCGACACGAGCCACGCGGGCTTGGATGCGGTGACGGACATGCTGGAGCAGCAGGGCGTTACCGGCGTGATGATCGATGACGAGGCGGACTTTCAGAGCTTTCTGGAGAACAACCGCCAATACTGGGATTATGTGGATGATGACCTGCTGGCGCAGAAGAAGGGCGTCAGCCGCGTGACATTCTATCTGGAACGGAACGAGGACGCCTACGGCACCGTGGCCGCCGTGCGTATGGCCATGTCGGCGCTGAAAAAGGAGCACCCGGAGTACGCGCCCCTGCTGCTGACCATGGCCGACGTGGCCGACGAGGACTGGGAGAACAACTGGAAGCAGTTTTACAAGCCCATGGAGATCGGCAGCCGCCTGCTGGTGGTGCCGGAGTGGGAGGAGGCCGCCGACCCCACGCGGGTGAAGCTGGTGCTGAACCCCGGCCTGACCTTCGGCACCGGCAGCCACGCCACCACCCGCCTGTGCCTGCAGGCGCTGGATACCCACATTCACGGCGGCGAGCGTGTCCTGGACCTGGGCTGCGGCAGCGGCATCCTGTCCATCGCCGCCCTGCGCCTGGGCGCGGAGAGCGCCTTCGCCTGCGACATCGACGAGAAGTGCGTGGACGTGGCTTACGAGAACGCCGCCCTGAACGGCATTGGAAAGGACCGCTACACCGTCCGCTGGGGCGATGTGCTCACCGACGCCGCCCTGCGGCAGGAGATGGGCGCCGGCTATGATATCGTGGTGGCCAACATCGTGGCGGATGTCATCATGGGCCTCAGCCCCCACGTCCGTCCCTTTCTGAAGCCCGACGGCCTCTTCCTCTGCTCCGGTATCATCGACGACCGGGCGGCGGAGGTGCTGGAAAAGCTGAAGGCCGACGGCTGGGATGTGTTCGAGCAGCGCAGCAGCGAGGGCTGGTTCAGCTATCTCTGCAAGTAACGCTAAGAAAAAGGCCGGCGCGGAGCTGCCGTCTCGGCCATTACAGCACACCTGCCGCATCTCTGTGGGTAACGACAAAAAAAGACCGGCGCGGGCCGGTCTTTTTTGTGCTTCGTCCGTCCACGCCGCCGGGAACGGGAGAATTCACGGAATGTACTTTTCTTTTTCCTGAAAAGTTGCTATACTGAAAGCGAACGTAACATATAGCGAACGCGAATGTATACAGCAAAAGCAACCGAAAGTAAACGAAAGTAAAGGAGAAAACCGAAGCCATGATGAAGCGAATTCTGCGCCTGACGGCGTTTTTGCTGGGGTTGACGCTGCTGCTGTCCGCCTGCGGCAATACAAAAGGTAAAGAGATGGTGGACGCCTCCACCCAGACCGCCCCGCCCGTAGAAGGCGTCACCGCCCTGGCCCTGTGCGACGGCGATGTGACCCTCCGTTTTGAAAAGGACGAAACCGGCGCCTGGACCTGGTTTGACGACCCCGCCTTCCCCCTGGACCAGACGGCGCTGGAGGACCTGCTGGCCCTGCCCGCCGCCCTGGACAGCGGCGAAGCGGTGGCCAATGTGCAGGAGCTGGCCGTCTATGGCCTGGAGGCTCCCAAGAAGTACATCACCGTCACCTCCGACGGCGTGGACGTTGTCTATTATCTCGGCGACCAGGCCGCGGATGGCCGTTGGTACGTGCTCACCCCTGCCGGTACGGTGCGCTATACCTCTGACGAAAATAAGATGCTGCTCAGCCGCAGCATCTACGCCATGGCGGTCCTGCCCGTTCTGCCGGTCATCGAGCCGGACAGGCTGGTCAGCGTAAGTCTGCTGCGCGCCGACGGCACCGCTGCCGTCTCCTTCTACACCGCCGAGGACGGTACCCGCCGCAGCGCCAACCGGGACGTCACGGAAAAGACCGCCGCCCTGGCTGATGAGATCGCTGCCCTGACGCTCACCGCCTGCGTGGACTACGACCCGGCGGAGGGTGCGGCCGCCGTCTGCGGCCTGGACACTCCGGAGGTCACGCTGACGGTGAACTACCTGGCTGACAACAGTGCCGAGAGGACGCTGATCCTTGCTGTCGGCCTGTCCACCGGCGACGGCGGCCGCTATGTGGCCCTGGACGGCGACACCACCATCTACCGGATGGAGGAGTCGTCCCTGACCCAGATCCTGACCCTGTCCGAGACGGGGCTGTAAGCCATGAAAAGGGAGGCGCGGCTATGCGTATACTGATCGTGGAGGATGAAAAGCGCCTGGCGGGCACCCTGCAGGACCTGCTGCGCCGCCAGGGCTACACCGCCGACGTGTGCTATGACGGCATCTCCGGCCTGGACAACGCCCGCAGCGATATCTACGACCTGCTGGTGCTGGACGCCATGCTTCCCGGCATGGATGGCTTCGCCCTGCTGCGCCAGCTGCGCGGCGGCGGCAGCCGCCTGCCGGTGCTGATGCTCACCGCCCGCAGTGAGCTGAATGACCGCGTCCGCGGCCTGGACGCCGGTGCGGACTACTACTTGACCAAACCCTTTGAGCCGGAGGAGCTGCTTGCCTGTATCCGGTCCCTGCTGCGCCGTGGCGGTGAGGACGCCGCTGCCGACCCGGAGGTGACGGCCTTCGGCGACCTGACGCTGCACATGGGCACATTCCTGCTGGAATGCGGCCCGCGAAGCGTGCGCCTCAGCCGCGCGGCCCGCGAAGCGTCCGCCTCAGCCGCCGGGAGTACGACCTGATGGAGCTGCTGATGCGGAACGGCAGTCAGATCGTCTCCAAGGAGCAGCTGATCCTGAAGGTCTGGGGCTACGACTCCGCCGCCGAGGACAACAACGTGGAGGTCTATATCTCCTTCCTTCGCCGCAAGCTCACCCATCTGCAATCCACTGTGAAGATCAAGACCCTCCGTATGGTGGGTTATTGTCTGGAGGTGGAGGCATGATCCGGCACCTTCGCTGGAAGGTGGTGGCCACCAATATGCTGCTGATCTCGCTGGTGCTGCTGGCGGTGTTCGCGGCGGTGTACTTCATCTCCCGGGGCAACTATCACAAGAATGTGCAGCAGCAGCTGTACCAGGCGCTGGAGCAGGGCGACTATGGCCGCAGCCAGCCCGGCATGGACAGCATCCCCTGCTTTGTGGCCGAGGTCTATGGCAGCGGCACCGTCCGCGTGGCCGGCAACAGCTACTATGACCTCAGCGACGAGACCCGTATGGCGGAGATCGTCACTGCCGCCCTGGCGGCGGACGAGGACGCCGGCACGTTGGACGAATTTCATCTGCGCTATCTGCGCCAGCGGGGCTACACCACTACTGCCATTGCGTTTACCGATACCTATCTGGAATACACCTCCCTGCACACACTGCTGAAGGCCTGCTCTCTGGTGGGCTGCGGCGCACTGGTGGTGCTGTTTCTGTGCAGCTATCTGCTCTCCGGTGTGGTTACCAAGCCTGTAGGTGCCGCCTGGGCCCAGCAGGAGCAGTTCCTCTCCGATGCCAGCCACGAGCTGAAGACCCCTCTGACGGTCATCCTTTCCTCCGCCGAGCTGCTGGAGCAGAGCGCTTCGCCGGAGCAGGCGGTCTACGTGGACAATATCCGGGCGGAGGGCCGCCGCATGAAGGCCCTGGTGGAGGATATGCTCACCCTCTTCCGCGCCCAGAAGAACGCCGGCAGCCCGCCGGACACCGTCACCGACCTGTCGGAGGCGGCGGTGACTGCCGCCCTGCGGTTTGAGCCGGTGGCCTTTGAGGCCGGCCATGTGCTGGATTACGATATTGCGCCGTCTCTTCCTGTCCGGGGCGACGGCGCCAAGCTGGGCCAGGCCCTGGCGGTGTTGCTGGATAACGCCGTCAAATACGCCGCACCCGGTACGCCCATCCGCCTGACCGCCGTCCGGCAGGGCAGCCGCGCTGTGGTGTCCGTGACCGATCAGGGGCCGGATATCCCTTCGGACAAGCTCCCCCGCATTTTTGACCGCTTTTACCGCGCCGACGACGCCCGCACCGACGGCGACAGCTTCGGCCTGGGCCTGCCCATTGCCAAAGCCATCGTGGATGCCCACCGGGGCGTCCTCCGCTGTGACAGCAGCGGCGGCGTGACCACCTTTAGTATCTCCCTGCCCCTGACGGCAGGGAAGCAGGAGAGAGGCACAGACCATGTTTGATACCCTTATCCGGGGCGGTGCCGTTGTTGACGGCACGGGCCGCCCCGCCTTTGCGGCCGATGTGGCCGTTTCCGGCGGCAGGATCGCCGCCATCGGCGATCTGTCCGCAGCGTCCGCCGCTCATGTAATCGACGCCGCCGGCAGGACTGTTACCCCCGGCTTTATTGACATCCATCGCCACGCCGACGCGGCGCTGTTCCGCCCGGGCTTCGGCGCGGCGGAGCTGTGTCAGGGCCTTACCACCATCGTCAACGGCAACTGCGGCCTCAGCGCCGCCCCCTTCGGCCCCGCCCACGGCGACGCCATCCGGGACTACCTGCGCCCCATCACCGGGGCCCTGCCGCCGGAGCTGGTGACGGAGACCCTCTCCGGCTATTTCGCCTCTGTGCCGAATATCCCCGTCCATGTGGGTATGCTGGCCGGTGCCGGCGTCCTTCGGGCGGACGCGGCCGGCTATGAGCTGGAGCACCTGGAGGACCGCCACTACCGCGCCCTGCACCGCGCCCTGGAGCAGGCTCTGGCCGACGGCGCGCTGGGCGTTTCTCTGGGCCTGGGTTACGCCCCGGAGTGCTTCTATACCACGGCGGAGCTGATCCGTGCGCTCTCACCCATCGCGGGGCAGGATATCCCCCTCACCGTCCATATGCGGCAGGAGGGCGCGGGCGTCTGCGATTCCATCGAGGAGATGCTGCTGGTGGCCCGGGCGCTGCGGGTCCCTCTGCATATCAGCCACCTGAAAGCCATGGGCTGGGACAACTGGGGCAAAAAAATACCCCGGGCCCTGGAGCTGCTGCACCGGGCGAAGGAAGAGGGGCTGGATGTGGGCTGCGACGTGTACCCCTACACCGCCGGCTCCACCCAGCTGTTGCATATCCTGCCGCCGGAGTTTCTGGAGGGCGGCATGGACGCCGTTGTCCGCCGCCTGGCCGACCCCCACGAACGCGAGACGCTGGCTCACCGTATTGAAGACGGCGGCGGGTTTGACGACATCGCCAAGCTGGCTGGCTGGGACGGAATCTTCCTCAGCAGTCTTCACTGCCCGGAGGACGCGCCGCTGCTGGGCAAGAGCATCGCCCAGGAGGCCGCCATGGAGCACAAATCCCCGCTGGACGCCTGCTGCGACCTGCTGATCCGCGAGCACTGCCAGGTGACTATGATCGACTTCATGGCCGCGGAGGAAGACATCGCCGCTATCCTCCGCAGTCCCCTCAGTTGCCTGATCTCTGACGCCACCTACCCCACCGAGGGGATGCCCCATCCACGGGTCTACGGCAGCTGTACCCGTCTGCTGCAGCACTTCGTCCGGGAACAGGGTGTGCTGACGCTGGAGCAGGGCGTTCACAAGCTGACCCAGGCCCCGGCACAGGCCCTTCGCCTTGCGGGTAAGGGCGTTATCGCCGTGGGTGCGGACGCGGACTTGTGTGTGTTCGACCCCGCCGCCCTCACCGAGCGCGGTACCTATCAGGACCCCTGCCAAACGGCCCTGGGTATGGACGCCGTGCTGGTGGCCGGCCGGCTGGCCGTGAAGAACGGAGAACTGACCGGCGTGAAGGCTGGGACCCTCATCCGCAAATAAAAAGATCTCCCCCGGTCGGGGGGAGATCTTTTTATTTCTTTTCGCTGCCGGACACGTTGGCCACGAACACGCACACCAGAATGATGACTACGCCAAGAGCCTGCCACAGGCTGAAATCCTCCTTCAGGAAGAGCACGCCCGCCAGCACCGATACCACCGTGGTCACGTTGGAGAACAGGGAACTCTCTGAGACCGTCAGGTGACTGTTGGCGAAGTTCAGCAGTCCGTAGGCCACGCCGGAGGACAGTATACCCAGATACAGCACCGCCAGCCAGAAGCTGCCGCTTTGCGCCGGCGCGGTGATCAGCTCGCTGCTTATCCCGCCGGCCTGTATCAGCGCCACCGGAATAAACGCCGCCATGCCCACCACAAACATCACATAGGTCATCTCAAAGGGGGTGAAGCGCTTGGCGGCATCGTGGCTCAGCCCATAGTACACCGTGTCGCTGAGCATGGTCAGCAGCAGGAACAGCAGGCCCAGCGCCGAGATCATCACCGCCCCGCCCACGGAGATCAGCGCTACGCCGCCGATCGCGCCCAGGGCGCACAGCACCTGCCGCCGGGTGACGCGCTCATGCAGAACCAGCACGTCCATCAGGATGCAGCACACCGGCACCGCCGCGATGATGGTCCCCGCCACAGCGGCGGAGGTGTACAGAATGCCGTAGTTTTCGAAGATAAAGTACGCCACCGGCTGCACGATGCCCAGCAGCAGCAGCTTTCCCACCGGCTTTCCCTTCAGAGAGAAGGCGAACAGCGGCTTTCCGCGTACCTTGCCCACCAGAGCGTTCAGCGCGATGACCAGCGACATGGCCGCCACCGCCACCGTGAACCGGAAAGCCAGCAGCACTGTGGGTGCCGCTGTGGCCAGCGCCATTTTTGAAAACATAAAGCTCATGCCGAAGATGGTGGCCGCGGTCAGCGCCGCCAGCAGCGACAGGATATGCAGTTTTTTCTGGTCCATAGGCAATACCTCTTTCTCTTTAACGCCGGTATCATACCATACGCCGCATGAAATAGCAAGGAAAAGCGATCACCTCCCGCGCTGCGTCCGGAGCAAAAAGGGCGCCGCCCGAAGGGGGCGGCGTCCTTTCACCGGCACGTTGGGAGGGCGCGCCGGCATTCACCAATTTGAAGGGGAATAGGGAGAAAAATTAAGGATAGAAAACAAGGGGTGTTGGGTTACTTGTCCGTTGCCTTGGACACGATACCCGTAACCACCAGGACCGCCACCAGGCTGGCCAGAATGAGGTTCAGCACCATGCTCAGCGCCTCCTTTCGTTTGGGCTTCTTAACGTATCTTTAGCATAGCACAGGACAAGCGATTTGTAAAACGCATGATTATCATCAAAACCATGAAAAATACTTTGCAGCACATGGCGAGATATGCTATACTGGCCCTGAACAGGAGGTGTCCCCATGTCCGTCACCAAATACCAGATATACCTCAAGACCGTGGAGCTGGGCAGCTTTACCGCCGCCGCCCGCGCCCTGAATTTCACCCAGTCCGGCGTCAGCCACGCCATCGGCTCGCTGGAGGAGGAGCTGGGCGTTACGCTGCTGGTCCGCAGCCACGGCGGTGTCACCCCCACGGCGGATGGCCGCGCCCTGGCACCGTATTTTCAGGAGATGTGCGCCCTGTCCCACCGTCTGGAGCAGCACGCCGAGGACCTGCGGGGGCTGGATACCGGTCTTATCCGCGTGGCAACCTTCACCAGTGTATCGGAAAAGTGGCTGCCCGGTATGCTCAAGACCTTTCAGGAAAAGTACCCCCGCATTGAGTTCGAGCTTCTGCCCTCCAACTTCAACAACGAGATATCCGACTGGGTCCTCCACGGTCAGGCGGACTGCGGCTTTATCTCACTGCCCACCCCGGCGGAGAAGTATCTGGACTACTGGCTGCTCCAGCGGGACCAGTGGAAGGTCATCCTGCCCTGCGACCATCCCCTGGCCGGGCGCGATCCCTTCCCGCCGGAGGCGCTGGAGAAATACCCGCTGATCCTGCTGGATGAGGGCGACGATTATGAGATCCAGGCCATTTTCGATCACTACAAGGTCCGGCCCCGGATCCAATACACCGTCCAGCAGGACCAGACCATTCTGGCCATGGTCTCCGGCGGCCTGGGCATCAGCGTCATGGAGGAGCTGATGCTCTACAAGTGCGCCTATCCGCTGGCTGCCAGCACCCTGCCCAAGGTGTTCCACCGGGACATCGGCATCTGTGTCAAGGACAAGAACGCCCTCTCCCACTCCACGCAGGCGTTCATCGACCACACCCGCCATTGGGTGCTGCAAAACTTTCCCGAGGGCTGGAACGCCCCCAAGCCCCATGAGCGATAAACGAAAAAGCGAAACCAAACGCTGTTCTCCGCCGTCAGTATTGGCAGAGGACGGCGTTTCGCTGTCCGCCGGAGGACGCTTCCGTCCTTCCGGAAACGGTAAAGTGCGTGGGGTCCTGCCCCGCGCCCGAAAGGAGTGCTTACATGATGAAAAAGATATTTGCATTGCTGCTGGCGCTGGTGATGGCGCTGGCTTTGGTGGCCTGCGGCCAGAAGGAGGACAACATCGGCGGCGAGACGAAGGACGACCAGACGCAGACCGACGGCCAGACCGTTGACCTGCGGGCGGCGTACGAGGCCGCCATCAAGCAGGTGCAGGAGGAGCTGGGCGACAACGCGCCCGTGCTGCTGGAGGAAACAGCCGTGGAGATCCTGAACAGCTACTACCCCGGTCTGGAGAACGCCAAGCTGAAGCAGTCCGTGTTCTTCATCTCGCCCACCGCCACCTCCTGCGAGGTGTCCATGGTGGAGGCGGAGAGCGCCGCCGACGCCGAGCTCGTTCGCCAGAGCTTCCAGGCCCGCGTGGACGCCATGGCCGACGACACCACCTACCCCGAGGAGGCCGGTATGTGGAAGAACAACGCCACCGTTACCGTCAACGGCAACTATGTGGTGCTGGAGGTGCTGCCCGACGGCTGCACCGTACCCGACGCATTCCTGGCAAAATTCTGATTTCCTATGGCGTTTCCCCTTTCTGTGTGCTATGATGGTCTGACCGATACACACAGAAAGGGGAGTGCCCGATGGAGGACGCTCAGATCATAGATCATTTTTTCCGCCGCGACCCGGAGGCCATCCGCGCCGCACAGGAGAAGTACGAAAAGCGCTGCCTTGCCGCCGCCCGGCACATCCTGCCGGACGACCGCGACGCGGAGGAGTGCGTCAGCGACGTGTGGCTCCGTTTGTGGAATGCTATCCCACCGGAGCGCCCCCGTTCGCTGGCGGCGTACATCACCACCGTCACCCGCCGCTTGGCCCTGGACAAGTGCGACTATAACCGCGCCGCCCAGCGCCGCAGCGACCTGACGGTGGCCTTCGAGGAGCTGGAGGGCTGCCTGCCCGCCGAGGACGGCGCAGTCCGCGCCCTGGAGCAGCAGGAGTTCCGCCGTGTGCTCAACGGCTTCCTGCGTAAGCTGACCCGGCAGAGCCGGACGTATTTCATCCGCCGTTACTGGTATGGCGAGAGCATCCGCGAGATCGCCGACAGCTGCGGCGCGGGCGAGGAGAAGGTAAAATCCTCCCTCTTCCGCACCCGTCAGCGTCTGCGTACCGTGCTGGAAAAGGAGGGGATGCTGTGAACGACAACAGAATGAAGCGCTGGATGGACGCCATCGACGACGATCTGCTGGAGGAGGCCCAGCGTCCCCTGCCCCGCGGCGGCGCGGCGCGCCGTTGGGGTGCGCTGGCCGCGTGCTTCTGCGCCGCG
>FR881530.1:0-33997 GCA_000435555.1 Firmicutes bacterium CAG:176
GGGTATTCGCAGGAGACACTGGACTTCCTGTGGGGCATTCGGTTCAACAACGAACGCTCCTGGTTTCTGGCGCATAAGCAGGACTATGAGGCACATCTCCTGGCCCCCACCCGTGCGCTGGGCGAGCAGGTGTATGAAGCCCTGCACGCGGCATTCCCCAAGGAGCCGTTTCTGCTGAAGCTCTCCCGCATCTATCGGGATGCCCGACGGCTGCACGGGAATGGACCGTACAAGGACCACCTGTGGTTCTGCGTCCGCGCCGGCGGCGAGGACTGGACGGGGCGGCCCACGTTTTACTTTGAGATCGGGCCGGACTATTACAGCTACGGCATGGGCTTTTGGGCGCCGAAGGCGGCGCTGATGGAGGCGTACCGCAAGGCCGTCGACGAGCATCCCGAGGTGCTGGAAAAGCTGGTCAAAAGGTTCAATAAACAGGCGCAATTCACGCTTTCAGGCCCGGAATATGCCAGGAAAAAGACCGCCCCCTCTCCCCTGCTGGCGGCGTGGTACAACAAGAAGTCTATCAATTTACAGCATGACGCCGCGCCGGACGAGCGTATGTTCTCGCAGGAACTGGCACAGGATATCATTGAGGGCTTCCGGACACTGATGCCGCTGTACAAGTATTTTGACGCCCTGTGCGCCGCGGAAATGGTGTAAAAAACCGCCCTTTTCGGGGTTGACAGCGGGTAAAAAAGCGGGTAAAATACCCCATAATGAATGAGGGAGTAATTCCGCAGCGCCGGTTTTGGCGCGGCGTGGCACACCGTCATCCCGGCGCGGCAGCGCCCGATGTGTCCTGAAAGAATGAGACTCATGCGCAGACATAGCCTGTCCGTGCATGAGTTTTTTGTTGTCCTTTGGTTTATTTTCTGTTTCGCTTTTTGTTCTGCTTTTTTGCTTCAAATTATAAAACCATGATATAAAGGAGTAATAGACGATGGAAAAGGAATACAACCGCAGTCCGCAGGAGGTGCTGGAGGAGCTGGGCTCCTGTCCCACCGGTCTGACAGAGGCGGAGGCGGCTGAACGTCTGGCCAAGCACGGCCCCAATAAGCTGAAGGAGGCGGAGAAGCCCTCCCTGCTGCAGCGGTTCCTGACACAGCTGAAGGACCCCATGCTGCTGATCCTGATGGCAGCGGCGGCGGTGTCCGCCGTGACCAACGCACTCAGCGGCGAGAGCTTCACCGAGGTGTTCATCATCCTGGTGGTGGTGCTGCTGAACGCGGTGCTGGGCGTGGTGCAGGAGAGCAAGGCCGAGGCGGCCATCGAGGCCCTGCAGACCATGACCGCCGCCAAGTGCAAGGTGCTGCGGGACGGCCACCAGGTGGTCATTGAGAGCAGCCAGCTGGTGCCCGGCGACGTGGTGCTGCTGGAGGCCGGCGACGCCGTGCCCGCCGACGGGCGGCTGCTGGAGAGCGCCTCCATGAAGATCGAGGAGGCGGCGCTGACCGGCGAGAGCGTCCCCGTCACCAAGGCGGTGGGGCTGCTGACCGGAGATAACGTGCCCCTGGGCGACCGGAAGAATATGTGCTATATGGGCAGCACGGTGGTCTACGGCCGCGGCAAGGCAGTCATCACCGCCACCGGCATGGACACGGAGATGGGCAAGATCGCCGGTGTGCTGGCCCAGACGGAGCAGGAGCAGACGCCCCTGCAGCGCAAGCTGAATGAGCTGGGCAAGACCATGAGCAAGCTGGTGCTGGGCATCTGCGTGTTCATCTTTATCTTTGACCTGGTGGTGGCCGGCGAGTTCACGCTGGACACCGTGCTGAGCACGTTTATGGTGGCCGTTTCCCTGGCGGTGGCGGCCATCCCGGAGGGGCTGGCCACGGTAGTGACGGTGGTGCTGAGCATCGGCGTGACCAACATGAGCAAGCAGCACGCCGTGATCCGGCGGCTGACGGCGGTGGAGACGCTGGGCTGCACCCAGGTCATCTGCTCCGACAAGACCGGCACCCTGACACAGAACAAGATGACCGTGGTGGAGCACACCGGTCCCACGGAGCTGCTGGCCACAGCCATGGCGCTGTGCAACGACGCCGCGCTGGAGGAGAACGGCGCCATCGGCGAGCCCACGGAGGCGGCGCTGGTGAACTTTGCCGCTGCCCAGGGGCTGAAGAAGCCTGTGCTGGAGAGCCGCCAGCCCCGCTGCGGCGAGGCCCCCTTTGACTCCGGCCGGAAGATGATGTCCACCATCCACCGCACAGACAACGGCTTTATCCAGTACACCAAGGGCGCGCCGGACGAGGTGCTGCGCCGGTGCACCAGCTATACGGAAAGCGGGCAGATCCTGCCCCTGACTGAGGAAAAGCGCACCGCCATTCTGGCGGAGAACAAGGCCATGGCCGACAAAGCCCTGCGGGTCCTTGCGGCGGCGGAGCGCCTGTACGACGCACTGCCCGACCGGCAGGAGCCGGAGGACCTGGAGCAGGACCTCTGCTTCATCGGTCTGGCGGGCATGATCGACCCCATCCGCCCGGAGGTCAAGGCCGCCGTGGCCGAGTGCCGCGCCGCGGGCATCCGCCCTGTGATGATCACCGGCGACCACAAGGATACCGCCGTGGCCATCGGCAAGGAGCTGGGCATCATCACCGACGCCAGCCAGGCCGTTACCGGCAGCGCGCTGGACAGCCTCACCGATGAGGAACTGGACAAGGCGGTGGAGAAGTACAGCGTCTATGCCCGGGTGCAGCCGGAGCATAAGGTCCGCATTGTCAACGCCTGGCGGCGCAAGGGCGCCATCACCGCCATGACCGGCGACGGCGTCAACGACGCGCCCTCCATCAAGTCCGCGGATATCGGCGTGGGCATGGGCATCACCGGCACGGACGTGACGAAAAACGTGGCGGACATGGTGCTCAGCGACGACAACTTCGCCACCATCGTCACCGCCGTGGAGGAGGGCCGCCGGATCTATGACAACATCCGCAAGGCCATCCAGTTCCTGCTGGCCAGCAACATGAGCGAGGTGCTGGGCGTGTTCTTCGCCACGCTGCTGGGCTTCACACTGCTGAACCCGGTGCACCTGCTGTTCATCAACCTGATCACCGACTGCTTCCCCGCCCTGGCCCTTGGTCTGGAGAAGGGTGAGCCGGATACCATGACCCGCCCGCCCCGGGACAGCAAGGACGGCATTTTTGCCGGTGGCCTGGGCTTTGACATCCTGTATCAGGGCGTGCTAATCACGATCATCACCATGACCTCCTACATCATCGGACACTGCATGGAGGTGGGCTATTTTGAGATGCCCAAGGGCGTGTCCGACGACGGTATGACCATGGCCTTCCTGACCATGAGCATGTGTGAGATCTTCCACAGCTTCAATATGCGCTCCCAGCGCAAGAGCGTGTTCTCGCTGCCCAGCCACAACAAAGTGCTGTGGGGCGCGATGGTCGGCTCGCTGGCTCTGACAACACTGGTGCTGGAGGTGCCCGTCATCGCCAACGCTTTCGGCTTCACCCCCGTCAGCTGGACGGAGTACGGCGTGGCCCTGGCCCTGGCCTTCCTGGTCCTTCCGGTGGTGGAGCTGGTGAAGCTCATCCAGCGCCGCGCCGCCCGGAGGGCGAAATGACCCCTGCTGACTACGACCGCCTGCTGACGGTTATCCGGGCGCTGCTGGACCGGCAGGCGCGGGTCATCGCGGCCATCGACGGCCGCTGCGGCGCCGGGAAAAGTACGCTGGCGGCACAGCTGCAGGCGCAGCTGTCCTGCCGGGTGTTCCACATGGACGACTTCTTTCTGCGCCCGGAGCAGCGCACCGCTGCACGGCTGGCACAGCCGGGCGAAAACGTGGACCACGAGCGCTTCCTATCGGAGGTACTGCAGCCGGCACAGCGCGGTGAGGCTGTCGTCTACCGCCCCTTCCGCTGTGCGCGGCAGGCGCTGGACGAGCCGGTGACAGTCCCGGCGGCGCGCCTGACCATCGTGGAGGGCGCCTACGCCTGCCATCCGACCCTGTGGGACAGCTACGACCTGCGGGTATTCCTCACCGTGGACGCTGCCGAGCAGCTCCGCCGCATTGAAGCCCGCAGCGGCCCGGAGAAGCTCCGGATGTTCCGGGATCGCTGGATCCCGCTGGAGGAGTCCTATTTCACTGCCTTTGACCTGCCCGCACGCTGCGATATGGCGCTGAAGGGGTAAGCTACGCAAAAAAAGAAAGCCCAAAAGGGCTTTCTTTTTTTGCATATATCCGTTTACCGGGCGTTGTAGGCGGCGATACCCTTGGCCAGCAGGTCCATGGCGCGCTCCAGGTCCGCCTGCTTCAGCACATAGGCGATGCGGATCTCGTTCTTGCCCTTGCCGGGGGTACCGTAGAAGGGCTCGCCGGGGGCGAACATCACGGTGTCGCCGTTGTCCTCGAACTCCTCCAGCAGCCACTTCTGGAAGGCGTCGGCATCGTCCACAGGCAGGGCGGCCATGATGTAGAAGGCGCCGCGGGGGCACTCGCAGACCACGCCGGGTATCTCGTGCAGCTTATTGACCACCGTATCGCGGCGGCGCTTGTACTCCTCACGGACGGCGGCAAAGTAGTCGGGGCCGACGGTGTACAGCGCGGCAGCGGCCACCTGGTCCAGTGTGGGCACGGACAGACGGCACTGGGCGTACTTCATGGCCTGCGCCATCAGCTCCTTGTTGCGGGAGATCATGCAGCCGATGCGGGCACCGCAGGCGGAGAACCGCTTGGAGACGGTGTCGATGACGATGACGTTCTCGGCCGCGTCCTCGAACTGGCCCATGGATTGCAGCGGCTCGCCGGCGTAGACGAACTCGCGGTAGGCCTCGTCGCCGATGATGAACAGATCGTGGGCCTTGGCCACGTCCACCAGCATACGCATCTCCTCCGGCGTCAGGACGGCGCCGGTGGGGTTGCCGGGGTTGGTGACCATGATGGCGCGGGTGTGCTCGTTGATCTCCGCCTCGACCTTGGCGCGGTCGGCGTAGTGGTAGCCGTCGTGGGGAGAGGTGGGAATGGGGTGGATCTTCGCGCCGCAGGTGTAGGCCATGGTATTGTAGTTGGGGTAGAAGGGCTCGGGGATGAGGATCTCATCGCCGTCGTCCAGGATGCAGTTCATGGTGATCTGCAGCGCCTCGCTGCCGCCGTTGGTGATGAGGATATCACCGGCATCGAAGTGCATACCCAGATCGGCGTAGTACTTGCGGATGGCCTCGATCAGCTCCGGGATACCGGGGGACGGGGCATAGGCCAACACCGGCAGGTCAAAGTGCTTCACCGCGTCGAAGTACGCCTTGGGCGTCTCGATATCCGGCTGGCCGATGTTCAGATGATAGATCTTCCTGCCCTTGGCCTCCGCCGCCACCGCGTAGGGGTGGAACTTCCGCATGGGGGACAGGCCGCATTTCAAGACCTTGCTGGAAAACTTCATGGTGGTTCCTCCTTATCTCGTTCTCGTGTATCGTAATAGTAGCGCTTTTTCGCGGAAGTTGCAAGAGCAACTTGAGAAAAAGGCCGCCCTTTGGCGGCCTTTTACATTGTGCTCAGTTCATCTGCTTGCGGCGGCTCAGGTTCACGGTGCCGTCGGTCATGGAATTCAGGGAGTCCAGGCTGCGGCCGGTGCCCTCGGCCACGCAGGAGATGGCGCCCTCGGCCACCACGGTGTGGATGCCGGTGCGGGCCTCGATCAGCTTGTCAAAGCCGTCCACCAGGCTGCCGCCGCCGGTCATAACGATGCCGTTGTTGGAGATGTCGGCCACCAGCTCGGGCGGGGTGCGCTCCAGCACGCCGTGGACCGCCTCGAGGATGCGCTCTACCGGCTCCTCGAAGGCCTCCAGCATCTCGGTGGAGCTGACGTTGATGACCTTGGGCAGGCCTGTCACCAGGCAGCGGCCCTTGATCTCGATGGACGTCTCCTGCTCCTTGGGGAAGACGCAGCCGATCTGCATTTTCATCAGCTCGGCGGTGCGCTCGCCCACCAGCACGTTGTGCTTGCGGCGCATATACTTGACGATGGCCTCGTTGAACTGGTCGCCGGCCACCTTGATGGAGGCGCTCTCCACCACGCCGGAGAGGGAGATGACGGCGATGTCGCTGGTGCCGCCGCCGATATCTACCACCATGTGACCGTCAGGCTTGGAGATGTCGATTCCGGCGCCGATGGCCGCGGCCACAGGCTCCTCGATCAGATACACGCGGCGGGCGCCCGCCTGGATGCCGGCGTCCACCACGGCACGCTCCTCGACCTCGGTGATGCCGGAGGGCACGCAGATGATGACGCGGGGCTTGAACAGCTGGAAGCCGCCCACCACCTTGCGCAGGAACTCGCGGAGCATACGCTCGGTCATGTCGTAGTCGGAGATCACGCCCTCGCGCAGGGGGCGGATGGCCACGATGTTGCCGGGGGTACGGCCCAGCATGGCCTGAGCCTCGGCGCCCACCTTCAGCAGCTTGCCGGTATTCTTGTCAATGGCCACCACGGACGGCTCGTTCAATACGACGCCCTTGCCCTTTACGTACACCAGTACGGAGGCGGTGCCCAGGTCGATGCCGATATCTTTTGCAATGGAACACATACTACTGCACCTCTATCTTGTCTTTCGTTTCGGGCGGGTGCGCCCGTTACCCTCTGATTTATCTATTATACCGATTGAGAAAGAATATTGCAACTGCGAAATGAAAATCGCGGTATTTTCTGTATTCTATACAGAAACGCCGAAGTCCATACCTCAATTATCACGGGCCATGGCCAGCGTCAGGCAGACCACGTCCGCCGCCCCGGCGGCCTTCAGCACCCGGACGCACTCGGTGAGCGTGGCGCCGGTGGTGATGATGTCGTCGATGAGCAGGAAGCGCTTTCCGGCGATGGCGTCCGGGTCCACCGGCTCGTAAGCGCCCAGCACATTGGCCCGGCGCTCCGCCGGGTCACCGATACCGGACTGGGCCGGGTTGTCCCGCACCTTACGCAGTGTCTCCTGCGGCTCCGTGTGCCAGTCCACGCACAGGCTGGCGCACAGCATACGCGACTGGTCGAAGCCACGCTTTTTCAGGCGCTGTTTGCTCACCGGCACCCAGGTGACGGCATCGAAGCGGTCGGCGTAGACCTCCGCCGCCTTTTCGGCCATCAGCACACCGTAGGCGTTCAGGTCCTCGATGCGCCGCTTGAATTTGAAGGCCAGAAGGGCGTCGCGGACGCGGCCCTCGTAATACAGCGGCGCGGCACATTCGCCGAAGGTGCCGGTGCGTACCTTATCGCACCGGGGCAGCGACGCCTTGCACGCCTCGCACAACAGCTCCCGGCCCGCCACGCGCCCGCAGAAGGGGCACTTGCGGGGGAAAAAGAAGTCCAGCAAGCCCCGCTGGGCCTTGTCCAATGCGTCGTTGATACTACCGTTATTGCTCATGGTATCCCTCCTTCAGTCGGCGGCGCAGGCCGCTGTACCGGCGCTGCTGCTTGTTGTTGGCAGCCATCTGGGCCAGAACGGCATCGTCCCCGGCGAGGATAAGCAGCCTGCGGGCACGGGTGATAGCGGTGTACAGCACGCCGCGCACCAGCAGCGACGGCGCGGCGGACGCCGCGGCCAATATCACCGCCGGATACTCGCTGCCCTGGGATTTATGTACGGTGACGGCGTAGGCCATATCCAGCTGGCTCAGCAGGTCAGCGGTGTACACCGCCGTGCGGTCGTCAAACCGCAGGGTGATGAGCTCGCCGCCGGGGTCGATGTCCTGAATAACGCCCACGTCGCCGTTGAAAATACCGCTGCCGCCGGAGCCATCCTCCTTCTCCCACAGCACATCGTAGTTGTTCCGGGTCTGCATGACCCGGTCACCCACCCGGAACGTCATGTCGCCCCACTGCTTCTGGCGCTTACCGCGCTCCGGCGGGTTCAGCGCCGCCTGCAGGGCCCGGTTCAGCGCCGCCGTACCGCAGGGGCCTTTTCGGGTGGGGGAGAGCACCTGTATCTGCTCGGCGGGAATACCCATGTTTTTGGGCAGGCGGTCGCGGCACAGCTCCACCACCGTCTGCACCAGACGATCCGGCGCGCGGCGGCGCAGGAAGAAGAGGTCGCCGCTGCCGCTATTCTCCAGCGGCGGCAGCTCGCCGCGGTCCACGGCGTGGGCGGCGCGAATGATGGCCGACTGCTCCGCCTGACGGAACACCTGGGTCAGGGACACCGCCGGCACCACACCGCTGCGGAGCATATCCCCCAGCACGCTGCCGGGGCCTACGGAGGGCAGCTGGTCCGGGTCACCTACCAGCACCAGGCGGCTTCCCGGCCGCATGGCCTCCAGCAGGGAGCGCATCAGCTCGATATCCACCATGCTCATCTCGTCCACGATGACAGCGTGGACCTCCAGCGGATCCTGTGCGTTCTTCTTAAAGGCCGTCTGGCCGGTGAGCTCATTGTAGCTCATGCCCAGGGCACGGTGGATGGTCTGGGCCTCCCGGCCCGTCACCTCGCCCAGGCGCTTGGCGGCGCGGCCGGTGGGCGCCAGCAGCGCCACATCCAGCCCCATACGCTCGTACAGAGACACGATGCCCCGCAGGGACGTGGTCTTACCGGTGCCGGGGCCGCCGGTCAGCAGCAGTATACCGCCCTGGGCCGCCAGGCACACCGCCTGCCGCTGCAGAGGCGCATAGGCCACGCCCTGTTCCTTTTCAATGTCATCGATGACCTTCTCCGCCCGGGGCAGCACCTCCACCGGCGTCCGTACCAGCGACAGCAGGCGCTCCGCCACGAAGGTCTCCGCCTGGTACAGCCGGGGCAGATAGCAGCCCTGCACCCCGGCGATGGTCTTTTCCACCACGCCGAAGCCCTCGATAAGCTTGTCCAGCGCCAGCTCCAGCTCGTCCGGCGTCACGGCCAGCAGCTGCGACGTGGCGAAGAGCAGCTTCTCGCGGGGCAGGAACACATGGCCGTTGGCAGCGTTGTGCTCCAGCTCATAGGTCAGCGCCGCCCGCAGGCGGCAGGGATCGTCCCCGTCAAAGCCCAGGCTGATGGCGATCTCGTCCGCTATGGAGAAATCCACCCCGTACTGGGCCCGGGACAGGATATACGGATCGTCCCGCAGCGCCTGGATGGCCCCGTCGCCGTAGGTGCGCTGGAGGGGCATGGCCAGATACACCGGCAGGTCATACCGGGCCAGGAACTCCATCAGCTGGCGCAGGCCCGTCAGCGCCCGGAAGGCGTCGGACAGCTCCTTCGCTCTCTGGGCGGTGATGCCCTTGATGCACCGCAGGCGCTCCGGCTCCTGCTCGATGACCAGCAGGGTGTCCGCGCCGAAGCGCTCCACCAGCCGCTGTGCGGTGGCGGGACCAACACCCTTGAGGATGCCGGAGGACAGGTAGGCAATCATGTCCTCCTCACGCTCCGGCATCCGGCGCTCCACGCTCTCGGCGGTGAGCTGGCTGCCGTGGACGGGATGGACGCTCCACACGCCGGTGACGGTCATGCCCTCGCCGGCGGCGGCACAGGGGATACAGCCCACCACGGTGACAGGCTCCTCCTCGCCCTCCACGGTCAGCAGCAGCACGGTATAGCCGTTCTCCTCGTTATGAAAGATGACGTTCTCTACGGTGCCCTCCACGGTCACGCGCTCGCCCATCGGCTCACCTCCCCTGTTCGGCGGTATTCTCCTCCGTATAGTACGCCGCCAGCTCCTGGGGCGTCAGCAATTTCGTGTTCATATCGGACAGCAGCGCCGCGGCGCGGCGGCCCTCGTCGGTCAGTCCGCAGTCCACCAGCAGCACCGGCAGACGGCGGCTCTGGGCCAGACGGCGCAGCGTCACATCCAGTCCCGTCCCGTCTCCGGAGACCCGGACCAGATACACCGCGTCCACCGGGCGCTCACGCCACAGCAGCAGCGACGCCGCCAGCCATATCAGCGCCGTGACGCCGAGGGCCGCCAGCGCGGCGACCACGCCGGCCCGCCGCCAGCGCGGCGACCACGCCGTCCTGTAAAAGCTCCATGCAGCCACCCCCCTGCCCTATCCTATGCGGCAGGGGAAAGGCCGGTCACTTCAGGTATTTTTTCAGATACTGACCGGTGTAGGACGCCGGGCAGGCGGCGATCTCCTCCGGCGTGCCGCAGGCCACCACGGTGCCGCCGCCCACGCCGCCCTCCGGGCCCAGGTCGATGATATAGTCGGCACACTTGATCACGTCCAGGTTGTGCTCAATGACCAGCACCGTATTGCCACCATCGGTGAGCCGCTGGAGCACCTCCAACAGCTTCCGCACGTCATCGGCGTGGAGGCCGGTGGTGGGCTCGTCCAGAATATACACCGTCCGCCCTGTGGCGCGGCGGCTCAGCTCCGTGGCCAGCTTGACGCGCTGGGCCTCGCCGCCGGAGAGGGTGGTGCTGGGCTGGCCCAGCTTCACATAGCCCAGCCCCACATCCCGCAGGGTGGTCAGCTTGTCACAGATAGCGGGCACGGCGGAGAAGAACTCCCACGCCTCGTCCACGGTCATATCCAGCACATCGGCGATGTTTTTGCCCTTGTAGCGGACCTCCAGCGTCTCGCGGTTATAGCGCTTGCCGCGGCAGATCTCGCAGGGGACGTACACGTCCGACAGGAAGTGCATCTCGATCTTCAGCATACCGTCGCCGCCGCAGGCCTCGCAGCGGCCGCCCTTGGTGTTGAAGGAGAACCGGCCCGGTCCGTAGCCCCGGGCCTTGGCGTCCGGGGTAGAGGCGAACAGGTCGCGGATCAGGTTGAACAGGTTGGTATAGGTGGCCGGGTTGGATCGGGGCGTCCGGCCGATGGGGCTCTGGTCGATGGCGATGACCTTGTCCAGATGCTCCATGCCCTCGATGGCGTCGTGCTTGCCGGGGCGCACCTTCATGCGGTTCAGCTGGGCGCCCAGCGCCTTGAACAGCACCTCGTTGACCAGAGAGGATTTTCCGCTGCCGCTGACGCCGGTGACACAGGTGAACGTCCCCAGAGGGATGGACACGTCGATATGCTTCAGGTTGTTCTCCCGGGCGCCGCGGACGGTCAGCAGCCTGCCATTGCCCCTGCGGCGCTGTGCCGGCAGGGGGATGGTGCGTTTGCCGCTGAGGTACTGGCCCGTCAGGCTGTCAGGGTTCGCCATGACCTCCTCCGGGGTGCCGCAGGCCACCACCTGCCCGCCCAGGGCACCGGCGCCGGGACCGATGTCAATAAGGTAATCGGCGGCGCGCATAGTGTCCTCGTCGTGCTCCACCACGATGAGGGTATTGCCCAGATCGCGGAGGCGCTGCAGCGTGGCCAGCAGCTTGTCGTTATCCCGCTGGTGCAGGCCGATGGAGGGCTCGTCCAGGATATACAGCACGCCCATGAGGCTGCTGCCGATCTGGGTGGCCAGACGGATACGCTGGCTCTCGCCGCCGGACAGGGTGCCGGAGGCACGAGAGAGGGTCAGATAGCTCAGGCCCACGGACTGCAGAAAGCCCAGACGGGCGTGGATCTCCTTCAGGATCTGGGCGGCGATGATCTGCTGGTTGCCGGTCAGGTCCAGATGGTCAAAAAAGGCCAGGGCGTCGTCCACCGGCAGGGTAGTGGCGTCGTAGATGGACTTGCCGCCCACGGTGACGGCCAGCGCCTCCGGCCGCAGGCGCTTACCCTGGCAGGCCGGGCAGGGGCAGGGGGTCATCAGGCCCTCGATCTCCTTCTTGCTGGCATCGGACTGGGTCTCCTGATACCGGCGCTCCAGGTTGTTGCAGATGCCCTCGAAGGCCTGGTACAGCACACCCTTGCCCCGGGGCTGGTCATAGTGGAGCTCCAGCTTTTCGCCGCCGGTGCCGTAGAGGATAATGTTCTTCACCTCGTCGCTTAGGCTGTCGTAGGGCTGGGTCAGGGAGAAGCGGTATTTCTTACTGAGGGCCTCGAAGTACATACGACTGATGCCGTCGGAGCGGATGGAGGCCCAGCCGGTGGCAGTAATGGCGCCCTCCAGGATGGATTTGCTGCCGTCGGGGATGATGAGGGCCGGATCAGCCTTTAATTGCAGGCCCAGGCCGGTGCAGGTGGGGCAGGCGCCAAAGGGACTGTTGAAGGAGAACAGACGGGGCGTCAGCTCCTCGATGGAGATACCGCAGTCGTCACAGGCGTAGTTCTGGGAGAAGGTGATATCTCTCTCCTCCCGCAGCAGGTTAACGGTGACGAGGCCATTCGCCAGGTTGGAGGCCGTCTCCACTGAGTCGGTCAGCCGGCCTGCGATGTCCGGGCGGACGATCAGTCGGTCCACCACGATGTCGATGCGGTGCTTGAGGTTCTTCTCCAGAGAGATGTCCTCGGAGAGTTCGTACATATTGCCGTCCACCCGGGCCCGGACGAAGCCGGACCGGCGGGCATCCTCCAGCACCTTGGCGTGCTCGCCCTTGCGGCCGCGCACCACCGGGGCCATCACCTGGATACGGGTGCCCTCGGGCAGGGCCAGTATCTGGTCGATGATCTGATCCACCGTCTGGCGGCGTATCTCCTTGCCGCAGTGGGGGCAGTGGGGCGTGCCCACCCGAGCCCACAGCAGACGCAGATAGTCGTAGATCTCCGTCACCGTGCCCACCGTGGAGCGCGGGTTCTTGCTGGTGGTCTTCTGGTCGATAGAAATGGCCGGGGACAGGCCCTCGATGTAATCCACGTCGGGCTTGTCCATCTGCCCCAGGAACATACGGGCGTAGGAGGACAGGCTCTCCACATACCGCCGCTGGCCCTCGGCATAGATGGTGTCAAAGGCCAGGGAGCTCTTGCCGGAGCCGGAAAGGCCCGTCAGCACCACCAGCTTATCCCGGGGGATGGTGACATCGATGTTTTTCAGGTTGTTCTCCCGCGCACCCTTAATGAAAATTTCAGTCTGCATGGTATGCCTCATTTCTGCAACATATGGTTGCAGATAAGTGTAGTGAAATCAATTTTTAATGTCAACAGCGAAATAATTTTTATACGATCACGTCAGCCGTTTTCGCCCGCAGAAGGGCGATGAGGGCGTTGGGATCGCACTCCACCTGATGGCCGATCTTCCCGGCGGAGACACAGATGGCGCCATACAGCAGTGCTGTCTCGTGGAACACCGTGGGGAACTGCTTTTTCATGCCCACCGGGCTGCATCCGCCGTGGACGTAGCCGGTCAGGGGCAGCAGCTCTTTCTGTGGCAGCATGGCCACGGACTTCTCCCCCACCGCTTTGGCGGCCTTTTTCAGGTCCAGGTTCTCGGCCACAGGGATGTCGAACACATAGTATGCCCCGCTGGCCCCCTTTGTCACCAGGGTTTTGAACACCTGCTCCGGCGGCTGGCCCAGTATCTGCGCCACGGACACGCCGTCAACGGGGCCATCCGGGTCGTAGCTGTGGGCGGTGTAGGGTATTTTCTTCTGATCCAGCGTTCGCATGACGTTGGTTTTTTCCTCTTTGTTTTTTGCCATAGGGACAGCCTCCTTATCTGTTTACGCATACAGGGCGATGAGGGACAGTATCAGGATATGCACGGGGTAAAAGGCGTAAAAGCCGTACTGCACCGCCCGGTTGGAATAGCCGCGCCGGCCATTGTAGAGCCAGAGGGGCAGCAGTGCCGCCAGCGACCACAGTTCGATGGACACGCCGCCCATAATGCCGATGCTGAACACCGCCAGTCCCACCGCCTGCGCCGTTCGCTTCACGACGGTGCCGCAGGACACGCGGCGGACACCGTAGAACAGCACCACCAGCAGCATACCCCAGCCCCGATAGTCCGTCCCGGCCAGCTCCAGCAGGCAGAACGCGGCGGCCACGGCCGCGCCGGTGAGCAAAAAGGCCGCCGGCGTTTTCTTTCGCAGCGCCCAATCGACGCACCAGCAGATCAGCGCACCGGCCAACAGCGTCCACAGCACGTTCTGGGAATAGGGATACCACACCGTGCCGCCCACCATCAGGTCGAAGGGGACTTCGGACAGCAGGGCAAACGCCAGCAGCCGCAGGGCGTATTTCCTCCGATCGCGGGTATAGATGCAGCCCTCGGCGATGAGGAAGCAGAAGATGGGAAAGGCGAGCCGCCCGATGCAGCGCAGCCACAAAACCGTTGGGAACAGCGTGTGCCCCATGTGGTCAATGAACATGGTGCAGGCGGCGATGAGCTTCAGGTGAAAGCCGTTCAGGACTTGGCAGGTTTTTCTTCGCATTTTTTATCTCCATTGGCCAGCAGGATCACGCAGCCGAACACGCAGGCCATACCCAGCACAGTCCACACGGTCAGCGCCTCCTTGAACACGAACACACCTACGAGGGTCTCCACCACCGGCTCGATGTTGGTAATGATGGAGGCACGGCCGCTTTCCACGCCCTCAAGCCCCTTCGTATAGAAGATGTAGGGCAGCACCGTGGCCACGATCACCACACCGCACACGCCCACGATGCCCTGCGTGCCGGAAAAGGCCAGCGGCAGCGTCTCGAAGTCCGCGAAAAATACCGAGCCAAGCCCCGCCACCAGGAACGTCCAGTAGATCATGGTGTAGCTCTCGTAATGGGCCAGACCGTAGTGGGCAAACACCGTATAGCTGGCGTAGCACAGGCCGGACAGCACGCCCAGGCCGATACCCGCCCAGGAGGCGGTCATATCGCCGCCGATGATGCCGCTGACCATCACGCATCCCAGCAGGGACACCACCAGGGCGATGAGCTTGCGCTTCGTCAGCGGTGTCTTCCACAGCACGGCGCTGAAAATGACCACAAAGGACGGAGCCAGATACAGCAGCACCGCCGCCACCGACAGGGAGCACATGGTCTGGCACTGGAAGTAGACCAAGCTCAGCGTCAGGATGCTGAGCAGTCCGGAGCACAGGAAAATGGGCAGATGCTTCAGCTTGATGCGGAACACCTGACGGTGGAACAGGGCGAATACGATGGTCAGGATCACCAGCGTGCCGAAGTTCCGGATGAACACCCGGTTGCCCAGCGATACGCCCACCTCCGTGAGCATACGGTTGGAAAAACCGATAAAGCCCCAGCACACGGCGCTGAGGATCACGTAGATATAGGAAAGGTACTTTTTCATAGGTCGTTTCTCGGTTCGGTTTATTTCTCCCCCCGCAGTTCGATGATCTGGTCACGCAGCAGGGCGGCATATTCGAATTCCAGCATACGGCTGGCCTCCTTCATCTCTTTTTCCAGCCGGGCGATCGTCTCCGCCCGCTCCCGGTCGGAGAGCTTCTTCTTCGACAGCTTGGAGGCCTCCTCGGCGCTGTGGCTGATCTCCACCATCTCGCGGACACTCTTGCGGATGGTCTGCGGGATAATGCCGTGGGCCTTGTTGAAGTCGTCCTGCAGCTTCCGTCGGCGCTCCGTCTCGTCCATAGCGGCCCGCATAGAGGGAGTAACGGTATCGGCGTACAGGATGACCAGACCCTCGGCGTTGCGGGCGGCGCGGCCGATGGTCTGTATCAGGCTGGTCTCGCTGCGAAGGAAGCCCTCCTTGTCAGCGTCCAGTATGGCCACCAGCGACACCTCCGGCAGGTCCAGGCCCTCACGCAGCAAGTTGATACCCACCAGCACGTCGAACTCGCCCAGACGCAGGTCGCGGATGATCTCCATGCGCTCCAGGGCCGACACGTCGGCGTGCATATACCGCACCTTGATACCCAGCCCGCGGAAGTGGGCGGTCAGGTCCTCGGCCATTTTCTTGGTGAGGGTGGTCACCAGCACGCGCTCGTTCCTCTCCGCCCGGGCGTGTATCTCCGCCACCAGGTCGTCGATCTGACCCAGCACCGGACGGACCTCCACTCTGGGGTCCAGCAGGCCGGTCGGCCGGATGACCTGTTCCACGATCTGGTCCGCCTGCTGCTTTTCAAAGTCGCCGGGGGTGGCGGAGACGAACACCGCCTGGGAGAAGCGCTCCTCGAACTCCTCGAACTTCAGGGGGCGGTTATCAAAGGCGCAGGGCAGGCGGAAGCCGTAGTCCACCAGGCTCTGCTTGCGGGCATGGTCGCCGTTGTACATGGCCCGCACCTGGGGCAGGGTCACATGGCTCTCGTCCACGAACAGCACAAAGTCCTCCGGGAAGAAGTCCAGCAACGTCATGGGGGCGCTGCCCACCGGCCGCTGGGAGATGACGCGGGAATAGTTCTCAATGCCGGAGCAGTAGCCCAGGGTACGCATCATCTCCACGTCGTAGCGGGTGCGCTGGTCGATGCGCTGGGCCTCAATGAGCTTGCCGTTGTCCTCAAACCACTTTTTGCGCTCCGCCAGCTCGCGCTCGATCTCCTGCGCCGCCCGCTCCAGCTTGTCCTTGGGCGTGACGTAGTGGCTGGCGGGATATACCGCCACGTGCGTCAGCTGCTTCAGGGCCGCACCGGTGACCGGATGGAACTCCGTGATACGCTCGATCTCGTCACCGAAGAACTCCACACGGATGGCCCGGTCCTTATAGTAGGCGGGGTACAGCTCCACCGTGTCGCCCCGTACCCGGAACACATTGCGCTGGAAGGCCACGTCGTTGCGCTCGTAGCGGTCCTCCACCAGCCGCCGCAGCAGCTCGTCGCGCTCCAAAGTCATGCCGGTCCGCAAGGAGATCATCATGCGGGCGAAATCGTCCGGCTCGCCCAGGCCGTAGATACAGCTGACCGACGCCACCACGATCACGTCCCGCCGCTCCAGCAGCGCGCAGGTGGCGGACAGCCGCAGGCGGTCGATCTCCTCGTTGGTGGAGGCGTCCTTTTCGATATAGGTGTCCGTCTGGGGCACGTAGGCCTCCGGCTGGTAATAGTCGTAGTAGGAGACGAAATACTCCACCGCGTTGTTGGGGAAAAATTCCCGGAACTCCTCGCACAGCTGGGCGGCCAGCGTCTTGTTATGGGCCAGCACCAGCGTGGGCCGGTTGACGCGCTCGATGACCTTGGCCATGGTGTACGTCTTGCCACTGCCGGTGACGCCCTTGAGCACTTGCGCGCGCAGGCCATTCTCCAGGCCCTGCGCCAGCTTGTCGATAGCCTGGGGCTGGTCGCCGGCGGGCTGGTATTCAGAAACGACTTTCAGATCAGGCATGGTATCCTCCGTTTATCGCGCCAGCAGGCCGCTTTCCGCCATGGAGACATAATCGCTGTCAGCCACCACCACGTGGTCAGCCAGGCGAATGTTCAGCGGCGAGAGCGCCTCCTGTATCTGCCGCGTCACCAGCAGATCTTGCTGGGAGGGCAAAGCCACGCCGCTGGGGTGGTTGTGGGCCAGGATAATGCTGCTGGCGCCGGCGTACAGAGCGTTCTCCACCACCTGGCGCACGCTGACCGGCGAAGCGGCCACGCTGCCCTTGCTGATGCAGCGGCAGGTCAACAGCTTGCCCTTGGCGTCCAGGCAGACCTGGTAGAGCATCTCCTTCTTCTCCCCCGCCAGCAGCTCCATGAAGTACGCGCCGGTGCGGTCAGGGGAGTTCAGCACCTTCTGGGGCAGGGACGAGCACCGGGCCCGCAGGGCCATGTCGCCGACCAGCCGCACCAGCACGGCGGCGTTTTCTCCCACGCCTTCTACGGAGGTCAGCTCCTCCGGCGCAGCGTGGAGCACCCCCTGCAGCGAGCCGAAGCGCTGGATGAGCCGGTGGGCCGTCTCGTTGGTGTCCTGCCGGGGGATGGCGTAGAACAGCAGCAGCTCCAGCAGCTGGTGGTCCTCCATCCCCTCTGCACCCAGCGCCAGATACCGGCGTTTGCTGCGCTGGCGATGCCCGTCGTGCAGGCCCATGATGACCCCTCCCCTCCTGCGGTTAAAACCGTAAATTCTCGACAATATAGTATACCACATATCTCCATGTGTCACAAGTTGTTTTTTCGAACATTTGTTGCGGTGCAGGATCGCTTGACTTTGTGGTGGCGGCGTGGTATAGTACCTGTGCTGTCCGCCGCCACCGGGTGACGGGCAGGCGTTCGCGGGCGCGCCGTTAGGTCTTAGAAGGTGCGTCCTGTGGGCGCATTTTTTGTTTTTGGAGGTAATCGGTATGGCGTGGGTATATCTTTTCATCGCAGGCGGGCTGGAGGTGTTCTGGTCTACGTTTCTGAAACTGTCCGAGGGCTTCACAAAGCTGTGGCCGTCGGTATGGGCGGTCGCGGGCATGGTCGCCAGCTTCTTTTTCCTGTCACAGGCTACGAAGACGCTGCCCATGGGCACCGCCTACGGCATCTGGACGGGTATCGGCGCCCTGGGCGCCGTCATCGTGGGCATTCTGGCCTTCCAGGAGCCTGTCACTGTCCCGCGGCTCATTTTCGTGGGGCTGCTGCTCGTCGGTATCGTCGGGCTGAAGCTCACCGCATAACAGCAAAAAAGACCGCTTTCGCGGTCTTTTTTATGTGTTTACGCTTTCGGCAGGCTCCAGCGGAATACCGCGGCACAGAGCCGCAGCACCACCGTCAGCGCGCAGCCTGTCAGCAGCGCCAGGTTCTCTCCGGCGCTCCACAGCAGCATACATGCCGCCGCGCCGGCCAAGGACGCGCAGGCGTAGATATGCTTGGTGAAAATGTAGGGGCGCTCCATACAGCACAGGTCACGCAGAACACCGCCGCCCACGCCGGTAAGCATACCCACCAGCAGCGTCAGGAACACATTGCCGCCCAGCCCGGCCCGGACGGCCACCGCCGCACCGTGGACGGAGAAAATGCCCAGGCCGATGGAGTCCGCCACCAGCAGCAGCGCCTCCCAGTTCCGGTGATCGCCCTCGGGGTGAAAGCGCTTCCACACCAGAAACACCAGCAGGGACGTAGCGATGGCCACCAGTGCCTGTAGGGGGTCGCGCAGCGCGGCGGGCGGCGTGATGCCCAGCAGCAGATCCCGCAGGATACCGCCGCCCACGGCAGTGGTCATGCCCATCATGGCCACGCCGAACAGGTCCATATGCTTCTTCACCGCCAGGGCTGCGCCGGAAATGGCGAAGGCCACCGCGCCGATCAATTCAAAATAAAACTGAAAACCGGGCATCGTTATCCCTCCTGTGTACAACAGCACTACCATACCACGTCCGCAGGGAAAAATCTACCCCTAAACAGCCCGAAAGGACAGGCTGGAAAAACCTGTCCTTTTTTATCGGGTATTAGGGGGGAGAAATAGGGAAATAGGAAGAAAGAAAGAATCAAAATAGCGTTTGGTTTAGGGAACCAGCGGTGTTCCCTGAACACATCCGTATCATAGCACGGATATCCGCACTTGTAAAATTGATTGTTTTCGTGTAAAATATCAACGAAAATTTATATTTTAGGAGACGGTAGTATGACCAACCTGGATATCGAGACATTCTGGGCGGTGGTGCAGCACGGCACCATGACCGCCGCGGCGGAGGCGCTGTACATCACCCAGCCCACGCTGTCCATGCGGATACGGGCGCTGGAGGAACGGGTTGGCACGCCGCTGTTCGTGCGGAGCAAGGGCCAGCGGCACATCACGCTGACGGCGGCGGGCCAGAAATTCCTGACGCTGGCCCAGCGCTGGCAGCAGCTGCTCTCAGAGACGGAGACGCTGGCGGAGCTGGAGCAGCGCGCCTACCTGCGTATCGCCGCCACCTACACCACTAACCAATACATCCTGCCGCCCGTGTATAAGCGCTTTCTTGCCCTGCGGCTGCCGGTATCCCTGTGGATCCACACCCTGCGGGATGTGGATATCACCCAGGCGCTGCTGAGCCATGAGCTGGACTTTGCCTTTATTGACAGCAACACGGTATTTGACGACCGTCTGACGGTACGTCCGGCCTTTCGGGAGCCGTTTCTGCTGCTGTCGCCGCCGGACAGCCACTACCCGGAGGAGGTGGACCCGGCCTCGCTGGACGTAGCCGAGGAGCTGCTGGTCACCTGGGACCCGGAGTTCATCCGCTGGCACGACCGGTGGTTCGGCACGGGCGCGCGGCCCCTGCTGTACGCCGACACCCTACAGGCGGCGGATTTCCTGCCGCCCGCCGAGGGCCGCTGGGTGGCGGCCCCGGCCATCGCCGCCGCGTCGCGCATCGGGAATAGCGCACGAGTATGCCACTTTACCAGTCCGCCGCCGGACCGGGTGAATTATCTGGTGACGCGGGCGGGCGAACCGCTGACACCGCCGGCCCTGCGATTTTTGCAGGAGTTGAAGGGCCACCTGTTGGCGCAGGACAATGTGCAGGTGTACCTGTAAAGAAAAATGGCGGGAATGGCAAGAAAACGCCTTGACAGGCCGATGATTTTGGCATAACATAGATATGTTGAATAGGATCCGGTAGGTAAGGCTACCGCGAGGGATACGGACTGCTGCCGCGAAGTGGTGGAGACACCATCAGAGGGTTTGAGCAGGTGCCATCGAAAGCAAGGTGGCATCTAATGCAGTTTCACCGCCCCGCGATGCTAAAGCTTGTAACGGTGCAGAACAGGGCGCATTGGCGCACTTTGCGGCACGCAGCAGGCTACTACCTGCTGCGTATTATTTTGCCTGAAGGGAGGGAACAGGCTTGATCGATTATCAGGAGGAACTGGAGCAATACCAGGAACGGATAGACGAACTGGCGAAGGAAAAACGCTACGCCGAGCTGCGGGACCTGTTCCTGCCCATGGAGCCGGCGGATATTGCCCTGCTGCTGGAGGAGGGCAAGCAGGAGCAGATGCCCCTGCTGTACCGTCTGCTGCCCAAGGAGACGGCGGCAGAGGTATTCGTGGAGCTGGAGCCGGAGAGCCAGGAGATGCTGATCAACGGCTTTTCCAACACGGAGCTGACCGAGGTGCTGGACGAGCTGTATCTGGACGACGCGGTGGATATCGTGGAGGAGATGCCGGCCAGCGTGGTCATCCGTATTCTGGACAAGGCCACGCCGGAGATGCGTAAATCCATCAACGAAATACTGAAATACCCGGAGGACAGTGCCGGCTCCATTATGAACATGGAGTTCCTGTCCCTGAAGAAGGACATGACGGTGGAGGACGCCTTCAAGCGCATCCGCCGTATCGGCGGCGAGCTGGAAACCATCAACATCCTGTACGTCACCGATCCCACCCGGCACCTGCTGGGCGTGCTGTCCGTCCGCGACCTGCTGCTGGCGGAAGAGGACGACCTGATCGAGGAGATCATGGACCCGGACGTGGTGTGGGCCAAGACCACGGACGATAAGGAGGACGTGGCCCAGGCACTGAGCAAATACGACTTCCTGGCCATGCCCATCGTGGACCTGGAAAAGCGGCTGGTGGGTATCGTCACCGTTGACGACGCTATGGACGTCATCGAGGAGGAGACCACGGAGGACTTCGAAAAGATGGCGGCTATGCTGCCCTCGGACAAGCCGTACCTCCGTACCGGCGTTTTCGCCACCTGGAAGGCCCGACTGCCCTGGCTGATGGTGCTGATGCTGTCGGCCACGTTCACAGGTATGATCCTGAACCACTACGAAAACGCGCTGGCAGCCTGCCTGGTACTGAACGCCTACATCCCCATGCTGTCCGGCACCGGCGGTAACTCCGGTACGCAGGCCAGCGTGGCGGTGATCCGCGCCTTGAGCCTGGACGAGGTGGACTTCTCGGACGTATTCCGGGTGCTGTGGAAGGAGCTGCGGGTCTCGCTGCTGTGCGGCGTATGCCTGGCCGGGGCCAACTTCGTGAAGATGCTGCTGGTGGATCGGCTGCTGCTGGGCAATGCGGCGGTAACGCCGCTGGTGTGTCTGGTGGTGTGCCTGACCATTCTGTTCGTGGTGGTGTTTGCCAAATGCGTGGGCTGCTCCCTGCCGCTGCTGGCGGAAAAGGTCGGTCTGGACCCCGCGGTGATGGCCAGTCCCTTCATCTCCACCATCGTGGACGCCACCAGTCTGCTGATCTATTTCAGCTTCGCTTCGGCGCTTCTTGGCATATAAAAAATGTGCATATCCGCCTGCGCTCCGGGCAAAAATAGAGTCAAGCCTTCGGGCTTGACTTTTTATTTTTCAGGGAGGAAACACCATGAACAGAGCCTGTACCAACGACGGGTGCGCCTGCACCCCCAATGCGTCCATCAAGTGCACCGTCACCAACTGTGCCCACCACTGCAAGGACGTGGACAACTGCGGTCTGACTGCCATTCAGGTCGGCACCCACGAGAGCCGCCCCACCATGGACCAGTGCACCGACTGCCAAAGCTACCAGAAGTGCCAGTAAACCCCGCGCCCGGATGGGCGCATACATAAAGGAGGCGGCACAATGCAGGCAAAGACAAAATATGCCCTGTCCGGCACGGCGGCAGGGCTGGTGAACGGACTGTTCGGCGGGGGCGGCGGCATGGTGCTGGTGCCCCTGCTGAACGGCTGGGGCGGGCTGGCTGGCCCCCCTGCTGAACGGCTGGTGCGGTCTGGCTGGCAAGCAGGCCTTCGCCACCTGCGTGGCGGCCATACTGCCCCTAAGCGCCGTCAGCGCGGCAGTATACCTGCTGCGGCAGCCCTTCGACTGGGCCGCCGCGCTGCCATACCTCATCGGCGGGCTGGTGGGCGGTCTGGTGGGCGGACGGCTGTTCCGCCGCGTCAGCGTCACATGGCTGCGGGGACTGTTCGCCGCCTTTCTGCTGTACGGCGGCGTGAGGTATATCCTGTGAAAAGTTGGCTGATACCAATGGCTGCGGGGTTCGGCGCCGGCATCCTGTCCGCCTGGGGCGTGGGCGGCGGGACCCTGCTGCTGTTGGTTATGACGCTCATTTTGGGTGTTCCGCAGCAGCAGGCCGCCGCGGTCAATCTGCTGTACTTCCTGCCTACGGCGGCCATGGGCGTCATCGCCCACAAGCGGAACGGGTTGCTGGAAACGGAGGTGCTGAAATCCGCTATCCCCTGGGGCACAACGGCTGCGGCGGCCGGTGCACTGGCGGCGACGGCGGTGGACACAGCGATACTGCGGCGGCTGTTCGGGGCATATCTGCTGCTGGCGGCCGTCGGCAGCCTGCGGCAGCTATGGCGGGAACGAAGGCGAAAATAGCCGCAAATTCCGGCAATAAAATGTATACTATTTGTTTATTATCTGTAAATATCCGTCGTTTTGCGGTGTAAAACAGGGACAAGGCCATGGCCTTGTCCCTGTTTCTGCGCTGTAAAGTGATCATTCCTCCACCGGGTAGAGGACGACCGTCACATCAAAGGTCTGTCCGTCACGCCGGATAGTGAGCACGACGCTCTCGCCCACGATGTGGGTCCGGCGGACGGCCAGCAGATCGGTGTTGGTGCTGACGCCTATACCGTCCGCCGCCAGAATTACGTCGCCCTTCTGCAGCCCCGCTTCCTCGGCGCCGAAGTTTTCCGTGACGGAATCGATCACCGGGTGGGTCGTACCGTCGGCAAATTCCGTCTCCTGCACGTAGATGCCGATCGAGGGCAGGCCGCGGAAGCCTCCGGTGGCGATGATATCATTGATGACGGACACCACACGGCTGGACGGGACGGCAAATCCCAGGCCCTCCACCGTGGCAGAGATGTCGGACAGGGTGTTGCTCATTTTTAGTGTGTTGATGCCGATGACCTGGCCGTACTCATTGATCAGCGGGCCGCCGGAGTTGCCGTTGTTCAGGGCAGCGGTGGTCTGGAGCAGCGTCATCACGCGGCCCTCCATGGTGACGGGACGGTCGATGGCGGAGATGATGCCCTGGGTCAGTGTGCCCCGCAGCTCAACGCCCAGCGGGTTGCCGATGGCGTAGACCGTATCGCCCACCTGGCATTCCTCACTGTCGCCCAGGGGCGCAGTGGGCCGGCCGGAGGCGTTCACCGCCTTCAGCAGCGCCAGATCCTCCGTGCTGCTGAAGCCCACCAGCTCCGCCTCGTAGCGGTCGCCGTTGTACAGCGCCACCAGCGCGTTCTGCCCGCCGGCGATCACATGGGCGTTGGTGACGATATAGCCGTCCGCCGTCAGGATGACCCCGGTGCCGACACTGGCCTTTTCGCCCAGGTCGGTGAGCACCAGCACCGTGGCGGGGTTTACCTGCTGATAGATCTGCTGGATAGTCAGCTTCTCCTCCCCTGCTTTTTCGCAATAAAAGCGCAGATCGGGGTCCGTGTCCGCCCGGGGGATGGTGGGCACATCGCTCTGGAAGATATCCACGATACTGCTGGCATCGTGATCGCCGTCGTCGAAGTCATCGCCATAGCCGTCCGTATTGCCGCCCCGCAGGGCGGAGACGATGGCCACTCCCAGCACCACGCCTACCAGCACGGCCAGGATGACCAGAAACGTCCACAGGCCCTTGCGGCTGCGGCGCTTCTCCTGCCGGACAGCTTTGGGCGCCGCGGCAGCGGGCATGGGGCCCGGCTGCACATAGCAGTCCGTGATCTCCTGCCCCTCGTCCGGACGGACATACCAGCTGACGACCTCGTCCGGCTCCTGCTCCGGGGCAGGAGCCGCCGGATCGGGCGTCAGCGGCATTTTATTTTCATCATACATATTAGAGCACCTCTCGGGGCGCGCCGTGCGCCATCTGCATGGTAAAGGTAAAGGCCGTTACACCGTCCTGACTGGTGACGGTGATCTGCTCCTTGTGCTGGGCCAGGATGGTCTTGACGATATACAGCCCCAGGCCGTAACCGTCCTTGTCCTCACTGCGGGACTTATCGGACTTGTGGAAGCGCTCGAACAGCAGTGGTATCTCCTCTGCCGGAATGGTGGAGCCCAGGTTGCGGACGGTGACATAGGCCTTCTCGCCGTTGACCGCCAGACCCAGATACAGCTGGGAGCCAGGTGTGGCGAATTTGGCCGCATTCTCCAGCAGGTTGTAAATGACCTGGGTGATCAGATCCCGGTCGCCCTGGACCATGACGGAGTCCTCGGGGATCTCCGCGTCCACGTCCAGCCCACGGTCCGTGATCTTCTTCTCCATGGACAGCAGGGCAATACGGGCGGACTCACAGAGATCAAACTCCTCCTTCTTCATCTCCTTGTTCTGTATCTGGGAGATATCCAGCATACGCCGCACCAGGCGGCTGAGACGGCGGCTCTCGTCGGAGATGATCTGAAGATACTGGCGCTCCTTCTCCGGCGGGATGGTGCCGTCCAGAATGCCGTCGGTGTAGCCGGCGATGGTGGTCATGGGGGTCTTCAGCTCATGGGACACATTGGCGATAAAGTCCCGGCGCTGGCGCTCCGTCTCCTGCAGGGAGTCGGCCATGGCATTGAAGGAGGCCGCCAGCTCACTGATCTCGCCGCAGTCACCGGTCTCCTGCATCCGTACATCGAAATCGCCGCCGGCATAGGCACGGGTCGCCTTGACCATCTCGGTCAGGGGCTGTATCTGCCGCATGGAGGTGACAAAGCTGGCCACGAACGCCAGCAGCAGGATAATGGCGCTGGTCATAAAGAACAGGGCGATGAATGAGCGCCACATCTGCATGAGCTCGGCGCTGTTCATCACCGCCAGCACCAGGCCCAGAGTGTTGCCGTCCGCGTCTGTCATGGGCACGCCCACCACGAACTGCTTTTTCTCATATACGCCCACGGTGCTGCGGCCCTCGTACAGTCTCTCGCTGCCCAGCACCGTTTGGGTAATGTCCTCGGGGACAACGACGGTCTTTCCGGCCAAATCGGCATCCGTCGTCAGCAGGACGCTGCCGGTGGTGTCGCAGATCAGGAAGTCCACGTCCGTCATCCGGGAGGCCACGCCGGCCAGAGAGCGCAGCGCGTCCCCCTGGTCACGCTCGGCGTCATCGCCGGCGGTAAAATAGTCCACAGACAGCTGCGCCACCAGCACCGCCCGGTCCTGCATCTCCTGCCGCTTCTCCGAGACGGTGTAGTTATAGCTCAGCGCGTAGAAGGACACGCCCAGCAGGGCCATGGTCAGCACCACCATACCGGCGGTGAGCATAAACTGCCGCCAATACAGGCTGCCGGTGATACGTTTGATCCTCTCGCCCATGCTTACTTCACTTCAAACTTATAGCCCACGCCCCAGACCGTTTTCAGCTCCCACTGGTCCGAGACATTTTCGATCTTCTCCCGCAGGCGCTTGATGTGCACGTCCACGGTGCGGCTGTCGCCGAAATAGTCAAAGCCCCAGACCTCGTCCAGCAGCTGGTTGCGGGTATAGACCCGGTTGGGCGTAGCCGCCAGATGATACAGCAGCTCCAGCTCTTTGGGGGGCGTGTCCACCTTCTTGCCGTCCACAAGCAGCTCATAGCTGTCCAGATTGATGACCAGCTTGTCGAACACCAGCTTTTTCTTGGTATCGTCGGGTATCTCACTGCGGCGGAGCACGGCATTGATCCGGGCCATGAGCTCCTTCATCTCGAAGGGCTTGACCAGATAGTCGTCCGCGCCCATCTCCAGTCCGGTGATGCGGTCGCCCACGTCGCTCTTGGCGGTGAGCATAATGATGGGCGTCTTGCCCTTCTCGCGGATATGGGCGCATACGCCCCAGCCGTCCACCACGGGCAGCATGATATCCAGCAGCACCATGTCGGGGGCCTGCTTGTCGTACTCCTCGATGGCCTTGCCGCCGTCATAGGCGCTGCGGACCTCGAAGCCCTCCTTCTCCAGGTACATACGGATCAGATCGGATATATTGCGGTCATCCTCGACCACCAGAATGTTGCGTGCCATAGGCGCTCTCCTCCCGGTACATATCGTTGGGTATATCTTACATCCTGCGGGGCAGGCTTTTCCTGAACAATTTGTGAATATCCCGCATAATTTATAGATTATACCACGTTTTTTTCCGCTTGTCACGCATTTCTGCACCCCAGTCGGCCCCTCGGCCGATGTCACCCCGCCGGTCCGATGGTCACACCGGTGTAATACCACGCCAGTATCTCCTGCCAAGTCTTCCCCGCCTTTGCCAGCTGCTCCGCGCCGTACTGGCTCATGCCCACGCCGTGGCCGTAGCCGGTGACGCGGAACGTAACGCTCTCCGCATCCGCCGTCAGGGTAAAGCAGGCCGAGCGCAGGGAGAAGATGCGGCGCATCTCCGTGCCCTCGATGTCCGTACCGCCCACGGAGACGGTCTCTACCCGGCCGGAATCATTCTCCGTCACTGCGCCGAACCACGTCTCCGGCGCGCCGGTGAGTTTTATCTCCGGGTGGGCCGCCAGCAGACGGTCTTTTGCCTCCGCCGCGGTGAAGGTCACGGTGCTGTAATAGTTGGGTACGGTGTCGGCACTCTCCGGGCTGGCGACGCTGGCCAGATAGGGCAGGTCGCCGGACCAGACATCCCCGGCCGCGGCGGTCCTGCCCGCCGAGGATGAGTGGAACACCGCCAGGATCGGTTCCCCGTCGTAGAGGGCCACCAGACCGTCCGTGTCCGCCACAGCCTGGACGACGCGGGTATTCCAGGGAGCAAAGTCGGCGGCCCACTTTTCCTTTGCGGCTGTCTCGGAGAGATAGGCGCTGCAGCAGGTATGGTCCGTACAGAAGTCGGCGTCGGGATGCGCGTCCTTACGGCCCTGCGCCAGCTGGTAGTAGACGTAGGTACGCTCGGCCGCGGCCTGGGCCTTCAGCGCCTCCATCTCAAAGGAGGCAGGCATCTCACCCCGGACCACGCCCACAAGGTAGTCCCGCAGCGTCATCCGCTCCGCTGTCTCCCCGGTTTTTATGGTCAGCACGACCTCCCCGTCCCCCTGTGCCTGCGGTGTCTCCGGTGCAGGCGCGTCCGGCTCCGTGGCGGTGAGGTAGGCGCCGCCGAAGAGCAGCACCATCAGAATAAGGGCCGCCGCCGCGCTTCTTTTCATGGCTGCCACCTCCTTTTTTACACGATATGCAGGGCCTGTCCGGGGCATACATAAAATTCCGCAGGCGGGAAATGCTACCGGAAAATGGCAGACGGAGGACAGAAGGCATCATGGAACAGGCAAAACAGGGCGGAAACGAGACGGCCCCGGAAATGGCGGGCTATTATCGCGGCGCAGGGTGCTTTTCGCTGAAAGCGGCGGAGCTGAACGAGCTGCTGGGTGTGGGCCGGTGCTTTGATATGACAGGGCGCGACCTGTCCATCGGCGGGCGGCAGGCGCGGCTGTGGGTGGTAAACGGCTACGCCCAGGAGGACCTGCTGGAACGGGTCATCGCCGGGTGGCAGGCACTGCCCGGCCTGGACGACGTGACGGACGCGGCGGACTTCTGCCGGCGGTATGTGTCCGCCTGCGATGCGGCGGCCGAGTCGGACCGTGACGCGGCGGTGATGGGCGTATTCGCTGGGAAGACGCTGGCGATCATCGACGGCTTCGGCGGCGGGGTGGTGCTGGACGCCAAGCAGTTCCCCACCCGGTCGGTGGAGGAGCCGGATACCAGCCGGGTACTGCGGGGCAGCCACGACGGCTTCGTAGAGAACCTCATGCAGAATGCGGCGCTGCTGCGGCGGCGGGTACGGGACACCCATCTGCGGCTGGAGCGATTGCAGCTGCCGGAGCGCTCGGGCACGGACGTGGCCCTGTGCTACATGGAGGGCGAGGCAGACGAGGGGCTGCTGCGGGCCCTGCGGGAAAAGCTGATGCACATCCAGTTGCGGTCGGTGGCCATGAGTCAGGAGACCATTGCGGAGGCCATCGCGCCCCGGCAATTCTGGAACCCGTTTCCCAAGGTGCGGTATACCGAGCGTCCGGACGTGGCCACGGCGTGTATCATGGAGGGCGATGTGGTGGTGCTGGTGGACAATTCAGCGTCGGCCCTGCTGCTGCCCACAACGATCCTGCGGTTCAACGAGGAGATCAACGACTACTACTTCCCGCCCCTCATCGGCACGTATCTGCAGATCATACGGACGCTGGTGCTGCTGCTGACCATGTTCATTACACCGCTGTGGTACCTGCTGGTGAAGAACCCGGATACGCTGCACGAGAACCTGCGTTTCCTTTTGGTACAGGACGAATACTATGTGCCGCTGATCGTGCAGCTGCTGCTGGTGGAGCTGATCATTGACATACTGAAGATCGCGTCGCTGAACACACCGGATGTGCTGAGCAACTCGTTCAGTATGCTGGGTGCGCTGATACTGGGCGACTTCGCGGTGCAGGCCCGGTGGCTGGTGCCGGAGGTGCTGGTGTATATGGCCTTCGTGGCAGTGGCCAACTACGCCCAGCACAGCTATGAGATGGGCTACGCCACAAAGCTGTGCCGGATGCTGCTGCTGGTGCTGATCTGGCTGTGGGACTGGTGGGGCTTCGCGGCAGGGATCGCGATCACGCTGACGCTGATCGTGACGGCAAAGCCGCTGGTGGGTAAGGGATACCTGTACCCTCTCATTCCCTTTGACCGGAAGAAGCTGGCCCGTCTGCTGTACCGCCGCCCGGTGACAAAAAAGAACAGCTGAGGCAAACGTATCCCCTCTTCGTCATAAACTGCAAAAAAAGGAAGCGCCCCCGGCGCTTCCTTTTTAATTCTCATACAGTATATCCCGGGCCACCGGGCGGTAAAACAGCCTCTCCGTCTCGTCGAAATCACGGGTCTGCCCCATGATCCACATAAGCTTGGCCACGGCAGCCTCCGTGGTCATGTCGTAGGCCTCCAGCAGACATAGGGCGCTTTTCAGCCGCCCGCCCACATGATAGACCGCCAGATTGCTGCCCTCGTTGGGCACCTGGGTGGTCATGACCACCAGCTTGCCCCGCGCGATTCCCCGGTGAATGATATCGAAATAGCTGGCGTCGCCCTCATATTCCGGCAGGCCGCCTACGCCGAAGGACTCAATGACCAGGCCGTCAAACCGGTCCAGCATGAATTCCAGCACAGCGGCGGGGGTGCCGGGGATCAGCTTCAGCAGTCCCACCTTGTCGTCCAGCGCGTCATAGAACACCGGGCTGGGATAGCAGGCGCAGCGCATATACTGCAGCAGGTGCTCGTCCTGTACCACGGCCAGGTCGGGATAGTTGACGCTGGAAAAGGCCTGAAAGCTCTTGGAGCAGGTCTTGCGGGCACGGGTACCCAGGATGACCTTGCCGTTGAATACGATCTGCACGCCGCCGCAGCCGCGACAGGCGTAGAGAAACGCGTCGGTCAGGTTGCGCTTGGAGTCGGTACCGTCGAACCAGATAGGCTTCTGCGCGCCGGTAAGGACGATGGGCTTTGGGCTGCCCTGGATCAGATAGCTAAGCGCGGCAGCGGTATAGGCCATGGTGTCCGTGCCGTGGGAGATAACAAAGCCGTCATATCTGGCGTAATTCTCCCGCACGGCCTTGGCCACACCCAGCCAATGGGCGGGACGGATATTGGTGCTGTCCAGGCTGTAGAGCTGAACGCAATCCACATGGCACATCTCGCCGATACGGGGAACGAAGGACAGCAGCTGCGTGCTGTTCAGCTCCGGCGTCAGGCCGGAGGGCGTCATCTCACTGGCGATGGTACCGCCGGTGCCGATCATCAGGATATTCTTCATGCTCATACCTCCCGGTCATCCATGGCCGCCGTGCCGAATCGGGCCGCCTGCTCAATACGGCGGCGGACAGCGTCGTCCGGGGCGGCGTCGTATTGGCGGCGCAACTCCTGCAAAAACAGGCCCCGCAGCGTATCCTCGCCGCACTTGTCCCACAGGTCCCGGCGCACGGTAGTCTCGTCCCGCAGCTGCAGAGCAAAGAATCGGCCCGACAGGGCCTCCTCCAGCAGGGACAGGCGGGGCGGCTGCTCCGGCGTACCGGTCAGACGCAGGCGGTAGATATCCTGCTCCGTATCATGGGGCAGGGTACGTTCCAGGGCGGTGAGGGCGTCGCCATCGGTGACATCCACCTGGGCGATGCAGTAGCGGCGCCGGGCAAAGGGGACAAATCGCAGATCGGCGGTGCCCGCCCCCACCTCGCCGAAGAGAAATCCCCGTTCGCCCAGCTCGTCGAAGCCGCGGCCCTCGATGCAGCCGCAATAGGCATAAGGGACCGCCCCGGCGGTCAGAACGCCGCTGCAGCTGTGAACATGACCCAACGCCAGATAGTCCAGCCCGCTGCCGGCGATATCCGCCGCGCGGATCGGACGGTAGCGGCTGTCGGAGGTCGTAACGTCGCCATGGAGCAGACCAATGTGGATAAGGCCGTCCTGCGGCACACGGAAGCCGGGAAGTACACTGTCCGTGGGACACTCCGGGGCGGTGAAGGCCGCGCCGTGTACGGCGCAGTTCAGGTCCGGAAATGTAATGGTCTGCATACGGTCCTCTGTAAAGATGTGAACGTTGTCGCTCCAGCGCGTGCGGGCATAGGGCCCGTCCGGTGTAAGGGGATCGTGGTTGCCGGGGGCGATGACTGCCTGACCGCGGAAGCACCCCAGTGCCTGGGCCAGCAGGGGCGCGGTGTCGCCATAGGGGCTGTCGCTGTCGAAAAGGTCGCCGGAGAGGAGCAGCAGGTCTGCACCGTGGTCGTTGGCCCACTCCACCAGGCGCTCCGGCGTGCGGCGGCTCTCCATACGACGCTGGCGGGCCTGCTCCGGCGTCAGCGCACCGAAGGCACTGTCCAGGTGGAAGTCACCTGCGTGAACGACCCGCACCATTTACGCTTCCTCTTCCTGCCAGCCCTTGCACACATCCACCCACTGAACGAAGTTCTTTCCGCAGCAGTGCTCCAGCTCGTCACAGGTCAGCTCAATGGCGCTGGCCGCGCTGCCCACAGCGGGGAACACCGTGTCAAAGCGCTTGAGGGACACATCCAGGTACGTCTTAACGTCGTCGGGCAGAGCGAAGGGGCACACGCCGCCCACGGCGTGGCCGATACGCTCCACAGCCTCTTCGGCGGTGAGCATTTTGGCCTTAGCGCCGAAGAAGTGCTTATACTTGCTGTTGTCCACCTTGGCGTCGCCGGCGGCCACGATGAGGATGGGGTCCTCCCCCACCTTAAAGCTGAGGGTCTTGGCGATACGGGCACCCTCCACACCCACAGCCAGAGCAGCCAGCTCCACCGTGGCGCTGGAGACCTCAAACTCGCGCATACGATCTGCGACGCCGTAAGGCATCAGATATTCTCTTACTTTCTCCACAGACATAGCCAAAAATTCACTCCTGTTTTCAAGTTTTTTCAAAAATTTTTCCAGTCCGCTTTTCGTACCTACCAGTTATTTCATCTCTATTCTGTCCACTTTTTCGCACAGCCCCGTGTCGCTGTTCAGGGTAAAAATGCACCCCTGGGCGGAGCAGGGGCCCTCCGCCGCCTGATAGCGGCCCGGCAGACCGCCCAGGAAAAACTCCACGGACTGCTCCGGCCGGATGCCCAGGACAGAACGGATGGGGCCGGTCATGCCAAGATCGGTGACATAGCCGGTACCCTTGGGGAATACCTGCATGTCCGCCGTGGGCACGTGAGTGTGGGTACCCCAAAGGGCGGAGACACGGCCATCCAGATGGTAGGCCATGGCCAGCTTTTCGCTGGTGGCTCCGGCGTGGAACTCCACCAGTGTAAAGGTGGGCTTGTCCGTCTGCGCCTTCAGCAGCTTATCGGCGGTGGTAAAGGGATTTTCCGCGTTGAAGTCCAGGTCGCAGCGGCCGATGAGCACCAATACCGCCACGCTGAACGCGCCGCAGTCTACCACCTGACAGCCGTGCCCCGGCGCGCGACCGGTAAAGTTGGCGGGCCGGAGGATATAGCGCTCCTCGTCCAGATAGGCGGCGATCTGAGGCTTGCCGAAGGTGTGGTTGCCCAGGGTGATCACGTCCGCGCCGGCGGCAAACAGGGCCTCCGCCTGCGCCTTCGTCAGGCCGCTGCCGGAGATGTTCTCCCCATTGACCACGGTAAAGCGCACGTCATGCTCCTTTTTGAATGCCCGCAGCTTCTTTTCCAGCAGCTGCAGGCCCGTTTCGCTGGCCACATCGCCCAGTGCCAGAACCTTGTATTCCACGGAATATGCCTCCTTGCTCAGTCGTTCCAGCCGATGATCCTGATCAGCTGACGATTGGTATAGTAATACGCGGACGCGGGGAAATTCCGCAAATCCGCCGTGTTGGAGCAGAGCAGATAGTCCACCACATTGCCGCTTTCATCCGTAATGGTGTCCAGAATAACGGTGGTATGGTTAGCCGGCTCGTCCACACCCATGGTGATGATATCGCCGGTCTCACCGCTGAAATAGGGCGCGTCCGCCACAGCCACCAAACCGCTTACACGGGGTGCCGCCACATAGTCCCGGAAGGACCCCACATTGACCCAGGGCAGCGTGGTCTGGCTGGCGCTGTACCAGTACCAGCCCGTCTCATAGCCACCGTTCGTGTCCATGGGAATACCGCCGGCAGCCAGCACCTGGGAGCCGAAGTTCATGCAGTTCCCGCCGTAGTCGTCGTAAGCCATGAAGGCCGGATTACGCTTGCCCACCCAGGTGAGCATATAAGCCCGGGCCGCGTCGCGGTCATAGGTGTGATCGGCAGCGGCTGTCACGCTCAGTCCCTCGCGGGGCAGGTCGCGGCGGACCTCTATGTAGTCGGTGATAGCGGGAAAATTCTTGTCCTGATGGGTAGTGCGGTCATAGTCGGCGCTGTAATAGGGATTGTCATCAGACCAGTGCTTCACGATGGACCAGTCGTCTCCCTCCCCCCGGAGGGTAAAGGTGTGCTTGATACCGAACTGCTCCGAGGGCAGGCCATTCAAGCCCTTGAAATAGACCACATTATTCTCCCGGAGCACCAGGTCCACGTCGCCCTCGGTCTCCTCGGAGGGTGTAATGGATACGCACCGGAGGGAGTAGCTGTATGAGGTCATGGTCAGGTCGATGGGCGAGAGCTTGCGGATGACGCACAGGCCGTGCCAGATATTCTTGTGGTAGAGCGTCTCCTCACTGTCGGCAAACAGCACGGCCGGGTCAATGACCCGCAGGTCGGCAACGGACTGGTAGTAACAGTCCATGAAATCCAGCAGCAGAAGTTCCTGCCCCACGGTCATGCCCTGGGCCGCCGCGCCACTAATGCGCTCAAAGTCGGCACTGACGGTCTGGGGTTCTCCGCCGGTCCAGGGCGCGCCGGTAGTGCGCTGCCAGACCTGCGTCTCGTCAACGTCAGCGGTCAGGTGCTGCTCCTCCGGCTCCTCCTGCTTCCCCTCCGGTGAGGTGTCGGTCGTGTCTCCGGTGATGGTAAAGCAGCCGGTCAGGCTCAGCAGCAGGGCCAGCAGCAGAAATAACAGCAGAAAACGCTTCATAGTATGTCCTCCATCGGGGGTCCGGTCGGTTTTTCTGTGTACTCGAAGACATTATAGCAAAAGAGGGGCCGCTTCGCAATGCGAAGCGGCC
>FR881530.1:34015-72462 GCA_000435555.1 Firmicutes bacterium CAG:176
CCGCTTCGCAATGCGAAGCGGCCCCTGCAAACATTAAATTTTTATTTCGCGTACTCCACGACCTTCGTCTCACGCAGAACGTGGACCTTGATCTGACCGGGATATTCCAGCTCGCTTTCGATGCGCTTGGCCAGCTCACGGGCCAGGATGACCATCTCATCCTCGCTGACCTGCTCGGGCTTGACCATGACGCGGACCTCACGGCCGGCCTGGATGGCATAACTCTTCTCAACGCCGGGATAGCTGCCGGTGATCTCCTCCAGCTTTTCCAAACGTTTAATATAATTTTCCAGGTTCTCGCGCCGCGCACCCGGACGGGCCGCGGAAATGGCGTCCGCCGCCTGGACCAGGCAGGCCACCAGCGTGCGGCACTCCACGTCGCCGTGATGGGCCTGGATGGCATGGATGATGTCTTCCTTCTCGCGGTACTTGCGGGCGTATTCCACGCCCAGCGCCACATGGGTGCCCTCGAACTCATGGTCCAGGGCCTTGCCGATATCGTGCAGCAGGCCGGCGCGCTTGGCAGCCTGCACATCGGCGCCCAGCTCCGCGGCCATCATACCGGCGATATGGCTGACCTCGATAGAGTGCTGCAGCACGTTCTGGCCGTAGCTGGTGCGGTAGTGCAGCTTGCCCAGCAGCTTCTGCAGCTCCGGGTGCAGGCCGCGGACACCGGTCTCCAGCACGGCGCGCTCGCCCTCGGCGCGGATGACGCCGTCCACCTCGCGGCGGGCCTTCTCCACCATTTCTTCAATGTGGGTAGGGTGGATGCGGCCGTCGGCAATAAGCTTTTCCAGGGCCAGCCGCGCGATCTCGCGGCGGACCGGCTCGAAGCAGGAGACGGTGATGGCCTCCGGCGTGTCGTCGATGATCAGATCCGCGCCGGTAAGCGTCTCCAGTGTGCGGATGTTGCGGCCCTCGCGGCCAATGATGCGGCCCTTCATCTCGTCATTGGGCAGCGGCACCACGCTGACGGTGATCTCGGCCACGTGGTCGGCGGCGCAGCGCTGGATGGCGGTGGCCACGATCTCGCGGGCACGCTGGTCGGCCTCGTCCTTGGCGCGGGCCTCGATCTCCTTGATCTTCAGCGCCGTTTCGTGGGTGACCTCGGACTCCACCTGGGCGATCAGGTAATCCTTAGCCTGATCCGCCGTGAATCCGGAGATACGCTCCAGCATCTCCGTCTGGCTGCGCTTGATGAGTTTGATCTCCTCCTGCTCCTTGTCCAGAGCAGCGTGCTTCTGGGCCAGGGCCTCCTCTTTCTTCTCGATCATCTCGGTCTTGTGATCGAGATTCTCTTCCTTCTGCTGCAGGCGGCGTTCCTGCTTCTGCTGTTCGGCGCGGCGTTCCTTGACTTCCTTCTCGTACTCGCTGCGGTTCTTCAAAATCTCTTCTTTTGCTTCAAGGAGTGCTTCTCTCTTTTTGTTTTCAGAGCTCTTGATGGCCTCGTTGACGATACGCAGAGCTTCCTGCTCGGCGTCTTCGATCTTGCGCTGGTCGTTCTTTTCCTTGCGGCGGCGGATAAGCGTGCAGGCCGCAAAGCCCAGAACGAGGGCGACAGCGAACGAGAGGATGGCCACGATCCAGCCAGTTGTGGTCATGGTACATTCCTCCTATGTTGTTATTGGGTTTTTGCGTCGGCACAAAATATGGTGCCGGATGACAACCGGGGTGGAAAGGCTCCTATGCCCCGATAATGATCCTTTACTATATTAAACATATTATGGTCAACTGTCAAGGGCAAAGTAAACTTTTCTTTTGTCGTTTTTCAGGCAGGGCACCGTATCTGTTGGGTCACTGAATGAAATCGGCGTAAGCGTAACCCAGACGGCCTTGGTAACCCACCGTATACCATTCCTGGTAGCGACCGTAGACAGTGAGCTTTGCACCGTTGGGCAAGAGTGTGACTACCTCGGCCCGGGCGCCAGGGGCCGCACGAAGGTTCAGCGGACCTCCGCCCGGCGTCTGCACCGTGCCCTGCCAGGGTGTTATGGGTGTGACGAAAGGCAGGCCGAAGTACTCTGTCAGCGACAGCACCAAATTGGCGGCAATGGCCTGGATATTGTCCTCGATCCAGCGGGCATCAGCGGTGTTGTCGTGGTAGCCCAGCTCCAGCAGTACGGAGGGCATATAGGGCTGGCGGACCTCGCCCAGCGTGGTGGTGGCACGGGCATAGACCTTGTCCGGCATCGGATAGATGTCTTTCAAATTTTTCACAAAAATATCCGCCGCGCGGCGGCCATTAGCACTGGTGGGATAATAAAAAGCGATGACACCGCGGACGGCGCCCTCCTTGGTACCATCGGTGCTGCCGTTGGAGTGAAGCGCCAAATAAAAATCGTAACTTCCAGAATTTGCCAGGCGGATGGAGCTGGCGGCGGTCATGTCGGGGGTGTTGCGGGTAAAACGGATGGTGTTGGCCAAAAGATAGGGCTCCATGGCGTCGGCAATTTGGTTCATAAAGTACTCTTCTGAGCCGTTTCCGGTGATATATGGGTTATATTCCTGGGTAGATGGACTTAAAAAGATACGCGGCATGGCAGTTCCTCCTATACTTGTTCTGTGCGTTTTACTATACTTTGTCTGTACTTCAGCGATACTTTATTTATACATCGTATGGAAATATGCTTGTCTTTGTGCTATACTTAGGAGAAATTTTCCTGTACAAAAGGAGTAACCGCCATGAAAGCTGCCAGACCGTATCCCATCGTCACCATCACCCCCAAGGGGGAGCGCGCCATCGTGGACGGACACCCGTGGGTCTATGAGGGCGAGGTGGTGTCGGTCAGCGGCACGCCGGAGGACGGCGGCCTGGCGGATGTGGTGTCGAAAAAAGGCAGTTGGCTGGGCTGCGGGTTCTATAACAGCGCGTCCAAAATACGGGTGCGGCTGGTGACGCGGAACGCCAACGACGACCCGGCGGGGGATGCCTTCTGGGAACGGCGGCTGCGCTACGCCTGGGACTACCGCAAAACGGTGATGGGCGAGGCGGACAGCCGGTGCTGCCGCATTATCTTCGGGGAGGCGGACGGCTTTCCGGGGCTGACGGTGGACCGGTTCGAGCGCGTGCTGGTGGCCCAGGTACTGAGCCTGGGCATGGAACGCATCAAGGAACGGGTGCTGCCGCTGTTGGTACGCATCCTGCGGGAGGACGGGCAGGTCATCCGGGGCGTGTACGAACGCAACGACGCGGCCCTTCGGACGCTGGAGGGCATGGCGCAGGGCAAGGGCTGGATGACGCTGCCCGGCGAGGCCGCGCCGGAGGGCCCCGCCGAGGACATCACGGAGAACGGCATACGGTACACGGTGGACTTTGAGAACGGGCAGAAGACCGGCTTCTTCCTGGACCAGAAGTACAACCGGCTGGCGGTGGCGAAGCTGGCAAAGGGCAGGACGGTGCTGGACTGCTTCACCCACACCGGCTCCTTCGCCCTGAACGCCGCAAAGGGCGGGGCGAAGCGCGTGACCGCCGTGGACGTGTCGCAGTTCGCCGTGGACTGCGCGGCGGAGAACGCGCGGAAAAACGGGCTGGACGGCGTGATAGACTGCGTGTGCGCCAACGTGTTCGACCTGCTGCCGCAGCTGGCGGAGCAGCCGCGGAAATACGACTTCATCATACTGGACCCGCCGGCCTTCACCAAGAGCCGCAGGACCATACACAACGCCATGACCGGGTACAAGGAGATCAACTACCGGGCCATGAAGCTGCTGCCCCGGGGCGGATATCTGGCCACGTGCTCGTGCAGCCACTTCGCGTCGGAGGCGCTGTTCATCAAGATGCTGCGGGACGCCGCCCGGGACGCGGGGGTGCAGCTGCGGCAGATCGAGGCGCGGCAGCAGTGCGCCGACCACCCCATCCTGTGGGGCGTGGAGGAGACGAACTATCTGAAATTCTTTATTTTTCAGGTGGTGTGACGGGGTTTTTGTTGCCATCGCGGCAAACGTGTGGTATTCTGTCTTTTATGGTATGTATCTGAAAAGGAGGGCGCTCCTTGGGACGTTTACAGGATAAGCGGCTGTTTCTGCTGGACATGGACGGGACCATCTATCTGGACGACCGGCTGTTCGACGGGGTAACGGCCTTTCTCTCCCGCATACGGGAGAAGAGCGGACGGTATCTGTTTTTGACCAACAACTCCTCCAAAGGCGTGGAGGGCTATATAGAAAAGCTGAACGGCATGGGCATCGCCACCGGGCGGGAGGACTACCTGACCTCGGTGGACGCGGCCATTGACCTGCTGCGGAGACGGTATCCGGGACGCCGGTGCTATGTGCAGGGCACCCGGTCCTTTTACGATCAGCTGGCAGCGGCGGGGATACCCGTCACCTGTGACCGGGAGGACGGCGCGGAGATCCTGCTCAGCGGCTTCGACCGGGAGCTGACGTTTCAGAAGCTGGAGGACGCCTGCATATTGCTGAACCGGGGCGTCACCTGGCTGGCCACGAACCCGGACTGGGTGTGCCCCACCTGGTACGGCTCGGTACCGGACTGCGGCAGCGTATGTGAGATGCTGCACCGGGCCACCGGACGGGAGCCGGAGTTCATCGGCAAGCCCCAGCCCGCCATGGTGCAGCTGGCGCTGGAGGGGACCGGGTACCCGCCGGAGGCGGCGGTGCTGCTCGGCGACCGGCTGTACACGGACATCGCCTGCGCGGTGAACGCCGGGATCGACAGCGTTTTCGTGCTGTCCGGCGAGGGGACACGGGACGACATTGAAAGAGACGGCATACGCCCCACATGGGTGTACGACGATATCAACGCGGTATTCCGCGCGTGGGAGGAGACACCATGAAGCTGAATTACAAGCGCACCATTCTGGTCGGCTTTGCTTTTTTCCTGATCTGCGCCTTCTGGCAGGCCTATGACAACACAGTGCCGCTGATCCTGACCAACAAATTCGGCATGAGCCAGACCTGGTCCGGCGTCATTATGGCGATGGACAACGTGCTGGCGCTGTTCCTGCTGCCGCTGTTCGGGCACATCTCTGACAAGTGCACCCACCCGAGAGGGCGGCGGACGCCGTTCATCGTGGTGGGCACGCTGATCGCGGCGGTGGCGCTGATCGCGCTGTCCTTCGCGGACAACGCGCAGCTGAAGCGGCTGGACAAGGTGTCCGCCATTGACGACCCGGCGGCGCTGACGGTCATCTATAACGAGCAGAAGGACGCCACGCTGCTGTCCCCCAGCGGCGAGAGCTTTATTCTGGGGCATAAATTCACGGAGGCGGAGTTCACCGCCATCCGCAGCCAGACCGTCACCCCGGAGGGCAAGACCGTCACCGATCCGGCGTACACCAACTACGTGGTGCCGGCGCGGCAGGCCTGCGCCCGGGACGCGGCGGCGGCCAATCCCGGCGCGCTGGTGGTGTTCGTGGCGCTGCTGCTCATCATTCTGCTGAGCATGGCCACGTTCCGTTCCCCGGCGGTGGCGCTGATGCCCGACGTGACGCCCAAGCCCCTGCGGTCCAAAGCCAACGCCGTCATCAACCTGATGGGCAGCGCCGGCGGCATCATCGTGCTGGCGCTGGGTATGGTGTTCGCCACGGCGTCGGTGAGCAACAGCATGATGAGCTACACGGGCTACTTCGGCGTCATCGCGGCGCTGATGCTCGCGGCGCTGGTGGTGTTCATGCTGACGGTGCGGGAGCCGGAGTGGGCAAGGGAGATGCAGGCGCAGTCCGTGGCCGCAGGCGTTGAGGACGCGGAGGAGACCGATCACCCCAACGAGGGGCGGAAGCTGTCCGCTGATGAGGTGAAGAGCCTGCTGCTGATATTGCTGAGCATCGTACTGTGGTTCTTCGGCTACAACGCCGTGACCAGCAAATACTCGGTATACGCCAGCAACATCCTGCACAAGGACTACAACCTGACGCTGATCATCGCCCAGGCCGCCGCCATTGTCGCCTATCTGCCGGTGGGCTTCATCGCCGGGAAGATCGGGCGGAAGAAGACCATACTGGCCGGCGTGGTGATGCTGACCGTGGCCTTCGGCGTGGCCGGGTTCCTGACAGCGGACAGTCCCTCGGCACTGATGAACGCCATGTTCGCCCTGGCGGGCATCGCCTGGGCCACCATCAACGTCAACTCCTTCCCCATGGTGGTGGAGCTGGCCTCCGGCGGCGACGTGGGCAAGTACACAGGCTTTTACTACACGGCGTCCATGGCGGCGCAGGTGGCTACGCCCATGGTGTCGGGACTGCTGATGGACAAATTCGGAATGCACGTGCTGTTCCCCTACGCGGCGGTGTTCACGGCGCTGGCCTTTGTGACCATGCTGTTCGTGAAGCACGGCGACAGCAGGGAGGTGCCGAAGCAGACTGCCGCGGCGGGCACAGAGGACGCCGGGGCTATTGACAATACGGTGGAGGAGCTGACAAACGACTGATGAAAGCGATCATAATTATCATTATTGTACTGCTGGTGCTGTTCTGGCTGTATCTGCTGTGCCTGCGGTGCCGGCGGGGCAAGATGGACCAGGCGTATTTCCGGCAGTGGCGGTATGCCCACCGGGGCCTGCACGACAGGGAGAAGGGTATTCCGGAGAACTCCATAGCGGCGTTCAAGCGGGCGGCGGCCAACGGCTTCGGCGCGGAGCTGGACGTGCACCTGATGAAGGACGGCAAGCTGGCCGTGATCCACGATGCCTCCCTGCTGCGGACAGCGGGCGCGGACGTGGAGATCGAGGACCTGACCGCGGAGGCGCTGGAGCAGTACCCGCTGGAGGGGACGGAGCAGAGGATCCCCCTGCTGGAGGAGGTGCTGCCGCTGTTCACGGACCGGGCGCCGCTGATCGTGGAGCTGAAGGCGGAGCGCGGCAACGCCGAGGCGCTGGCCGCGGCGGCCAGCAGGGTGCTGAAGAAGTACAAGGGCGCGTACTGCGTGGAGTCCTTCGACCCCCGGTGCCTGATGTGGCTGTGGCAGAACGAGCCGGATATCCTGCGGGGACAGCTGAGCGAGAACTTCACCGCCCACGGAGACGCGCAGCATCTGCCCGGCGGTATCCGGTGGATCCTGTCCAACCTGCTGCTGAACGTGCGGACGCGGCCGGACTTCATCGCCTATCGGTTTGAGGACCGGGGCAATCTGTCCCTGCGGCTGTGCCGGGGCTTCTACAAGGTGCAGGAGGCCAGCTGGACCGTGCGGGACAGGAAGACTATGGAAAAGGCCGAGGCGGCCGGGAACCTGGTCATCTTTGAACATTTTGACCCCAGGGGGTAACGGACTATGCGCGTGATCACGGGAACTGCCAGAGGCAGGGTATTGAAGGAGCTGGAGGGGCTGGAGACACGGCCCACCACCGGCAAGGTGAAGGAGAGCCTGTTCTCCATCATACAATTCGACATCGAGGGACGGCGGGTGCTGGATCTGTTCGCCGGTACCGGACAGCTGGGCATCGAGGCCCTGAGCCGGGGCGCGGCGGAGTGCGTGTTCATCGACCGGCGGGCGGACGCGGTGAAGCTGATACAGGAAAATCTGGCGCTGTGCCGCCTGGCGGACAGGGCCAGGGTGCGGCAGGGGGACGCGCTGCCGTATCTTCGCAGCGGGGAGAAGTTCGACATCGTGTTCCTGGACCCGCCCTACGCCAGCGGGCTCTTGCAGCAGGCGCTGACGGATATCGCAGCGTTTGACATTTGCCGTGCACATGGTATAATCATAGCAGAGAGCGCGGTGGATACGGTGCTGCCGGAGATGCCCGCGCCCTATGCCCTGTATCGGGAGTACAAATACGGCAAGATCAAGCTGACGGTGTATCATCGCGGCGGAAATGAGGATACGGAATGAATATCGCCATTTACCCCGGCAGCTTTGACCCCATCACGCTGGGACACCTGGATATCATCCGCCGGGCGGCGCGGTGCTTTGACAAGGTGTGCGTGTGCGTGATGGTGAACTGCCAGAAGCAGCAGCCTATGTTCACGCCGGAGCGCCGGCTGGAGCTGATCCGCCAGTCCGTGGCGGACATCCCCAACGTGGAGGTGGAGAACTGGTCCGGGCTGCTGGCGGACTTCGTCCGCAGCAAGGACGCGCACATTCTGGTGAAGGGCGTGCGGAACTGCGCCGACTGGGAGCTGGAGGCCCAGATGGCGCGCATCAACGGCGGTATCTGTCCCGGGCTGGAGACGGTGCTGCTGCCCGCCAGTGCGGCGTATGAGCACTTCAGCTCCACCATGGTGCGGGAGATGATCCGCTACCACCAGCCATTGGAAAAGTATGTACCGGCGCCGGTCGCCGAGGAATTGATGCGGCAGCGGGGTTGAGCCTCCCGGCGCCGACAAAAAGAAAGGAACGGACCGCACTATGGAAGAGAAAGATGTACAGCGCCTGTTGGATATGCTCTACGGCATGATCGACGAGGCAAAAAGCGTGGCCTTCAGCTCTGACAAATGTATCATCGTCCGGGACGAGGCGCTGGATCTGCTGGATGAGATCCGGGCCAAGCTGCCTCTGGAGCTGAAAAAGGCCCAGGAGCTGATCGCCGCCCGCAGCGAGTATGTGGCCGGGGCCAAGAAGGAGGCGCAGGAGGTACTGCGTCAGGCGGAGCTGGATGCCCGCACCATCGTGTCCGAGAGCGAGACACTGCAGCTGGCACGCCAGAAGAGCAGTGAGATCATCCGCCGGGCCGAGGACCGCAGCAAGGAGCTGTATCACGTGGCCAACACCTACACCGAGGACGCGCTGCGCCGCACCGAGGAGGCCATCCAGGCCGCGCTGACAGAGGTACAGGAGTCCCGGGCGCGGTTCCGGGCCGCCAGCAAGGAGCAGATGCAGGCCCAGCGCCAGCAGCTGAACGAGTCCGCCGCCGAAAAGAGCGAGGGCCAGCGCTGAGCGCGCCCCTCCCCCACACAGCATTTACATTGACCGCCGCAGGCTCTGCCTGCGGCGGGGCCTGCGGTTTCGGTGGCATGGAGGCGGGCGGTCCGTCTTTTCGGACGGAAAGCGAGGCCGGTCCCGACCGGTGGAAAGCGCCGCTGCCGCCGCGGTATCCGGCGGCAGTTATAGACTTTGTGGAAAATCTATAAAATCCACGTAAATTTTTCTGCGATTTCCACAAGAAATCCTCATCTTGTGTTAACAGGCTCCGGCGGGCACAAAATCTTGTGCCCGCCGGAGTTTTCCGTTTATGTCCATCGAACAAGCGTTTCAAAAAGTGGAAAAATTTGGCCGAAAACCGGCGGAATATCTGGCTTTTGCCGTGGCGGTAGACATAATTTTTCCTTGCAATTTTGCCAGGGATTATGTATACTAGCCTCGTTAGTGGTGAATTGTGGGGGTAATATCCATATTTGTGGGGGATGTTCCCACGGTTTTCCACCGGGGACTATTTTTTTCGGAAGGAGGCGGACCCATGACCGGTCAGTATGCACACACGATCGACGCCAAGGGGCGCCTCTTTATTCCCGCCGCGCTGCGGAAGGAGCTGGGCCAGACGTTCCACATCACCGTGGGGCAGGACCACTGCCTGTCGGTGTACTCCGACGAGAGCTGGGCGGCGTTTATGGACAAGCTGAAGGCGCTGTCCTACAACGAGGTGAAAAAGCTGCGGGCGCTGTTCGCCTACGCGGCGGACTGCGAGCCGGACGGCCAGGGACGCATCCTCATCCCCGCCAAGCTGCGGGAGTATGCGGGACTGACCAGAGAGGTCGTGGTCATCGGCAGCTTTGACCGGGCGGAGATCTGGGACGCTGAACGCTGGGCCGCCGTGGAGAACGACGCCTTCGCCTCCGGCGAGCTGGAGAGCGCCATGGCGGAGATGGGCCTGTGAGCACCGTGACGCAGGAGAAGGACTACGGCCATGTGCCGGTGCTGCTGCACGAGTGCCTGGACGCGCTGGCCATCAAGCCCGACGGCATCTATGTGGACGGCACGCTGGGCCGGGCGGGTCACTCGCTGGAGATCGTAAAACGGCTGACCACCGGACGGCTCATCGGCATCGACCGGGATGAGACGGCCATTGCCGCCGCGCAGGAGCGTCTGGCGGACTACGGGGACCGGGTGACGCTGGTCCACAGCAATTTTGACCGCATCGGCGATATTCTCGCCGACTTGCACATAGATGGGGCGGACGGTATGCTGTTCGACCTGGGCGTTTCCTCTCCGCAGCTGGACGACGCGGAACGGGGCTTCAGCTATATGCACGACGCGCCGCTGGATATGCGGATGGACCGGACGGCGTATCTCACCGCCCGGGAGGTGGTGAACAGCTGGAGTTATGAGGAGCTGCGGCGCATCCTGTTTGAGTACGGCGAGGAGCGCTACGCGCCGGCCATCGCCAAGCGGATCGTACAGCACCGGGAGCAGCAGCCTATCGAGACGACGCTGGAGTTGGTGGACATCATCAAGTCCGCTATGCCGCCACAGGCGCTGCGGGAGAAGCAGCACCCGGCCAAGCGGAGCTTTCAGGCCATACGCATCGCCGTCAACGGCGAACTGGACGCCCTGCCGCCCATGCTGGAGGCGGCCGCGGCGCACCTGAACACAGGCGGGGGGCTGGCGGTGATCTCCTTCCACTCGCTGGAGGACCGGATCATCAAGAAGACCTTGCAGGAGCTGGCCACCGGCTGCATCTGCCCGCCGGAGTTCCCGGTGTGCGTATGCGGCAGGAAGCCGAAGCTGAAGCTGGTGAGCCGGAAGCCCATCGTATCCGGCGAAGAGGAATTGGCGCACAACCCCCGCGCACGCAGCGCCAAGCTGCGGGTGGCGGAGAAGGTATAACAGCAAAGCATCGGCGGAAAAGAACCACATCCGGCGAGTTATTTTTCGCCGAGACGCGGCGCAGACGTGCAGCCATACTTTGTGTATGGCAAGCGGCTGCAACAAAGTATCGGCGGAAAAGAACCGACGGAGGAAGGAGGGAGTTTTACATGGCCAACTATCGTCACGGCGCCACCTACGGCAGCCTGGCATATGATCTGGACGCGCTGGCGCGGGAAAAGCAGCTGGACGAGGCCGGAAAGCTCCCCCAGAAGAAGGTACGGCCGGCGCAGCCGGAGGTACAGCCGGTACAGCGGCGGCAGAGCGCGGCACGGGCCGCGGTGCGGCCCTCCCCTGTTCTGCTGCTGGGAACGGTGCTGGTGGTGGGCATGGTCATCGCGCTGATGCTGTGCTATGTGAAGCTGACCGGCATTTCCGATAATGTGTCCTCCATCAAGCGGGAGATCTCCGCCCTGGAGGAGGAGCACGTGGCGCTGCTGACGGCGTATGAGCGCACGTTCGATCTGGCCACCGTGAAGGCGGCGGCGGAGGCGGCGGGTATGTCCAAGCCCAGCAGCGGCCAGATACAGTACATCGACCTGTCCGGTGCGGACAGCGTGGAGGTATACGCCGCGGGCGGCGCGGCGGCGCTGAACGGCTTTACCGAAAAGGCAGAGTCGCTGTGGGCGTATGTACTGGAATATTTCCGCTGAGGGAAAGTATAGTATAAGCGCGAGGAGTAAGAAGGCGACTTCTTGCTCCTTGCTTGGTCTATAACAGCAGGGCGCGGCGGCGCCGGAGCAGGGTCCGACGGCAAAACAGGAGGCACTATCGTGGCAGAAAACCAAAATTCCAACCGAAAAAACGAGAATGTACGGCGGGCCAACCGGATCATTCAGACCCGATCCTTTGTACTGATGATCCTGATGGGCGTCGTGATGTTCGTGCTGCTGTTTTTCCGGCTGTTCGACCTGCAGATCACCCGGCATGAGGAATTGCAGGGCAAGGCTGTGAACCAGCAGACACGGCGGACGGTGGTGACGGCTAACCGGGGCACCATCTATGACGCCGGCGGCAACATTCTGGCGATCTCCTCCAGCGCGGAGACCATCATTCTCTCCCCGCTGGAGATCGACAACGCGGTGAACGACACGGAAAATCCCGTCAGCTGGACGAAGGAGTCGCTGGCGGCAGGGCTGGCGGAGATCCTGGGCAAGGACGCCTCGGCCATCCGGAAACGGATGGACAACGTGAAGTCCCAGTATGAGGTCATACAGCTGCGGGCGGACGAGGACACGGCGGCCAAGGTGCGCTCGTATGTGGACGAGAACAAGATCGCGGGCGTACACCTGGTGGCGGACACGAAGCGGTACTATCCCTACGGCTCGCTGGCGGCGCAGGTCATCGGCTTCGTGGGCGACGAGAACACGGGGCTGTATGGGCTGGAGGCCTATTACGAGAAGGAGCTGGAGGGGCAGAGCGGACTGGTCATCTCCTCCAAGGATCAGGCGGAGAACGATATGCTGTATACCTATGAGCAGTATTTCGCCGCCAAGAACGGCAGCGACCTGACGCTGACGCTGGACACCACCATCCAGTACTATCTGGAAAAGGGTATCGAGAGCATGGTGGATAAGTTCTCCGCCGCCAACGGCGCCAGCGGCATCGTGATGGACGCCAAGACCGGCGGCATACTGGCCATGGCGTCGTATCCCAACTACGATCTGAACGACTTTCTGACCGTCAGCGACCAGACGCTGCAGGAGCGTATCGAGCGCGGGGAGAGCACCGTGGCCGATATGCAGCTGCTGCAATGGCGCAACAAGGCGCTGAACGACACCTATGAGCCGGGCTCCACGTTTAAGATCCTGACGCTGTCTGCGGCGCTGGAGGAGGGCGTGGTGGATAAGACCACCACCGTCAACTGCGGCGGCAGCGTGAATATCTCCGGCTACACCATCCACTGCTCCAACAAGAACGGCCACGGCCTGCAAACACTGGTGCAGTCGGTGGGGAATTCCTGCAACCCGGCGTTCATCAACTACGGGCTGCGGATCGGCAGCGAGAAATTCTACGAGTATATGCGGTCCTTCGGGCTGATGAACACCACGGGCATCGATCTGGGCGGCGAGGCCGTGGGCGTGTTTGCCGCGGACAGCAGCTTTACCCAGCTGGACCTGGCCTGCTACGCCTTCGGCCAGAACTTCACCGTGACGCCCCTGGCGCTGATCGCGGCGCAGGCGGCCTGCGTCAACGGCGGGTATCTGCACACACCGTATCTGGTGGAGCGCATCACCGATAGCGACGGGAACGTGACCTACCGCCACGACGACACGCCGGTGCGGCAGGTCATCAGCGAGCAGACCTCCGCCACGGTGCGGGAGTGTCTGGAATACGTGGTGGCCAGCGGCACCGGCAAGAACGGCCAGGTGGCGGGCTACCGCATCGGCGGCAAGACCGGCACGGCCGATAAGGGCCAGACCGGCGATGTGGTGGTGTCGTTCCTGTGCTTCGCGCCGGCGGACGACCCGCAGGTCATTATGCTCATCACCATGGACACCCCCAGCCGCGCCACGGGGACCTATGTCTCCGGCGGCAACATGGTGGCACCCACCGCCAGCACCGTCATGGCGGAGATCCTGCCCTATCTGGGCGTGGAGCCCAGCTACTCCGCAGAGGAGCTGCTGGGCATGGACACCACGGTGCCCAACGTCATCGGCATGAGCGTGGAGGAGGCCAAGGCGAAGCTGAAGGACCGCGCGCTGAGCTATAAGATCGTGGGCGACGGCGAGACGATCACTGACCAGACGCCGGCCGGCGGCGCCATCATCCCCGGCAAGTCCAGCGTTATCCTGTACGTCGGCGAGGAGAAGTCCACGGACAAGTGCGTGGTGCCGCATCTCATCGGCAAGACGCCCTCAGAGGCCAACACCACCGCCACGGCGGCAGGGCTGCTGATACGGTTCTCCGGCACCACGGGCAGCGAGTCCAGCTCCGTCCGGGTGCTGAGCCAGTCCATCGACGAGGGTACGGAGGTGGAGGCCGGCACGGTCATTACCGTGCAGCTGGGTGACACGTCCGTGACGGACTGACGCCACACGTTTTGCGCCCAACAGAGCACACGGTTCCCTTTTGTCCGCGGGCAGAATGTGGTAGAATAGTGTGTATACCATTACGCACAGACGCAAAGGAGAGTTGATGATGAAACTGCGTGAGCTGTTGAACGGGCTGGATATTCTGGAAACAAACGCCGAGCTGGATAGCGACATCCGGGAGGTACGGTACGACTCGCGGCTGGTGAAATCGGGCGATCTGTTCATCGCCGTCACCGGCGCGGAGACGGACGGACATAAATATATTCCCATGGCACGGGAGAAGGGCGCTGCCTGCGTGCTGTGCGAGCGCGCGCCGGAGGACGGCGCGCCCTTCGTCCGGGTGGCGGACAGCCGCCGGGCGCTGGCGGTGGTGGGCGGCAATCGCTTCGATCACCCCGCACGGGAGATGACCATGATCGGCATCACCGGTACCAGCGGCAAGACCACCAGCACCTACCTCATCAAGAGCATTCTGGAACAGAAGGCCGGGGCCAAGGTGGGCCTGATCGGCACGATACAGAATATGATCGGCGACCGGGTGCTGCACACCGAGCGCACCACGCCGGAGTCCTTCGAGCTGCAGAAGCTGCTGCGGGAGATGGCCGACGCGGGCTGCACCCATGTGGTGATGGAGGTGTCCTCCCACGCACTGATGCTGGACCGGGTGTACGGCATACCCTTCGCGGTGGGCATTTACACCAACCTGAGCCGGGACCATCTGGACTTCCACAAGACCATGGAGGCCTATTGCGACGCCAAGGCGCTGCTGATGCGGCAGTGCGACGTGGGCATCTACAACGCCGACGACCCGTGGGCGGAACGGCTGATGGCCGATGCCACCTGCCCACGGCGTTTTTCCTACTCCGTGAACGGTCAGGCGGACCTGATGGCGAAGAACGTGGCGCTGGAGCCCGGCAGTGTGGATTTTGACGCGGAGGCGGACACGGAATGGTGCCACGTCCACGTGGGCATACCGGCGCTGTTCACCGTGTACAACACGCTGGACGCCATGGCCTGCTGCTGGAACCTGGGCGTGCCGCTGGCGGAGTGTGCCGACGCACTGGCGAAGAACCACGGCGTGAAGGGCCGGATGGAGATCATCCCTACGCCGGGAACGGGCTACACCGTGCTGAACGACTATGCCCACAAGCCGGACGCGCTGGAAAAGGTACTGCAATCCGCCAAGGCCTTCGCCAAGGGGCGGGTGGTGGCGCTGTTCGGCTGCGGCGGCGACCGGGATAAGACGAAGCGGCCCGTGATGGGTGAGATCGGCGCAAGGCTGGCAGACTTTGTCATCGTCACCAGCGACAACCCCCGGACGGAGAAGCCGGAGGCCATTATCGACGACATTCTGGTGGGACTGAAGGGCTATGACACACCCTATACGGTGATCCCCGACCGGGTGGCCGCCATTCACTACGCCATGGACCACGCCCAGCCGGGCGACGTGATCGTACTGGCCGGCAAGGGCCACGAGGATTACCAGGAGATCGACCACAAGCACTATCCCATGGATGAACGGGTCATCGTGGCCGAGCACCTGAAGGAAACGCAGAAATAAAGAAAAGACCTCCGCGCGGTGCGGAGGGAAGGAGCAAGATAGTATGGGAATTATGGAGATCGTGCTGCCTGTCGCGGTATGCTTTATCGTCACCGCCATCGCAGGCAAGCTGCTGATACCGGCGCTGGTAAAGCTGAAGGCGGGACAGTCCATCAAGGAGATCGGGCCCTCCTGGCACATGACGAAGCAGGGCACCCCCACCATGGGCGGGCTGATGTTCATCATCGGCATCGGCCTCACCATCGTCGTGTTGGGCTGGCAGCGGATGATGGCCGGCAGCTTCGTACACCTGTATGTGTACCTGTTCGCGCTGGTATTCGGCATTATCGGATATATCGACGACTATCAGAAGGTGAAGCACCACCAGAACACCGGCCTGACCGCGCCGCAGAAGTTTATTTTGCAGCTGGCGGCGGCGGTGGCGTTCCTGTGCCTGATGCGGTACGAGGGGATGCTGAGCCCCAACCTGTATATTCCCTTCTGGAACACCCACATCGTGCTGCCGTGGATCGTGTATCTAGTGTTCGCGGCCTTTGTGATCGTGGGCACCGTCAACGCCGTGAATATCACGGACGGTCTGGATGGACTGAGCAGCAGTGTGACCGTGCCGGTGGGTCTGTTCTTCCTGGTGATGGCGGTGATCTGGCCCGGCTTCGAGCAGCTGGGGCTGTTCTCCGGCGCACTGGTGGGCGGTCTGCTGGGGTTCCTGCTATACAACCACTATCCGGCCAAGGTGTTCATGGGCGATACGGGGTCGCTGTTTCTGGGCGGCGCCGTGGCGGCGCTGGCCTTCGCCTATGATATGCCGCTGGTGCTGATCCTGGTGGGCATCGTGTATATCTGCGAGACACTGAGCGACATTATCCAGGTGGGCTATTTCAAACTGACCCACGGCAAGCGCATCTTCAAGATGGCGCCGCTGCACCATCACTTCGAGATGTGCGGCTGGAAGGAGACCAAGGTGGTGGCGGTGTTCACCGCCGTCAGTGTCATAGGCTGCGTCATCGCCTATCTGGCCGTGTGCCAGCGCTTCAGCTTCTAAGGCTTCGCACTATTTTCACAGGGAAGGAGGGAGACTATGACACGGGAGGAACAGCGCGCCCGGAAGGCCCAGCAGGAACGGATGCGGCAGGTGGAGCGCCGGCATAAGGAAGCCGCCCGCGGGCAGATGGATCTCCCCTTCCTGATCCTGACGCTGCTGCTGACGGTCATCGGCCTGATCATGCTGTTTTCCGCCAGCTTTCCCCGGGCCTATTACGACACCGGGGACGGCACCTACTACTTCAAGCGGCAGGCCATCTTCGCGGCCATCGGCCTGGTGGCCATGTTCGTGGTCAGCAAGATCAACTATCAGCGCTGGCGCGGCGCGGGACGGCTGCTGGTGGGGCTTGCGCTGTTTCTGCTGATACTGGTCATTATCCCCCACAACCCGCTGGCCATCACCTCCAACAACGCCACCCGGTGGCTGGGCATCCGGGGCGTGTTCCAGTTCCAGCCGTCGGAGATCGCCAAGCTGGCGGTTATCGTCTACTTCTCCGACACCATTTCGAAAAAGCGGGAGAAGATGCTGACCTGGCGGCAGGGCATCCTGCCCTATGTGGCGCTGCTGGCGGTCATCGGCGTGCTGATGATGCTGGAGCCCCACCTGTCGGGCACCGTCCTGATCTTCGCCACCGGCGCGGTGCTGATGATCGTGGGCGGCATACAGGGCTGGCTGGTGGCGGTGGGCGTCGGCGGCGTCAGCGCGCTGGGCTTTCTGTTCATCAAGCTGGCGGAGGCCGGCGTCATCCGATACGGCGCGGCCCGTATCGAAATGTGGCACAACCCGTGGGAGGACTATTACGGCGACGGCTACCAGCTGGCGCAGAGCCTGATCACCATCGGCTCCGGCGGCCTTTTGGGCGTGGGACTGGGCCGGGGACGGCAGAAGTTCCTGTACCTGCCGGAGCAGTACAACGACTTCATCTTTTCCGTGATCTGCGAGGAGCTGGGACTGATCGGCGCATGCGTTATCATGCTGATCTTCTCCATGCTGATACTGCGGGGCTTCTGGATCGCGCTCCACGCCCGGGACCGGTTCGGCGCGCTGCTGACGGTGGGCGTGATGACCCACCTGGCCTTGCAGACATTTCTGAACATCGCCGTGGTGTCGGGCTTCGTGCCCACCACGGGCATCTCCCTCCCCTTCTTCAGCTACGGCGGCACGGCACTGTGTTTGCAGCTGGTGGAGATGGGCATCGTGCTGAGCGTATCGCGGCAGATACCGGCGGCACGGGCGGGATAAAAGCACAGGATTTGACAACATTCCGTATTTTATTGCAGGAAAACTACTATTCGTATCAAAACATAGAGGTCGGACCGCCGCGGCGGTTCCAGGGAGCAGCAGAATGAGAGTGATATTTACCTGCGGCGGCACCGCGGGACACGTAAACCCTGCCCTTGCGTTGGCGGGGTATATGAAGGAGAAAGATCCGGAGACGGCCGTGCTGTTCGTGGGCACGCCCACGGGCATGGAGCGCGAGCTGGTGGCCAAGGCGGGGTACGACTACGCCGCGGTGGAGGTCAGCAGCTTTCAGCGGAAATTCAGCATCGAGGGTATACGGCACAACCTGCACACGGTGCGGGTGCTGGCGTCCTCCGGACGGCAGGCACGGGCCATCCTGCGGGATTTCAGGCCCGACCTGGTGGTGGGCACCGGCGGCTATGCCAGCTATCCCATGGTGAAGGCGGCGGCCAGGGCACACCTCCCCACGGCGGTGCATGAGAGCAACATGGTGCCGGGGCTGACCACGAAGATGCTGGAAAGCTACGCCGACGTCATCATGGTGGGCTTTGAGGACTGCCGCCAGCATTACAAGCACCCGGAGCGCATCGCCGTCACCGGCACGCCGGTGCGGGGGGATTTCTTCCGGCTGAGCCGGGAGGAGGCCCGGAAAAAGCTGGGCTTTGACGACGAGGCACCCCTTGTGGTATCCTTTTGGGGAAGCCTGGGCGCCAGCCACATGAACGAGTGCATGGTGGACTTCTTCCGCCGGGAGGACGCAGAGGGCTATCCCTTCCGCCACATCCACGCGGTGGGCAAGGGCGGCTGGGAGGCCATGGAGCAGAAGCTGCGGGAGCTGGGACTGCCCAAGTCCGACCGGCTGGACGTGCGGCAGTATATCTATGACATGGACGTGGTGATGGCGGCGGCGGACGTGGTGCTGTGCCGCGCCGGGGCCTCCACCATCAGTGAGCTGACGGCGCTGGGCAAGCCCACGGTGATGGTGCCATCACCCTACGTCACCAACAACCATCAGGAGAAGAACGCGCGGCTGCTGGAAAAGCACGGCGGCGCAGTGGTCATCACGGAGCCGGAGAGCACCGGAGGCGGGCTGTACAAGGCCGTGGAGGCCATCCTCTCCGATAATGAAAAACGCATCTCCATGGCCCGGGCCATGAAGGAGCTGGGTATCCCCGACGCCACGGCGCGCATCTACGACACGGTCATGGCGCTGGTGCGGAAGTAAGGGAGTCACCCCTCTCCCCTGTCCGTTCATACAATGGCGTAGCTGTTGGATGGACGGGAAAGGGAGGGCACATGAGGTATATCACCATAGAGGGCGGCACGCCGCTGCGGGGCGAGGTGGCGGTGCAGGGCGCGAAAAACAGCGTACTGCCCATTCTGGCCGCCACGCTGCTCAGCGGGGATGTGTGCCGCATTGAGGGCTGTCCGCACCTGAGCGATGTGGACTCGGCGGCGGATATCCTGCGGTACTTAGGCTGCGCTGTGCAGTGGGACGGAGACGACCTGCTGGTGGACAGCACCACACTGACGCGGTGCGACATACCCCAGACGCTGATGCGGCGGATGCGGTCGTCCGTGATCTTTCTGGGGGCGATACTGGCGCGGTGCGGCTGGGCGGAGCTGAGCTATCCCGGCGGGTGTGAACTGGGGCCGCGGCCCATCGACCTGCACCTGGCGGCCCTGCGGGTGCTGGGGGCGGATATCGACGACGCAGGCGGGACCCTGCGGTGCCGGGCATGGAGGCTGACCGGCTGCCAGATCGTGCTGGCCACGCCCAGCGTGGGCGCCACGGAGAACGCCATGCTGGCCGCCTGCGGCGCAGAGGGCGAGACAGTGATCTGCAATGCGGCACGGGAACCGGAGATCGCGGACCTGCAGGCCTTTTTGTGCGCCATGGGCGCGGAGGTGCGGGGCGCCGGCGGCTCGGTCATCACGGTGACGCCGAAGCGCCCGCTGCATGGGTGCGTGCACCGGGTGATACCGGACCGGATCGTAGCGGCCACCTATCTGTGCGCGGCGGCAGCCGCCGGCGGAGAGATCACGCTGCGGAACACGGAGCACCGGCACCTGGCGGCGGTGACCACGGTATTGGACCAGGCGGGCTGCGGCGTCCGCTGCGGCGAGGGGTACATACAGTTGGTGCGGACAGGGCCGCTGCGGGCCGTGCCGCCGGTGCGGACGGCGCCGTATCCGGGGTTCCCCACCGACTGTCAGGCCATACTGATGGCGGCGCTGCTGCGGGCACAGGGCACCACGGTGTTTGTGGAGAATATCTTTCAGAGCCGGTACCGGCACGTGCCGGAGCTGGCGCGCATGGGCGCGGACATCCGGACCGAGGGACGGGTGGCAGTGGTGTGCGGCACGGAACGGCTGCGCGGCACGGAGGTCGTGGCCACCGACCTGCGGGGTGGGGCGGCGCTGGCGGTGGCCGGGCTGGCCGCCGAGGGCGTGACCACGGTGCAGGGCATCGGCCACATCCAGCGGGGCTACGCGGACCTGGCCGGGGACCTGCGGGCGCTGGGCGCCCGGATCACAGAGCAATAGACGAGACAGCAGAAACAGCGGAGGAGCACGGACGATGGCAAGGCGCAGACGGTACAACCATAAGCGGCGGAGAGGAAGCCTGAGCTTCCTCTACAAGCTGCTGGCTTTTGTGCTGATCTGCACCGCCATCTCTCTGGCTCTGACGCTGTTTTTCCGTATACGCAGCATCGAGGTCAGCGGCAATGACCGCTATACCCGGCAGGAGATCATCGACGCGGCGGGCGTCAGCGAGGGGGACAATATGTTCCTGATGAACAAGTACAGCGCGGCGGAGCGCATCCGCAAGGCGCTGCCGTATATCGAGACGGTGCAGTTCCGGCGGTCGCTGCCGGACGGGCTTTCCATCATCGTGACGGAGTGCGCGGACCCGGCGGCTATCGTGCAGGACGGGAAAGCGTACCTGCTGTGCGACACGGGGAACATCGTGGACGAGGTAACGCCCGCTGCCGCGAAGCAGCGGATGCAGATAAAGGGCCTGACGCTGACAGACCCGGCGGTGGGTCAGCCGGCAAAGGCGGCGGAGGGACAGGAGCTGACACTGGAGCAGCTGCTGACGCTCATGCAGGCGCTGGACCAGCGCGGCATGACGGCGGACGTATCGCTGCTGGATATGAGCGACCCGGCACAGCTGACGCTGCGGTATCTGGGACGGTTCGACGTGCAGCTGCCCCGGGAGGCCGACTACGGCTACAAGCTGGACTATCTGATGGCCGTGGTGGAGAAGCTGGAGGTCAACGAAAAGGGCGTTATCAATATGATGCAGGAGGGGAAGGCACGGTTCATTCCGGAGTGATGCCGCGCGTACCGCACCGCATCGGGGACGCTGCGTAGGTGCTTCATGCTCCCGGCACAAAACTTTTTCGGTAAATTAAGTGCTTACACTTGACGCTTGCGCCAATTCGTAATACAATACAAGATATAGCATTTACCAGGAGATAATCCGTCATTTTCATACAAATTATGGCAGGAGGAGCAGACATGGCTTTTGGATTGGAAACCGGCCCGGAGAACGTTGTCAGCATCAAGGTCGTGGGCGTAGGCGGCGGCGGAAACAACGTGGTCAACCGCATGGTACGCAGTGGCGCGCAGGGCGTTGATTTTGTCGCAGTCAACACAGACAAGCAGGCGCTGAATGCCTCCAGCGCTACCTATAAAATTCAGATCGGCGAGAAGCTGACCGGCGGTAAGGGTGCGGGTTCCAACCCGGATGTGGGCCGCAAGGCCGCGGAGGAGAGCCGCAACCAGATGGCCAAGGCGCTGGAAAACACCGACATGGTGTTCATCACCGCCGGCATGGGCGGCGGCACCGGCACCGGCGCGGCACCCGTGGTGGCTGAGATCGCCCGGGAGGCGGGCATTCTGACCGTGGGCGTGGTGACCAAGCCCTTCGGCTTTGAGGGACGCCGCCGCATGACCCAGGCGGAACAGGGCATTGAGGAGCTGCGGAGCAAGGTGGACTCGCTGGTCATCATTCCCAACGAGCGTCTGAAATACGCCACCGACCAGAAGATCACCTTTGCCAACGCCTTTGAGATCGCGGACGACGTGCTGCGCCAGGCGGTGCAGTCCATCTCTGACCTGATCCGCGACACCGGGTTCATCAACCTGGACTTCGCGGACGTGACCGCCATTATGAAGGACGCAGGTCTGGCCCACATGGGCGTGGGCCGCGCGGCCGGCAAGGGCAAGGCCGAGGAGGCCGCCAAGATGGCCATTTCCTCCCCCCTGCTGGAGACCTCTATCAACGGTGCACGGGGCGTGCTGATCAACGTCACCGGCTCCATGGACATCGGTCTGGAGGAGGTGGAGCAGGCCGCCACACTGGTGCAGCAGGCGGTGCATCCCGACGCGCTGACTATCTTCGGCGCCGCCTTCGACGAGACGCTGGACGATGAGATCCGCGTGACCGTCATCGCCACGGGCTTTGACGAGGCGCAGCAGGCCGCCAATGCCGCTGCTGTGACCCAGCCCGCACAGACGGAGAACAGCGGCGCGCCCCAGCCCCTGGACGAGGTGAAGGGTGAGCAGGGTCAGGACGAGATGGACAAGTCCTTCGACGAGATCCTGCGGATATTCAATAAGGATAAGTTCTGAGAAACAGGCCCCCCGGCTTCGCCGGAGGGCCTGTCTATATAGAGCAAATAGCCTCCCCCACAGGGGAGGCTTTTGTATCACCATTGTGCAAGGTCAACGGGAACGACGACCTCCTTATCCATGCCGGAGAAGAGCAGGTAAGTCTCCTCCGTAAGCTCCTCCATCGGCGACAGGTCATACGTGCATATGAACACATTGTCATCGGTGTCTGAAACGACAACATCCTCGGGATAGCACCAGTTTTCAAAGCCGTCATCGTCCACCCAGATAAGGTCGGGGAAGGTCTGGTAGTCCCCCTCCTCCACCACATAGGCCAGCAGGGACAGGTTCTCGTGGTCCAGCTCGGTATAGGCCACCACGAAGGCACCGCCCTCCAAGGTGAAGCATTCGCCCATCTCCGCATACTCCCGCGCCGACGCTACCGCCTCACCGACGTACTCCGGAGTGCTCCAGTCGTAGTCGGGCATCGGCTCATTGCGGTCAAAGATGTCACCGGACACGCCGCGCAGCGTGTTGATGAGCCCGATCAGGACGCTTACCGCGATCACGGCGCCTATCACGCCGGAAGCGGCATTCTTCTTCGGTACGTGCCACTGGATATGGGGCCGGGGACGGCGGGTCTGGTTTTCATAGCAAACCTTCTCTTCGTGGCACTCCTTCTGCTCGTAGCAGACCTTCTCCTGTTCGGCGTAGTGGACGTCGCCGCCGGCGTCCACCCACTCCCGGCGGGGCGGGCGGTTATAGGCGCCGCACTTGGGGCAGAAGCCCTCACGGGAATCATAGGTCTTGCCGCAGGCCTTGCAGCGGATGGCAGGCATAGGCGGTCCTCCCTTCTGTGTGTTTGGATCTATTATACAGCAGATCGGGCAGATTGTCTATCAGCCTTGGGTTGCGGCGAAAAAAAAGGTGGGAAACCTGAAGTTGCACCGCGCGGACGCGCCCACCCTGTCGGGGTGGGCGCGTCTGCTTATTCCACTAGGCCGTATTTGATCTTGATGCGGTCCAGCTTCTCCAGCATGGGCTCCGCCAGCACCAGCAGGAAGAAAACTGTGGCTGCGGCGTGGACGCAGTCCATGGGAAAGCCGGTGACATAGTAGGCGGCGATGACCTTCCACTCCAGCGTACGGGCATAGAGCAGGGCGGAGACGGGGTTCATAATGCCGCCGTAGATGAGCACGGCGGAGATGGCCCCGAAGACGCACAGGGCGGCGCGGCTGCGGCGCAGCCAGCCCCGGCGGAACAACACCCCCGCCAGGAAGCCGATGATGCCCATGGCGAACATCTGGAAGGGCGTCCAGGGCCCCTGGGAGAACAGAACGTTGCTGGCCAGCATGGTCATGGCGCCCACCAGGAAGCCGGTCTCGCCGCCCAGGGCCACGCCGGAGATGATGGTCAGGGCCAGGACGGGCTTGAACTGGGGCAGCATGAAGAAGGCGGCGCGGCCCGCCACGCCCAGGGCGCAGAGGGAAGCCACCAGCACCAGCTCACGGGCCTGTGGCTTCCGTCCCTCGAACACCAGGAAGAAGGGCACCATGCATTCCAGCAGCACGGCGAAGGCGATGGGGTAGTAGGCAGTGTTGCCCAGGTAGAAAAAGCCCAGATACAGCGTGGCGGGGATACACAGCAGGATCAGTGCCGCCGCCAGACGGGTACGGTGGGAGAGCTTCCGCTTCTGCACCGGGGTCTGGAGCAGCGTCAGGGGCTTGGAGCGCCGGCCGATGGCGGCGATGCAGCCGAAGAGCAGGGCGATGAACAGGCCGTAAAGTCCCAGGGCCTGCCAGCCGGCCTGGGAGAGCGTGCCGCCGCCCACCAGGGCGGTGAGGTCGGTGTGCTTGGCCGCCAGCCAGAAGATCGCCAGTGCACCCGCACCGCATACGGCGGCGATGGTCCTGCGCCACCAGGGGAGCTTTTTCGGCTTCCAGGCGGTGGACTCCTCCGCCACCGGAGGCAGAGGCTGCCAGGCGGCAGGCACCTCCGGCTGGGGCGGGACGGTCCCACCGATGACCGCGATCACGTCCTCCGGCGTGACGGCACAGGGGCAGAAGTCCCGGGCCATACGGTTAGCGGAGGTGGTATAGAAGCTGTTGCCGGAGAAGAAGTCACGGGGTGTGCCCTCCGCGACGATGCTGCCGTCGAAAAACAGGGCGCAGCGGTGGGCATACCGGGCACAGAAGGCCACGTCGTGGCTGACCATCACCACTGTCGTGCCGGCGGCGGTCAGCGCGGAAAGAATAGCGGCAAAGGACTGCTTGAAGGCGGCGTCCAGGCCCTTAGTAGGCTCGTCCAGCAGCAGGATATCCGGCTGGTGCAGCAGCACCTTACCCAGGGCGGCCCGCTGCTGCTCGCCGCCGGAGAGGTCATAGGGATGACGGTCCAGCAGCTCGGTCAGGCGGCAAAGGGCCGTCACCTGTTCTACCCGGCGGTCACGTTGGTCTTTGGGGAGGTCCGTGCCGTCAAAGGACTCGTAGAGGTCCTGACGGACCGTGTTTTTCACGAACAGAGCCTGCGGGTCCTGGGGCAGAACGCCGATGCGGCCCATGTGGGTCACGGTGCCCCGCTGGGGCGTCAGCGCGCCGGACAGCAGGCCCAGGGTGGTGGACTTGCCCGCGCCGTTACCGCCCAGCAGGGCCAGCAGCTCACCCCGGCGAGCCTGAAGGTCCAGACCGCGGACCACGTCCGGCTGGTCCGGCTCATAGCGGAACCAGAGACCCGCGCCGGCAAGGGCGGTATCCCCGGCGGGATGCACCGGCTCCGGCGGCAGCGGGCACAGGGGGTGTTCATCGCACCAGCCGGACAGGAAATCGCGGCCCTCGCGGACGGTGATGGGGCAGGGCGCGTCGCTGTCCACCCCGGCCCAGATACGGACGGCGGCGGGCATGGCCAGGAACATATCGTGGCCGCGGCCCCGCAGGGAACGGCACACCGCCTCCGGCGCGCCGGCACAGAGGAGATGGCCGCCGTCCAGCACGGCGGCGTGGGTGGCCAGGGGCAATGCCTCCTCGAGACGGTGCTCCGTCAGGAGGACGGTGATGCCCAGCTCGCGGTTCAGGCGGCCCACAGTCTGCAAAAAGTCGGCAGCGGCAATGGGGTCCAGCTGGCTGGTGGGCTCGTCCAGTATCAGCAGACGGGGTTGGAGCACCATGACCGAGGCCAGGGCCAGCAGCTGCTTCTGGCCGCCGGAGAGCTCGTCCACTTTCCTATGGAACCAGTCCTGGATGCCGAAGAAGGAGGCCATCTCCGCCACGCGGCGACGGATGGAGGGCGTGTCGCAGCCAAGGCTCTCCAGTCCGAAGGCCAGCTCATGCCAGACCTTGTCGGTGACGGTCTGCTCCTCCGGGGACTGAAGGACGAAGCCGATATCAGCGGCCTGCCGATGGGGCGGCAGGTCATCCAGCGGCTGACCGTCGAAGAGGATACGGCCCTCGGCCGCACCGTGGGGGCGCAGGGCGGGCTTCAGCTGGCGGAGAAGCGTGGTCTTGCCGCAGCCGGAGGCGCCGCAGAGGACCCAGAACTCGCCCTGACGGACCGTGAGGGACACATCCGCCAGCGCGGGGCAGGGCTGCTGGGGATAGGTAAAACCAAAATGCTCCAAACGCAGCAGTTCAGGCACGGGGAGTCCCTCCTTTCCGGACGAGATAGCGGCGCCGGGACAGGGCGTCCAGCAGCACCGGCGTAAAGCAGAGCAGGCCGTAAACGGCGAAAAAGCTGACCGTCAGCGGTGTGACAGGGCCGCTGAGCAGCATGGGGTAATACTGAAAGCGCAAGCCGCCGGCCAGACCGCCGCCCAACAGATACAGGCCGCAGAAGGCCAGCCAGAGGGCGACGGCACCGTCACGCCGGTCAAAGCGGTAGAGGGAGAAGGATGTCCTCCCCGGCAGGCCATAGCCCCGGCAGCGCATACTGTCGGCGGTGATGAGGCCGCTTTCCAGGCTCCAGGTGATAACGATGGAGAACACACGAAGGGCGCTTCTGACGCGCCGGGCCGGGGCGCCGGTCTGGGTATCACGGCCCAGATGCCGCTGGGCCTGCGCCACGGCACGGAGCCGCCGGACAAAGCGGGGCACAAAGCGGAGGATCATGCTCAGCAGCAGGGACAGCGCCGGGATGACGCGGCCAAAGAGGTACACCACCTTGTCCGAGGTGATGACATCGGTGACGCAGACGAACCACAGCGCCACGGCGCTGAGCATGGCGCCGGCGGCCAGACCGTAGAGCAGGCTCTCCAGCGTCAAAGGATTGCCGGAGGGCAGGTAGGCCAGAATGGTGACGCCCTGGTGGACAAAGGCGGGGTTCACCGCCGCCGCCAGGAGGGCCATAGGCAGCAGCCACAGCAGGTGGCGGCGCAGGCCCTTGCCGCCCAGCAGACGGGCAACATACCACCCGCCGCCCAGCGTCGACAGAACCAGGCACACCGGGTGCATCAGCAGCATCGCGCAGGCGATGACCAGGGCGAAATAGGCAAAGCTCACCGCCGGATGGCAAGTGCGCAGCGTATCGTCCATGGGATCACCTCCTGCATACATGATGTCTTAACCTTTTGATTATACCCTGCCGCCAGGGGATACGTCAATCCTGCGTGCGGAAAAAGGGCGGCAAAAGCCGCCCTTTTGTCAGCCCATGTAGGTATTGCCCACGTCTGCACCCATATTACAGGTGTAGAGCCACTGAATACTCTCGCCGCCGGAGAGCGTATAGCTGTCCGCGCCATAGCTGGGGAAGGTTCCCCCCACGCAGTACATCCAGCCGGAGCTCCTGCCCACATTTTTTTCGAACAGGCCGTTGATGCCCCTGACATAGCTGCCGCTGGAGCTCACCGGGATACCCGCGTCACCGCAGGCCCGCTTCAGTACGGACATGACAGACTCACCCTCGGTGATGGTCACCGTGGTGGACAGGATCACGCCGTCGGCGGGGATAAGGCCCTTCACGCCGTCGGAGCACTTGTCCATATTATTGAGCACCGTGGCACAGGAAATGTACAGCGATACGGACGCCGCCGGCGCAGGGTCAGGTGCAGGCGCAGGGTCCGGGTCCGGCGCAGAAGGCTGCTTCTGTTCCTGCTGTTTCTTCTCTTCTTCCAGCCGCTTCTGCTCCTCCAGGCGCTTGGCTTCCTCCTGCTTTTTGGCGTCCTCCTCGGCCTTTTTGGCATCATCAGCCGACTTCTGCTTGTCAGGCTTCTTATCGTCCGCGGTCTTATCCTCAGTCTTTGCCGCGTCCTGCTTGCCGTCAGCCTTGGTGGTGCCCGTTTCAGCTGTGTCGTCCTTCCTGGTGTCCGCGGTCTGCTCCTGCTTTGCCGTGGGAATGTTGCCGGGGGCGGCCGATACGGTCTTTTTTCCGCAGGCGGCGCAGGTCAGCAGCAGGGACAGTGCCAACGCCAGCAGCCAAAATCGGTGGTTTTTCTTCATATCTCTCATTCCTCACAAAAGCGCCATACGCAGAGGCGCTTTCGCGCCCCTGCGTCGGCTGTTCTGTTGTTACTTGGAAACGCGCTTCTTCCGGGTCAGCACCACAACGGCTGCCGCCGCCAGGACCGCGCTGCCCAGCCACAGCACCATCTGACTGTCGTCCGCCGTGTTGGCAGAGTCCTTCTTGCCGCTGTCGGCCGTACCGCTTCCGCCGTAGTAGTACCCGGAGGACACCGTCTCATAGGAGACGATAGCGAACGCGGAGGCCTTGTCCGTCTGGAAGGTCAGGACATAATTGCCCTTGGTGCCGCCCAGCGTAGCGGACAGCTCGGCAGTGGTCACATTGCCGCTGCTATCCGTGTGGCTGCGCACCACGCAGACGCGCTTGCCCTGAAGGGCCGCGTACAGCTCGTCGGTGATGGGGATGGTCACGGTGACGCTGTGGGGCAGCTCGATAAGCTGCGCCACGGTCTTGATCTCGTTCCCTTCCGTCTTGACCAGCGCCACAGTCACGTCTACGACCTTCTCCAACTGCGCGTTCTTGCGGGATTTGTCGCCGCGCAGGGCGTCCAGCTTCTCGGCCAGCTTGTTCAGCTCCTTCTTAACCTCGTCACCGGCCGTCTTGGCCGCCTCGGTCAGGGCGCTCTTGCCGCCGTCGGCGGCCTTCTGCTCGTTGGTGAGCTGGAGCGTATCCGTCACGGTCACGGTGATTGCACCGTCGCTCACTGCTGCCTTGATGTCCGCCAACTTCTCATCCGTAACAGGTTTGTCGGTCTTGATGGTCAGGCCGCCGCCTGTGACGATCGTGTTGTCCTTGCTGTCCACCTTGATGTCATCGCCTTTGACGTTGGCCATCGGGTTCTTGACGCCGCAGACGGTGCAGACGCCGTTGACGTAGGTGTGCTTGCCGGTGGCGGGAATGGTCGCGCCAGCTGTGATGACAATGCCGCAGCGCTTGCAGTAGGTATCCGCCTCATGGCCGGAGGCGTAGCAGGTGGCCGCCACCGCCGCACGGGTGGCCTCATCGTGGCCCAGGGCCGCGATGACCCAGCTGTCCTTGGCGATCTCAGTTTTTCCCGCCGCGTCGCTGAAATACTTGTGGCAGCGAGAGCAGGTCCAATAGGCACTGTTGCCTGCCTCGGTGCAGGTAGCAGCCTTGCCCGCCGTGGCAGTCATACTGTGCCCCAGAGACGGGACGATCATCGTCTCCTCCGTGCCGCAAACGCTGCACTTACGGGTGCTGATACCGCTTTCGGTGCAGGTGGCCGCCTTGGTCACCGTCCACGCGCCGAAATTGTGGCCCGTCGCGGGAACAGACTTTTCCTCCACGGCGCCGCAAATGGAGCAGATCCGGCGGCTGACGCCGTCCTTGGTGCAGGTGGCGGCCACGGTCACTTGCCACTCGCCGAAGCGATGGGCGCAGGCGGCGTCGGTCATATCGTAGAGGGCGTTGGCCTTCTCAGTAAAGCGCGCATAGGCGGCCATGGCGCAAAGCGCCTGCTCCGTGGCCATCTCGTTGACGGCCTTGTCTGCGAACTGATGCTTAAAGCCGCCGTTCTCCGCCACGCGGTACTGCAGGAGGTTCCCCAGCACGCTCAGGGTCTTCCCCTCCACGGTCTTGGTAAAGCGCGCGTCCGTGTTGGCATCCAAATTCAGGGCGGAAAGGGCGATGACCACCTGCGCGCAGCTCTCGGAGGAGTCGTAGCCGCTTCGATACTTGCCGGAGAGCCAGTTGAGGGCTTTCTCCACGGCCGTGTTCACGGTTTCATTGCCGCCGTCCTTATAGTAGGGTGCCAGCGCCTGCAGCGCCATGGCGGTCATGTCCACGTCGCCGACGGGTTTTGTGTCGGCGCTGGCTCTCCAGCTGCCGTCTTCGTTCTGCTGTGCAAGAACAGCCTGCACCAGCCAGGAGGTGTCGGAGGTGTAATTGCGGCTGTTGAGCGCCAGCAGACCCATGACGAGGCCGTTGATATCCGTGTTACTGGTATCGGTGACCTGCATGATATCCTTGTTCTGCAGCGCCTTCAGCAGGTTTTCGCCGCCCACGTTGGCGGGGTCCTTGCCGATGGCGGTAAGAGCCAGGGCAATACGCTCATTGTCGGTGATGACGGGGGTGTTTTTATCATCGGGAGCCCGGAGGATGCCGTCAGAGCCGATGTTCGCCTTTACATAGGCCACGACCTTCTCATAATAGGCCGCGATATATGCCTCGGACAGAGGCACCTTGGCGCGAGCCTGTCCCAGTACCGCCCACTCGCCGAAGAGATAGCTGACGACCGGGGCGCTCACCGCGCTTTGGATATACGCCTTGGCGCCGGCATACGCCTCATCGAAGCCGGGCACTTCCGCACCGGGCACGGCGGGATCCGTCGGATCCAGCGGGATATAGGTGTCGGTAAAGAACAGGCGCAGGGTGTCGCCGTCCTTGAGATAGGTGTTGTCCAGCGTGGTCTTGGGCAAGGTCTCGGTGCCGCCCTGTAAGGTGAGGCCGAACATCCAGCCGGAGGACTTACCGTCGCCCTTCTCCTTGAGGGTGTGGCCCGCCGCATCGGTGATGCTCTTGATGTAGGCGCCGCTGCCGGTATAGGTGTACTTGGCACTGTCAAGGCACGCCTTCACAGCGTCCCAAGCGGTGGGATCCTCGTTGGCCTTGCCGGTGAAGGTAAAGCCGGAGATTCCCGTGAAAGTATGGCCGTTCTTGTTGTAGCCGTCCACCTTGACCTTCACGGTGAGGGTCTGATTTTCGTTGGGGTCATTCTGCCCCGTGGTACCGGGCACCGTCAGGTCGATCTGGATGGGCTGCTTGTAGAATTGGGCAAAGTTCTTGTAGCGTTCCTTGCTCTCCTCGGTGCCGTTGATGCCGAACTTTTCCCAATACTGGGCGTACTTGGTGTAGGTCAGGACGCTGTCCAGCGTAACTGTCGTATTGTACTCCGGCTGGTGTACACGCAGCAGCTCATTCTCGATGACGGAGGGTCGGGAGGATCGGAAGCAGCGGTACTTCTCCGTATCGAGCCAGCCGGGGATATCGTCGGCCTCGATGCCGTCGAAGGTCATATTCACCGTGCCGCGGACGTATTTCAGCGTGCCGTCCTCGTTTTTGCAGATCTCCGCGAAGGGATACAGGTCGGAGGTGACCTTGGTCTTAACCGTATTCTTGTTCTTGATACCGTCCCAGTAGGCGTCCTCGGTCCGCGCCGCCGTCATAAAGTCGGCAGCGTCATCCAACTCCTGCTGGGTAAAAGGCTGAATGGTGAAGCTGAACTCCTGCCGCGCCAGCAGAAGGCCAGAGCTGCGGGTGGTGATGGTCACCACATACTTCGCCTCCACCGGCTTCTCACCGGGCAGTGGGCGGTAGACCATGGCGTGATACCCGTTGAAGTCCAGCACATCCGGGGTGAGGCTCACCATCGTGACCTTCTGGTTATAACTGTCGCTCATGATGCCCTTTTCCTCCAGAAGAGCGGGTCTGGGCATCTGCATATCGTCGCTGACGGCGGTCAAGTCCACGGGCTTTGTCTTGTCCACAAAGTCGCGCAGGAGCCCCTGATACTTCTCCGCCAGAGCGTTTTGCATCTCGCTGGTCACGCTGCTGTCGAAGGGCGCAACGGTGGCGTCAAAGAACACATCGGCATAGACCTCCACGCCGTTGTCGCCGGTGATGTGCGCCAGCGTGTAGTCATCGAAGGCGTCATAGGTCACGCGGGCGATCAGCCGGAACTTGCCGGCCTTCTCGGGCAGCGGCGTGCCGTCGGCGGGCTGCAGGGGGCGGTTGACGGTTCCCACGCCGGTGCCGTTGGTGATGTAGAGCCACTCGGTGTTCCGGGTGCCCCACTGCACCTTCACATCATAGCGTCCCGCAATGCTGGAGGGAAGCGTGAGGTTGGAGGTGATGCGGTCGTTCACGGTGTAGAGCGTCCAGCCCGCCACCTCGCTTTGGGTGGCCCCGTTGGTGTTCTCGCCGCGGATGAGTTCCCAGTTCAGGGACCCGGCGGCGCTCTCCAGCAGTTTCTGCACCGCGTCGGCGCTGCGCCCCACGGTGGCACGGAGGGTGATCTCCTTGGTGACCCCGGCATAGGTGATGTTGAACTTCAACCCCGTGTACTGCACGGTCTGGCGGGCGGTGCCGTCGCCGGTGAAGTAGGTGATTTTGCCGTTGTCGGCAATGTACTGTACCTTGGTACCGTCAAAGCCGTTGGCCTTGGCGCTGCCGTTGACATAGGTGATCTCGGAGTTGTCCGCCACATCCGCATAGCCCTGCTCTGCCAGCAGGCGGCGGAAGGCTTGGGTGATGTTGGTTTCATCATAGAGCCCCACGCCTTCCAGAGGCTGCACGGCGGTATTCTTGCGCGTGAACTCGGCGGCAATGTCCTCCAGCGTCTGCGCCTTTTCCGCCTTCTCGGACCAGAGGCACAGCGTGAAGGTCTTGACCTTCGTAGCAGCGCCGCTTTGGAGAGTGGCGGTGAGGGTCACCGTGACCTTATCCGCCGCAGGCGCGGTGAGCGCGCCGGTGGCGGTGTTCACCAGAGCGTTATCCGCCGTCCATGCGAGGGAAACGGTCTTCTCTCCACTGCCCTCCACGGGAACGGTGACGCTCGCGGGCAGGGTCAGGAAGCCGGTATAGGTCTGCGCGATCTCCTCTTCCTCCTCCGGGTCGCTGCTCACCGGGGTAAGGCCGCGGAGCTGATAGACGCCGGTGGCATCGGCCTTCAGAAGGTCTGCATTCTCGGCATCGAGCCCCAGTTCCTTATAGAAGTGCTTTTGCAGGGCGTTCAGGAAGTAGTCGTGCAGGTCCGTGACCGCTTCGCCGGGCTCTTCGATGCCGTATTTCTCACAGAGGTCGGCCTTATCGTTATAGTCCGTAAGGTCATAGAATCCCAGCACAGTCTCGGCGTACCAGTCGGCCTTGGCTTTCTTGGCGGCGTCGGCGGCGCTCATGCCGCGAAGTTCCAAGGCGTTGGCGGCGGCGGCAGCGGCCTTGAGGTCGGCATTGTCCACGGGGGTGCCGCCCTGCCAGGGCAGCACCGGGAAGCCGCCGTTGCTGTTGCCGCTGTCAAGGTGCATCCCCATCTCCGCCGCAAATTCCGGGGTGCGCATATAGTCCGCGGTGCGGGCAGTCATACCGCTGGTGGTGCCATCCGCCGCGGCCTGTGGTGCGACGGTGTCCAGATAAGCGCAGTTGGTGATGGTGGCGCCGGAGTTCACCTTGCCTACCACCGCACCGAAGCTGCTTTCCGGACCGGTGACAGCACCTACAGTGTAGCAGTCTTTCATAACAGCATTACTGCGCGCACAGCCGACAAGTCCGCCAAATCCGCCAGCGCTAACACTCTTTGCGTTAGTGTGGACGTTCCCCGCAAAATAGCAGTTCTCTACGGTACCGTAAGTATAACCCACGATACCTCCCGCGCCATTTTGCACCGCATACCGGGAGTACTTGAACAGAATATCCGCTGTGCTCACACAGCCACTAATGACATTGCCTGCCACACCATGACCAACAATACCGCCAACACCAAAGATCACGTCATCGCCGCCTTTGATGTAACCACTGACGAGGCAGTTTTCAATCCGGCCTTCACTCTTATCCGCAATACCTCCGACATTACTTGTACCGTCAATGGCGCAATCCACACACAAACTCTTGACAGTTCCATTGGCGCTCAAATAATAGACTAATCCGCCAGTTCCTGCCAAACCACTAACGGTGTAATTATCGCCGTCCAGGGTGCCGGCAAACTTATTACTGTCGGTACCGATGGCCGTCCAAGTCTTGCCGTTGAGGTTGATGTTGGCGGTGAGCTTGCCGCTGATGGTCGTGCCGTCCTTGTTGACCGCATCGGCAAACCATGCCAGTTCCGCGGCGGTGCCGATCTGATAGACGCCGTTTTTGTCTTGGGTGGGTGCGGTCTTGGCGGTGCCGTCCCAGCCCTCACCCGCGTAAGTTAAGGTGAAGGAGAGCGTCTTGTCCTCGGCGGCGGTGATGCTGCCGTGAACGGGGATATAGTCCGCCTTAGTGACGGTATAGGCATAGGTCTCGCCGAGGTAGAGTTTGTAGCCGCCGTCGGTCTCGGGCTTGATGGTGCCGCCCACGGGGTGGGTTACGGTCACCTTAGCGTTTTCCGCCGGAGTTACGGCAAAGGTCAGGGTGCAGGAGGCAAGTTCGCTCAGCGTGACGGTCTTGTTCACATCGGCATTAACGGTGATGCTCCCCGTCTCGGTCTCGTAGCCGAACTTGCTGACGGTGTAGGCATAGGTACCGGCGGCAACGGTGTATGCGCCGTTTTTGCCGGTGATCTCTGCGCCGCTACGGTCCTTCAGCACCACCGTTGCACCGTCGGGAGTATTAAGGGTGAGGGTATAGAACGGAACTGCTGCAAAATTCTTCAGGGCTGCGTAATAGTAACTGGTATAACCATCATAACTAATGGTCAGCACATCACCCTGCGTAAGCTCCACTGAAAAATCTTTCCAAGAAGTTTCGCTGTAAGCACGCTTGACTTGTGTACTGTTCTTCTTTATGGTGAAATAATAGTATTCATCCGGCTCATCATAATACCAGTCGCCTTCCACATACCCTGCCGCATTGGCGATATAGCTGAACGACAGCTTCACATTCTTTGTAGCTGTGAGAGCCAGTGTGGTCGTTTCTGTGGTCTTGAGATAGGAGTCCTTGCCAGCACCCTCTATGGTAAATTTCCCCTTGTCACCGCTGACGGTAATACCCTGGCAATTGGCAAAGAAATCCTCAAATATCGCCTTTTTTGCCAGCGTCACTGTGATATTCACCTTATCGCCATTCACAGAGAATATACCGCCGGCATTATCGCAGCCATCGCAGGCAACTGTATAAGCGTAGCTGCCATTGGACAGACTGCAGCCTGTACCATCACCGGTATATACCGCCTTACCGTTGGTTTTGACGGTCACTGTCGGATCCGCCGTGATCCCTGCGGGGCGCGAGATATCAAACGCCACGGAATAGGCCGCAGATTTGGTCAGCGGCACCGTCTTTGCCACATCTGCAGCAACATTGATCGTTTCCGTAACAGTGTCATACCCATAAGCCGACACCGTGTAGGTATACTCACCTGCAGAAACGATGTATACACCATTCGTACCTTTAAGTTCTGCGCCTGTGCTGTCCTTCAGTGCAACGACCGCATCAGCCTCTTCAGGCTCCGCTGTCAACTTCACCTCATACAGGGACGAAACTGTGAAATCCTTGAGCTTGACATAGTAATCACCTGAGACATACGTCTTTATAAGATTCAGTCTCAGCGTATCGCCCTTTTTCAGATCAATGGTAAAGTCCTTCCACTGAGTACTCCCCCATGACCGCATCTCTGGATTATAGCTGTTGTTTTTTACGATCGTAAGAGCTGCGTAAGAAGAATCATAATTGCAGCCCCAATACTTAAAGCTAAGCGTCACATTGGCCTTTGCCTTCAGCGTAATCGTAGATGTACTGCTTGTATTTCCTTGAACCGGATTGCTGGAGCGCAGGCAAAGGCCGTCGCTGTCGGTCATGTCCACCACATAAGGATAGGTGGCATCATTCGTCACCTCAACACTGTTAACAATACCAGCGAAGAAGTCATCAAACTCAGGCTTCTTAATGACCTCGATCTCAATGGAATCCGTTTTTTCCTTGTAGGTCACAGTCACCGTCTGCTTTCCCGGCGCGGTGTTGTCAAATCCCTCCACCGTGAAACCCTTGGTGATGACCTCGCTACTGTTATCGTCATAGGTAACTGTAACACTGAGCTCCAGTTCATCGCCGGTATAGCACGTCGTTTTAGCCGACTTTACGGAAATAGACACGACGTTCTTTTCCACCACTGGCTCCGGGTCCTTCAGCGTAGGATAGCCGCCCCCATTGTACTGGAATGCGCTGCCAAGGGTGGCGGCAAACTCCGCAGACTGCATCTCGGCGGAGGATTTGGTACCAGAGTTGCTAATCTTAACAGTTGACGGTACCAGCGCCGTTACGGTTTCACTCGGCGCATAGCAGTTAACAATACGGCATGGCTCGTCCGAAGAATAGGAACTAGATGATACCGCTATTATTGCACCGTTCGTTTCAACGGAACCAACAGTATAGCAGTTCTCCACCAGAACGCCCTTCGTTCCTCTACCGAGTATGCCTGCGCCATCACTTATATCCCCCTGATTATAGCAATTCCTTATTATGTGAGTTCCTACAACATTTCCTGCAATGCCGCCAACTTGCTTTCTTGTACCACTCACACTTCCCATATTCGCGCAGGAAGAAATCGTAACAAAGCCACTGCCGGGTTCACTATAGCCAAGAATACCACCAGCACCTTTTCCCCCCTTGATGCTCGCTGTATTTTTGCAGTTCTCAATAGTTACATTGCCATCCGCAGTACCCGCGATACCACCCACATTGTTTACTTTGCCGGAAATACTGCCTGCGGTGATCACATTCTTCACCACGGCGCCGCCCGCCAGTTTGCTGAACAGGCCGACATTGGCCGTAGAAGCGGTGATATCCAGCGTCACGGTGTGGCCGTTGCCGTCAAAGGTGCCGATAAAGTCGTAGGCATACGGCTCAGTGACAATGATATCCTTCGTCAGCGTATAGCTGCCGCTGGCGTCCATCGCCGCAAACTCCTTCGCGGAGCTGACAGTTCCTTCCGCCAGCGCCAGCGCCGCGCCGCCGCTGCGGGTCATTTGGGGCGCAGGCGTTTCCGGAGCAGGCTCCTGCTGCTCCTGCGTCTCCTCATTCCCGGCAGGGACGGTGTTCTCCGTGTCCACCGGAGCTATCTGTTCCTGCTGGGTCTGCTGCTCCTGATCCGCGGCCAGCGTGTCGGCCAACACGGAGGTGGGCAGCAGGCTGACGACCATCACGACGGTCAGCAGCCAGCTTATGACTCTCTTCTTCATGTCTCTTTCTCCTTTATGTAAATTTTTTGTCGACGTGAGGGGGTGGGCGGGGATGCGGCAACATCCCCGCCCCACTTATGGAAAAGCACGCGGCCAATGGCCGCCTCAGCTTGACAAAGGGGACTTGTCTGCACAGTTTCACGGTGCAGATGGAAAGCGCACGGCGCCTCAGCTTGACAGTCGAGTTTTCCGCACCGCTTCGCTGTGTATGGCAGCGTGTCAGCCTGGCAAGGGAAATGTTTTTCATGCAGGGCATGAAAAACGGGACAGAGTGCACTCTGTCCCGCGAAAATGAAACGCTGCCCGGCGCAAAGCCGGACAGCGAACGCAATAGATACGACCCCTGCACCACGGAAAGACGTCGCCGCCCCCGCCGCCCGCCCAAAAGGGCCGGCCGCGAAAAAGGTGGTGCAAAAAACACCGACCTCCCGTTCAGGAGGTCAGCGTGGTACATCTACATGGTGGTACAAGATTCCCGCACACGGAGAGCGCGCCCGCTGCAACTTTGTCCTACACAATGCAATTCTCCTGGCTCGCGCCGCGGGGGGCAGACATCCCTCCTCGTTTGCAGCCTACCTTCTCATGGGCTTACCCACAATGGCGGACTTTCGTCCCGGCGGCTTACGCCGCTTCGGTGCATCCTTGCGCTCACAGTACCGGTCGTGCGGGGTTTGGCTACCCCTTTCCTTCTATGCCGACGCCTGGCCCGTGGTGGGCTGTACGGCCGCCGGCGACATTGGATCAACAGACTGTTTATTTACTTGTCAGCGACATTATATTACAGGAATTGGCCGTTGTCAACCCTCCTCCCTACCCCAGCGCCACATCCAGGATCATCATTACGGTAAAGCCCGCGGCAAAAGCCAGCGCCCCCGGGCCGGGGTCGCCGCGCGTGGGCAGCAGCTCGGCGGCCACCACATAGAGCATGGCCCCGGCGGCAAAGCCCAGCAGCCAGGGCAGCGCCGGAACGATGAGCGCCGCCGCCAGCACCGTAACACCGGCGGCCAGCGGCTCCACCGCGCCGGAGAGCACACCGCCCAGAAAGGCTCTTCCCTTTCCTGCGCCGGCGGTACGCAGGGGCAGGGCCACAATGGCGCCCTCCGGCACATTCTGGATGGCGATGGCCAGCGCCAGCGTAAACGCCGCAGCGGGCGCGGCGGCTCCTGCCGCCACACATCCGGCATAGGCCGCACCCACCGCCATCCCCTCCGGGATGTTGTGCAGCGTCACCGCCAGAAGGGTCATGGTGGTGGAACGGTCGGTAACAGCCTCCGGCAGCAGTCGCTCCAGCAGCCGCAGGAACAGCACCCCCAGCCAGAAACCGCCCGCCGCCGGAAGGAAGGACCAGCGGCCCATGTCCGCCCAGTCGATAGCGGGGAGCAGCAGGCTCCACACCGAGGCGGCGGTCATCACCCCGGCGGCGAATCCCTCCAGCACGCGGCGCAGAACGGCGGAGGGCGCTCTTTGCAGGCAGAATACGCACGCCGCACCCAGCGACGTGCCCCAGAAGGGGAGCAATATCCCCTGAAGGACAGATGATTGCATAGACACTCCCTTTTCCGTATCCGTAGTATGCGGAGCCGGGCGACTCCGTACAGTCTATCCTACGCAGCGGGAAACGAAAGGTGAAAAGACAAGGGCCCCCGCCGAAGCGGGGGCCTTTGGGAAAATACAAAGTCATCCAAAATGCTAAGATAAGGCGGGAGCGCCCGAAGGGTGCTCCCGCTGCGCGGCTTATTGCTTTATGTGAGATGCAGCTTCACTGTATCGGCAGCTCCACCGCGATGGTCGTGCCCTTGTCCGAACTTTCCTCCACCCAAACGGAGCCGCCGTGGAGATCGGCGATCTCCCACACCAGC
>FR881531.1:0-7403 GCA_000435555.1 Firmicutes bacterium CAG:176
ATGGCGGAAGCGGTGGGATTCGAACCCACGTGCCCTTGCGGACAACTGCATTTCGAGTGCAGCTCGTTACAACCACTTCGATACGCTTCCGTGTATAAATATTCACTTTTGGGGACTAATCACATGATTTCGAGTCAGTCCCGTTATGACCACTTCGATACCGCTACTTGTCACGGGGTGTATCATACCATACTTTCCGCTGGGGTGCAACTTCTTTTTCTGCGGGGTATATTTTGACGCGGCGGCGCATGTACTGATGGGAGAGGGGGGGACGGCTATGGAGAAGCGGGTGCTGATCTGGGATGATGGCCTAAATTATGTAAACTACATGGAAGCGTTGCGAGCAGTGGACCTGACGCCGGTGGTAGGGCGCGAGGCGGCCGGCCCGTGCGCTGCGCTGCTGCTTCCCGGCGGTGGGGATATCGCGGATCGGCTGCCGGAGGATGAGATCCGGACGATCAGGGCCTATGCGGCGGCGGAAAAGCCGATTTTGGGTATCTGCCGGGGAATGCAGGCGCTGAACGTGTTTTTCGGCGGGACACTGTATGCACGTGTGCCGGGACACCAGGTCAAGGCGGGCGATATTCTGCATGATACACGGGCGGTGGGTGAACTGGCGGAGCTGGTGGGTACCACGCCGCGGGTCAACAGCAACCACCACCAGGCCATCTGCCGCCTGGGGCGGGGGCTGGGTGTGCGGCAGTGGGCGGCGGATGGCGTGATCGAAGGGATATGTCACAGCCGCCTGCCGGTGCTGGGGGTACAGTGGCACCCGGAGCGCCAGGCCTTTGCGCTGCGGCGGGGGGATGCTGCGGACGGTGCGGCGGTGTTCTGGTGGCTGCGGCGGCAGGCAGAAAAGAACAGCGGCGGTTGACAAGGGCGGTCAAGTATGCCTATAATGGAGAAAACTGACAAGCGAGGTATACCGCGATGGAAAAGCTCCGCGCCTTTCTGAAACGAAAGGACATCGTTTTCTCCGCCAAGCGCTATTTTATTGACGCCATGGGCGCTATGGCACAGGGATTGTTCTGCACGCTGCTGGTGGGTACCATCCTCAACACCATCGGCCAGCAGTTCCACATCGGATTCCTGAACGCCGTCATCGTCACCATCGGCAAGGGCGATGGCGCGGTGAACTACACCATCGGCGGGCTGTGCTCGGCTATGGTAGGCCCCGGTATGGCCGTGGCCATCGCCCGGGCGCTGAACGCGCCGCCGCTGGTGCTGTTCTCCCTGATCCCCGTGGGTTTTGCCACCAACTACATGGGCGGCGCGGGCGGCCCTCTGGCGGTGCTGTTCGTGGCCATCGTTGCCGCGGAGCTGGGCAAGGCCGTCAGCAAGGAGACGAAGATCGACATTCTGGTGACGCCCATCGTCACCGTGCTGGTGGGCGTGGGATTTGCCGCGCTGATCGCCGCGCCGGTGGGCACGGCGGCCTCCGCCGTGGGACAGGCCATCATGTGGGCAACGGAGCTGCAGCCCTTCTTCATGGGCATCATTGTCTCCGTGGTCATCGGCGTGGCGCTGACGCTGCCCATCTCCTCCGCCGCCATCTGTGCGGCTCTGGGGCTGACAGGCCTGGCCGGCGGCGCTGCCGTGGCGGGCTGCTGCGCCCAGATGGTGGGCTTCGCCATTATGAGCTTCCGTGAAAACCGCTGGGGTGGCCTGGCCGCCCAGGGCCTGGGCACCAGTATGCTGCAGATGGGCAATATCGTCCGCAATCCCCGGATATGGATACCGCCTACGCTGGCTGCCGCCATCACCGGCCCTGTCGCCACCTGCCTGTTCCGCTTGGAGATGAACGGTGCGCCGGTGTCCTCCGGCATGGGTACCTGCGGCCTGGTGGGGCAGATCGGTGTGTACACCGGCTGGGTCAGCGACGTGGCCGCCGGCACCAAGGCCGCCATTACCGGCATGGACTGGCTGGGACTGGTACTGATCTCTTTCGTGCTCCCCGCCGTGCTGACGTGGCTCATCGCCATCCCCCTACGGAAGTGGGGGTGGATCAAGGACGGCGATCTGAAGCTGGATCTGTAAAACACAAAAAAGGCGGCGTCAGCCGCCTTTTTTGCTGAGTCGAAGCAGGCCGGAGTTGTCTAACTTTTGGGAGCTGACTCACGGTTGCTTCTATCCCGTTTTTGTGCTTTCCGTTTCGCTCGTTCCTTCGCTTGACGTTTCCTCTGCACAGTCGGTGACAGGAAAATGTCGTATGCGCTAAGCGCAAAGATGCCGGTAAATGCTGCGCCGATCGAAATGAGAATTACCCGGCTGGTTTTCCGCTCTCTGTTAGAATCACGCAGTGAAAAACACAGCGTACCATCAGCTTCCAGCTCTGCGATTTCAGGAGTCGCATCCCAAGGCCGCCAATTATAGCCGGTATAGACACGGATACGAATCGAATGAGGAGTGCTGTTGAAATCGGAAGGAAGCTTCTTGTAGCACGAAAAGCCAAAGGTGTATTCCGTTCCGTCCGTGCATATCAACAACGGAATAGGATATAATCTGCGGCCTTGGCTGGACATCAGTGCCTCTTCGGAGGCGGCGTAAATTTCCATGGTGTTTTCTTCCGTATATATCGGCTGGGTCAGACCCATGAAGAGAAATATACCGCCCAATACCAGACACAGCAGGTAATTGCGGAATTCCCGTACCCGTCGTTTCCACGCCGATTTTTTTCCTGAGGCCATGTGTCATCACCCCTGTCCGGATCCTTTTGCCTCAGTATACCATGGCTGTACTGCGGCTGTAAAGAAAAGACTCGTGTTTGAGACGCGGTACAAAAGCGGCTCGTTCGTCCGGTTTGGCTTGGTTTACAAGACTTGCATAATATGGTATAATCATCTATCAGCAACGAGGAAAGGAACGACCACAATGGAATTATCGGCAAAGCTGGTGCGTTCACAATTGAATTTTTTTAAGCCCTTTGTGGCGGGTTGCTCACTGGAGACCACCCGCAAGGGACAGGATAAGCTGGGCGAGCTGATGAGCGCCCTGCACAAGCGGGAGGTGATCTTCCGCGACCACGACTTCGAGCAGTTCAAGGGCGCGTGGGTCATGCCTAAGGACGAGCGCCGCAGCGGCGTGGTGCTGTATCTCCACGGCGGCGGCTATACCTGCGGCAGTCTGGACTATGCCAAGGGCTTTGCGGCTACGCTGGCCAGCGAGTGCGGTGTGCGCGTGTTCTGCGGGGCGTACCGCCTGGCGCCGGAGAACCCCTATCCCGCCGCGTTGGAGGATGCACTGACTGCCTACGACTATTTGCTGAAAAAGGGCTACGCGCCGCAGCAGATTTTGCTGTGCGGCGAGAGCGCCGGCGGTGGGCTGATCTGCGCTCTGTGCCTGAAGCTGAAGCAGCTGGGCCGGGAGCTGCCCTGCGGGCTCATCGCCATCTCGCCCTGGGTGGACCTGACCGGTTCCGGGAAGTCCTACGAATTCAACCGGGACAACGATCCGTCCCTGACGGAGGAGCTGCTGCAATTCTACGCCAGGTGCTATACGCAGGACCCCACGGACCCGCTGTGTTCGCCCCTGCTGGGCGACCTGACGGGCTTTCCGCCGACGCTGATCTTCGCCGGCGGCGATGAGATATTGCTGGATGATGCCAAGGGACTGCATGAACGATTGAAAAAGGCCGGGAGCAAAAGCAGGCTGATCATCGCGCCGGGGCGCTGGCACGCCTATGTGCTCTATTGCCTGCAGGAGAACATGGAGCAGGATATCTATGAGATCAACCGCTTTATGACGCAGAACCTGTCCCCGGCCCGGAGCCTGCGGTGGATGCGTCTGGACAACGCGGCCAAGATATATCCCGCTGCCAAGCGGCGCAACTGGAACAATTTTTTCCGCATCTCCGCCACGCTGGCGGAGCCGGTAGACCGCGCGGTGCTGGCAGCGGCGCTGGATGTAACGGTGCGGCGTTTCCCGTCCATTGCCGTACGGCTGCGGCGGGGTGTGTTCTGGTACTATCTGGAGGAGATACCCCACACGCCGCCCATACAGGACGAAAAGAGCTGCCCGCTGGCCCATGCGCCGTTCCGCCAGGTGCGGCAGTGCGCCTTCCGGGTGCTGGTGTATAAGGACCGCTTTGCGGTGGAGTTTTTCCATGCGTTGACCGACGGCACCGGCGCGCTGGTGTTCGTCAAATCGCTGCTGGCGGAGTATCTCAGTGAGAAGTACGGTATCTCCGTCCCTGCGGAAAAGGGCGTACTGGGACGGTTAGAGGAGCCGTCGCCGGAGGAGCTGGAGGACAGCTTTGCCCGGTATGCTGGGGATGTGACCGCCAGCCGCGCCGAGGCCACGGCCTGGCACCTGACCGGCACACCGGAGACAGATGGCTATAAGGACCTGGTGACACTGATGGTGCCGGCGGATAAGCTGCGTTCCTGCGCCAAAGACCACGGCGTGTCTGTGACGGAGCTGCTGTGTGCCGCCATGATGCAGGCTATTCTGGAGCTGCAGACGGAGAAGGTGCCCAACCCCCGCCACCGCAAACCGGTGAAGGTGCTGCTGCCGGTAAATCTGCGAAAGCTGTTTCCCAGCAAAACGCTGCGGAACTTTGCGTCCTATATCACTCCGGAGATCGATCCGCGGTTGGGAGCGTGCAGCTTTCAGGAGCTGTGTGCGCTGGTCCACCACAAGATGGGGCTGGAGAACAACCGCTGGACCATGCGGGCCAAGTTTGCCGCCAATGTGGCCAGCGAACGTTCGCCCGTGTTGCGGATCATGCCGCTGTTCATCAAGAATATCGCCATGAAGGCCGTGTTTGACACGGTGGGCGAGTGTAAGTCCTGCTTGTGCCTGTCCAACCTGGGCCGCGTGGAGCTGCCGGACGTGATGGTGCCCTATGTGCGCCGTATGGATTTTATCATCGGTGTGCAGGCCAAGGCACCCCACAACTGCGGTGTGGTCACCTGGGGGAACACGGCCTACATCAACTGTATTCGCAGCATTCGGGAGCCGGAGCTGGAGTATCACTTCTACCGCGTGCTGCATCGGCTGGGACTGCCCGTTAAGGTCGAGAGCAATATGCGCTGACACAACGGGAGAAAGGAGCCTTTCTTATGTATTGCATCAAATGTGGCGTGGAGCTGGCGGACAGCGAGCGCGTTTGTCCCCTGTGCGGCACCCGGGTATTTCATCCCGATCTGCCCTGCGGACAGGGTGAGCCGCCCTACCCGCCGGCTGACCACCCCCGTCATGAGGAGGTCAGCCGCATCGGCGTGCTGTTCGTCATCTCTGTGTGTATGCTGCTGCCGGCGGTCATCACCGTGCTGTGCGACTGGCGCATCAACGGGACCATCGTCTGGTCCGGCTTTGCCGTGGGCGGATTGCTGCTGCTGTATATCCTGGCGGTGCTGCCTCTGTGGTTTAAGCGGCCCAACCCGGTGATCTTCGTGCCCATTGACTTCGCGGCCATCGGCGTGTTCCTGCTGTATGTGAACTACGCCACCGGAGGCCACTGGTTTTTGACCTTTGCACTGCCGGTCACAGGCGCGGCAGGGCTGCTGGTGTGCGCCATGGTGACGCTGCTGCGGTATCTGCCCGGCGCGGCGCTGTACATCTGCGGCGGGGCGCTGATCCTGTCCGGCGGCATGGCGGTGTTGGTGGAGTTTCTGCTGACCCTGACCTTCGGCCTGCACGAGACGTTCCTCTGGTCCTTTTACCCGCTGGCGGCGGGGGTGGTGCTGGGGGCCATGCTGCTGGTCATCGCCATGTGCAAGCCCCTGCGGCGCAGCCTGCACCGTAAGTTCTTTATCTGAGAGGTACCCCATGCAGATGATTTTTATCGACATCGACAACACCCTGCTGGATTTTGACGCCTACATCCGGCAGACCATGCGGGAGGGCTTCGCGCACTTTGGACTGAAGCCCTACGAGCCGTACATGGAGGCCGTGTTCCACCGGGAGAACGGAAAACTCTGGCGGCAGATCGAGCAGGGTACGCTGACGTTCCGTGAGCTGGAAGAGATCCGCTGGAACAACGTGTTCCGAGCACTGAATATCGATTTTGACGGACAGGTATTCGAAAAGTATTTCCGCGCGGCCCTGTACGACAGCGCTATCCCCGTGGACGGGGCCATGGAACTGCTGGAGGCGCTCCACGGCAAGTATCCGCTGGCGGTGGCCAGCAACGGACCATACGACCAGCAGCTCCACCGGCTGGAACTGGCGGGCATGAAGCGGTATTTCGATTGGTTCTTCGTGTCGGAGAGACTGGGTGCGTCCAAGCCGGCCCGGGCCTTTTTTGACGGGGCGTTTGCGGCACTGAACGATGGATGTGAAGCAGCCATCGTGCCGAAAGACTGTGTGATCATTGGGGACTCCCTGACCTCCGATATGGCCGGCGGCCGGCAGTATGGCATGAAGACCTGTTACTACCGCCGCCCCGGCGCGGCAGAGGGTACGGATGTGACCTGGCAGGTGACGGACCTGCGGCAGATACCGGCGTTGCTGGAGGGTACGGCATGATGACCATCAATGAATACCAGCAGCGGGCCATGGCTTCGCTAAATCCCGAATTGAAGGGCCGGGATGTGCTTATCAACAGCGTCATGGGCCTGTGCGGCGAGTCCGGCGAGGCTATCGACATCGTGAAGAAGTGGCTGGCCCAGGGCCATCCGCTGGACCGGGAGCATCTGGCCAAGGAGTTGGGGGACGTGGCTTGGTATCTGGCCGAGGCGGCCACGGCGCTGGACCTTGATCTGGAGGACATCCTCCGGGCCAACCTGGAGAAGCTGGAGCGCCGGTATCCGGACGGCTTTTCCACGGAAAAGTCCGTGGGCCGGGATAAGAACGATCTGTAAGAAAAGCGGAAGCGGCGGCTTCCGCTTTTCTTCTTCACGGGGACTTGACACCGGGATTTTTTGTGATACACTGAGGCGGTGCGCATTTTTTGCTTAGGAGGGATAGCTGTGCTGCAATCATTCCTCACTGTTGGGCAGCAGATCCTCACACTGTACCTGCTGCTGGTGGTGGGCTTTGTACTGGGAAAGGTCAAGCTGCTGGATGACCGTGCCTCGGTGGCCCTGAGCAGCCTGGTCATGTACGTGGTGTCCCCCTGTATGATGGTGGTGGCGTTCCAGCGGCCGCTGGAGCATACGGCACTGCACAACTTCGGCGTAGTGACGGGTGTCTCGGCCGTACTCCATGTGGTGTTTATTGCGGCGGCCATGCTGCTGATCCGCGATAGAGACCGTGAACGGCAGAACTGCCTGCGCTTTGCCGCAGTGTTCTCCAACTGCGGCTTTATGGGCTATCCCCTGATGGCCGCGCTACTGGGCAGCATCGGCGTGTTCTATGGTTCGGCCTACGTCATCGTATTTACTATACTCAGCTGGACATGGGGCGTCTATGTCATCACAGGCGACCGCAGCCAGCTGCGGCTGAAGCCCCTGCTGCTGAAC
>FR881531.1:7414-37344 GCA_000435555.1 Firmicutes bacterium CAG:176
GAAGCCCCTGCTGCTGAACCCCGGCGTTATCAGCGTGGTGCTGGCTATGGCGCTGTATCTCGGACAGGTGACGGTGCCGGAACCCCTGATGGTCCCCATCAACTATCTGGCGGACCTGAATACGCCGCTGCCCATGCTGGTGGTGGGCTATCAGCTGAGCCACGCCAATTTCAAGGCGGCGCTGCAGGGTATCAGCTCCTGGGTGACGCTGGTGCTGCGGCTGCTGGTGCTGCCTCTTACCTCACTGGGCATCTGCCTGGCGCTGAACGTGTCCCATGACCTGACGCTGGTGCTGCTGATCGCGGCCAGCGCGCCGCCGGCGGCGCTGCTGAGTATGTTCGCCGCCCGCTTCGGCAAGGACACCGCCCTGACCTCGTCCCTGGTGTCGGTCCAGACGGCGATCTCCGCGTTGACCATGCCGGTATTGGTCGGCCTGGCAAAGGTGCTTGGATAAAGAAACATCCCCCGGCGGAGCCGGGGGATGTTTCTTTATCCGCGGTGCAGTATGGCGTCCAGATCCTGTTGGGGATGGGTGATGGGCTGCAGCTGATAGGTATCCACCAGCGTCTTGACCACCGTCTCTGACAGGAAGGCCGGCAGGGTGGGCCCCAGGTAAATGCGCTTGATGCCCAGAGCCAGCAGGGTCAGCAGGATACATACCGCCTTCTGCTCGTACCAGGACAGCACCAGCGTCAGCGGCAGGTCATTGACGCCGCAGCCAAAGGCATCGGCCAGGGCCAGCGCGATCTGCACAGCGCTGTAGGCGTCGTTGCACTGGCCTGCGTCCAGTATGCGGGGAATGCCGTTGATATCGCCCAGATCCAGGTCATTGAAGCGGAACTTGCCGCAGGCCAGCGTCAGGATCAGCGAGTCCATAGGCGTGGACTTGACGAAGTCCGTGTAGTAGTTGCGTCCGGGGTGCGCGCCGTCGCAGCCGCCTACCAGAAAGATGTGCTTCACCGCGCCGCTTTTGATGGCGTCGATCACCGCCGGGGCGCTGTCGCCCAGCGCCTTGTGGGCAAAGCCGGTGGTCAGGATATGTCCGCCGTTGATGCCACTCATGCTCCGGTCGGTGCTGTATCCGCCCAGGGCCAGCGCCTGGTCGATGAGGGCGGAGAAATCCTTGCGGCCCTGCCGATCCTCCGGGATGTGCTTCAGTCCGGGATAGCCCACCACCGACGTGGTATAGATACGGTCGGCATAGCTGGGACGGGGCGGCATGATGCAGTTGGTGGTCATCAGAATGGGTGCGGGAAGGCTGTCGAACTCGCTTTGCTGGTTTTGCCAGGCGGTGCCGAAGTTTCCGGCCAGCTGCGGGTATTTTCGCAGCCCCGGATACCCGTGGGCGGGCAGCATCTCGCTGTGGGTGTACACGTTGACACCGGTGCCTGTCGTCTGCTCCAGCAACTGGTGCAGGTCCTCCAGATCGTGGCCGGATACCACGATGAACGGCCCCCGACGGATGTCCGTGTGGACCTTTGCGGGCGCCGGGTCACCGAAGGCGGCGGTGTTGGCCTTGTCCAGCAGGGCCATGCATTGATAGTTTACCAGACCAAATTCCGTGATGAGGGCCAGCCACTCCTCAACGGTGTGCTTCTGTCGCAGGGCGCACAGCCCCTTGTAGAACCACTGGCTGACCGCCTCATCCTCCTGCCCAAGGCGGAAAGCGTGATGGGCATAGGCTGCCATACCCTTCATGCCGAACAGCAGTGTGGCGCGCAGAGACACGATGTCCGTATCGCCGCGCCATAGCCAACTCGGGTCCTGTATCGGCAGACGCTGGGGCGTCAGTTTTTCGGCGCGGCGGATATAGCCCTGTAAGGCTGTATCGTCAAAATTTACGTTGGTCAGCGTGGCGAACAGACCGTCCGCCAGCAGGTGTGTGACTTCCGGAGGATAGTCCTCCTTGGCGGCATATATCTCCGCCAGGTGGATGAGGGAGCACACCAGATAGTCCTGCAAATTGGCGGTTTTCGGCTGCTTGCCGCAGACGCCGGTGCGGACGCAGCCGCTGTTGCCCGCCGTCTGCTGACACTGAAAACAGAACATTTCAGACATAGAATACAAACCTCCTGACAGTATAGCAGCGATAGTCTGCCCTGCCGGGAGAAAATATATACAAAAAGGGAGACGCGCAGCGTCTCCCTTTTCTCAAAATTTCAGCAGAACGCCCACCAGGGCGGAGATTCCGATGAACACGATAGGGTGCCACTTTTTCACCACAGGTACCCAGTTGGTACACACCAGCAGTACGGCCGCCAGGGCGATAGCCGGCCAGTTCAGCGCGGCCAGACCGGTCATACCACTGTGCAGCAGGGCGATAGGTGCTACGGAGATGCCCGCCGCAGCCACCAGCGCGGTGGAGGCGGGGCGCAGGCCGTAGAACGCGGCGTTGACCCACTTGCTGTCGCGAAAGGCTTTCAGGAACGCCGCCACGATGAGAATGACGATAACGGAAGGGGTTACCAGCCCGATGGTGGCCACCAGCGCGCCGCCGATGCCGCCGGTGGTAAAGCCTACATAGGTGGCCATGTTCACACCAATGGGTCCCGGCGTGGACTCGGACACCGCCAGCATATCCGCCAGCTGCGCATGGGTGAACCAGCCGGTGCGTTCCGCCATATCCTGCAGGAAGGGCAGAGTGGCCAGCCCGCCGCCTACGGCGAACAGACCGGTCTTGAAGAATTCCCAGAATAGTTGGAGGTACAGCATTATTTCGCCCTCCTTATCACGTTCTGAATGACGATGCCCAGCGCCGCGGCCGCCGCCACGAAGATGACGGGGGACAGGTCGGTGAGCAGCGCCGCCGCCAGCACAGCAAGGAAGATCAGCCCGGCGGCCCAGTCCTTCACAGAGCCCTTGAACAGCTTGACCACCGCGTTGAAGATCAGCACGCACACGCATACGCGGATACCCGCAAAGGCGTGCTGCACCCAAGCCAGATGGGAGAAGCTGTTGATGACGCCTGCCAGTGCGGTGATGATGATCAGCGATGGGAACACAATGCCCAGCGTGGCCACGATGCCGCCGATAATACCTGCCTGCTTCTGCCCTATGAAGGTGGCGGTGTTTACAGCGATGATGCCGGGGGTGCACTGGCCGATGGCAAAGTAGTCCACCAGCTCCTCGTCTGTAGCCCAGCCCTTGTCCTCCACGACCTCGCGCTGGAGGATGGGCAGCATGGCCATACCGCCGCCGAAGGTCATGACGCCCACCTTGGCAAAGGTGAGGAACAGCTGACCGAGAAGTTTTGTGTTCATGCTCGTATCACCTCATTCTATATATCCGTACAGTCCCCGCACCGATACCTCGCCGCTGCGGACTGTCTCCGTTTCGCCGTTTTCATACTGCACCGTCAGGCCGAACTGTTCGTCTATGGCCAGCGCCGTGGCCTGACGGACGGTATTGCCTCGCAGGACGCGCACGGGTCTGCCCAAATTCACGCACCGCCGCCGGTATTCCGCCAGCCATTCCACTGGGTCGGTCAGCACAGTCCGCATGGCTGTCAGCTGGGCCAGTATGGCGTCTGCCAGCGCGTCCGGCGACACGTCAAGCTCTTGTAGGGCAAGGGATGTGGCCATGTCCGCGATGTCCGGCGGAAAAGAGGCCTGTCCCACATTGACACCGATACCTACCACCAGCCACACCGCGCTGCCGTCAGGGAGCAGGGAGGACTCGGTCAGAATGCCGCAGAGCTTTTTCCCGTGCAGCACCACATCATTGCACCACTTGATGCCGCAGTCCGTGCCGCAGAGGCTCTCAACAGCGCGGCACACAGCCACCGCGGCCAGCGGCGTCACGGTGAGCAGCTGCTCAGCCAGGCAGTTCCGCCACAGGACGGAGAGATACAGGCCGCCCTCCGGTGATTGGAACGAACGGCCCAGCCGGCCCTTACCAGCGGTCTGCGCCCGGGCGATGACGGCGGTGCTGTCCAGCCCCTGCGCGGCAAGGGCCTTGCATACGTTGTTGGTGGAGTCCACGGTGTCATAGCGCAGAACATCCCAAGTCACGGCCATCATCTCCTTTCGGTCGAAAACACATTGTAGCACTGTATTCCGCGTTTGTAAATAGTTGACAGGTGTTAAGGAATTTAGTATCATCAGGACAGTTTTTGGAGGAGGGACGCCTATGAACACCCGTACCCGCAAGCTGGTCTATACCGCCCTGTTCGCTGCGCTGACGGCGGTGGGTGCGTTTCTGCGTATTCCGATGGTGTACAGCTCCGTAACGCTGCAATACCTGTTCACTGCCATGGCGGGGCTGCTTCTGGGCCGGAGGTGGGGAGCTTTGAGCCAGGCGGTGTACGTCCTGCTGGGGCTGGTGGGCCTGCCCATCTTCACCATGGGCGGCGGCTTTGGCTATGTGTTCCAGCCCACGTTCGGGTTTCTGCTGGGGCTGATCCCGGCCGCATGGGTCGTGGGTGCCGTGGCAGGGGAGAGTCTGGACCCCAAACGCATGGCACTGGCGTCGCTGGCGGGACTGGCCGCGCTGTATGCCGTGGGAATGCCCTACATGGCGCTGATACTCAACGCCTACATGGGCAAGGGTATGACGTTTTCCGCGCTGCTGTGGGCGGGGATGCTGCCCTACCTGCCGGGAGACGCAGTGAAGATCATCGTGGCGGCGGGCGTGTGCCCCGTTTTGCGGCGGCGGTTAAGATTGGCGGATGGCAGCGATAAGCGGGGCGAATGACCTTGTGCAATACAGCCAAACCGTCTTCTGAAATTTTGACAGGATATTGGCATAGAAATGTATTGCATTTTGCGGCCGAGCCCCGTATAATAGGCAAGAAAAATGAGAGGAGGGACACGCCATGACCTGCAAGACGATCGTGAAAAAGCGGACCGACGCTCCCTCTGTTTTTGTTTCTGATATTGTTTCCATTTGACCGGTGATTTTTCACCGGTCATTTTTTTAGGCTGTTTGTAAGTAAGTAAACATATACGGATGAACGAGAAAGAGAGGACAAGTCACATGAACAAGAAATTAGGACACGACGCCATCTATGACGCCCGGGAGCTGGGCGTGCCCCGGATGCTGCTGCTGGGATTGCAGCACCTGTTTGCCATGTTCGGCGCCACGGTACTGGTACCCATCCTGGTGACGGGCTACGGCCTGCCCCTGTCCATCCAGACCACCCTGCTGTTCGCCGGTATCGGCACCCTGCTGTTCCACGTCTGTACCAAGTTCAAGGTACCCGCCTTCCTGGGCTCCTCCTTCGCCTTCCTGGGCGGCTTCCAGGCGGTAGCCAATCTGGATAGCGGCAAGTTCGCCGCCATGACCGGTGAGGAGAAGCTGCCCTACGCCCTGGGCGGCGTGGTGGTCGCGGGTCTGCTGTATCTGGTGCTGGCCCTGCTGTTCAAGCTGGTGGGTGCCAAGAAGGTCATGCGCTACTTCCCGCCCATTGTCACCGGCCCCATCATCATCCTCATCGGTCTGAACCTGTCCGGCACCGCCGTGACCAATGCCTCCACCTGTTGGTGGCTGGCCTTGGTGGCCATCGCCATCATCATCGTGGCCAACATCTGGGGCAAGGGCATGATCAAGATCATCCCCATCCTGCTGGGCGTGGTAGGCGCGTACATCGTGGCGCTGATCGCCGGTAAGGTGGACTTCACCGAGGTGGCCGGCGCCGACTTCGTGGGTCTGCAGAAGTTCGTCATCGCCAAGTTCGACGTGACCTCTATCCTGGTCATGGCACCCATCGCCATCGCCGCCATGATGGAGCACATCGGCGACGTCTCCGCCATCTCCTCCACCACCGGTAAGAACTTCATTGAGGATCCCGGTCTGCACCGCACCCTGCTGGGCGACGGTCTGGCCACCGCCTTCGCCGGTATGTTCGGCGGCCCCGCTAATACCACCTACGGCGAGAACACCGGTGTTCTGGCCCTGAGCCGCGTCTACGACCCCCGGGTCATCCGTCTGGCCGCCCTGTACGCCATCATCCTGAGCTTCTCCCCCAAGTTCGACGCACTGGTGAACTCCATCCCCACTGCCATCGTGGGCGGTGTCAGCTTCGTCCTCTACGGTATGATCTCCGCCGTCGGCGTTCGCAACGTGGTGGAGAACCGCGTTGATCTGACCAAGTCCCGCAACCTGATCATCGCCGCCGTCATCTTCGTCTGCGGTCTGGGCTTCGCCTCCACCGGCGGCATCACCTTCACCGTGGGCAGCGCCGACATCACACTGACCGGCCTGGCCATCGCCGCCCTGGCGGGCGTGATCCTGAACGCCGTCCTGCCCGGCAACGACTACGAGTTCGGCAAGAGCGTCGAGGGCGACGCCAGCGCCGACCTGGGCAGCTATTGAGCCATATCTTGAATGGATACCGGGCCGCGCGGCCCACACCCCGGGGACGCACGGACAAAAGGCAGGCATCTTACGATGCCTGCCTTTCTGTTGCCTGTTTCCGTGCAACACCGGAGAAAAACACCCCGCATAATAGGGCGGCATACACTGTAACGGTGCCGCTGAATAACGTGTGGGGAGGACACAAAGGATGAAAAACGAAACTTCTGTTATGGCCATTCTGGCGGCGGCGCTGGGTGCGCTGTGCAGCTACGCTTCGGCGCTGGTGGTGCCGCTGGCGGTGCTGATCGCCGTAATGCTGGCGGACTATGCCAGCGGTATGGCAAAGGCATGGAGCGCGGGCAAGCTCTGCTCCAAAACCGGCCTGCGCGGTATCCTGAAAAAGTTGGGCTATCTGGTGCTGGTGGGTGTAGCCGGTGTGGTGGACTGGCTGGTGCGTTACGGCCTGACCCAGGTGGGGGTGGAGGTCAGCTTTCAGTTCCTGATGGCGGCGATGGTCATCGTCTGGCTCATCATCAACGAATTGATCTCCATCCTGGAAAACGTGGCAGCGCTGGGCGGCCCGGTGCCGGGCTTTTTACGCAAACTGTTGACGCGACTGAAAGTCGCCGTAGAAACAAAAGCAGGGGAGGGGGACAAAAATGCAGATCAATGAAGTTGCCTATAAGTGGGCGGGCCAGTTGACCCGTCGGACGGCCACCCGCCGCATTATCCTGCACCACGCCGCGGCGGTAACGTGTACGCCGCAGCAGGTCCACCAGTGGCACCTGGCCAACGGGTGGACGGGGATCGGTTATCACTTTTTCGTCCGCAAGGACGGCACGGTCTACCGCGGCCGTCCGGAGGACACCGTGGGCGCCCACGCCGGGAACAATAACTACGACAGCCTGGGCGTCTGCTTCGAGGGCAGCTTTGACCGCGAGACCATGCCTGACGCCCAGCTGCGCGCTGGGCAGGAGCTGGTGGCATACCTGAAGCAGAAGTACGGCATTTCCACCGTCCAGCGCCACAGCGATGTGAACGCCACCGGCTGTCCCGGGGACAATTTCCCCTTTGATGCCCTGGCGGGCGCGCAGGCTGCAAAGCCTGCGGTGCCGGCGCCGGTGGTCTCCGGCACGACGCTGACGCTGCCATTGCTGACCACCGCCAGCCGCGGCGATACCGTGCGCTGTGTACAGGCAGCGCTGACCGGATTGGGCTATGATGCCGGCGGGGCGGACGGTATCTATGGGACCAACACCGCCGCGGCGGTCAAGCGTTTCCAGGCATCCCGGGGCATTGCCGCTGACGGCTTGGTGGGCCGTGATACCTGGCACAAGCTGATGGGTGCGTAGAAAAAATAGCGTGCGGAAAGAGGGCGGCGTCGGCCGCCCTCTTCTCTTGTATCCGAAAGCCCCCATGCGGACGCATGGGGGCTTTCATTATGCCAGAATGTTCTTCAGGTCCGTCAGACCGGGTACATTGGTCACCACCAGCACATGATCTCCCGGCTCAATGGTGGTCATGCCGCCGGGAATGATGGTCCGGCCCTCCCGCACGATGGCGGCCAGCAGGACGCCGTGGCGCAGGGGCAGCTTCATCAGCGGCGTGTGCAGTATGCCGTTGCCGTCGTTGCTGGCAGTGAATTCCAGAGCCTCCACCTTGCCGCCCAGCAGCTTGTACAGTGACTCCACCGCCATGCCTTGCGAGTTGGCCAGTGCGCGGACGTAGCGGGTGATCTGGTTGGCGATGATATCCTTGGGACTGATGATGCTGCCCAGTCCCGTCTCCTGTACCAGCTCCATGTAGTTGGGACGGGTCATTTTCGCCAGCACCTTCCGTACACCGGCACGGCGGGCGGCCAGGGCCATCAGCAGATTTTCCTCGTCACGGCCCGTCAGTGCCACGAAGCCGTCCGCACCGAACAGGTTTTCCGATTTGATGAGGTCGATGTCCGTGCCGTCGCCCTCGATGATCATGGCGCCCGGCAGGTCCTGAGACAGCCGCAGGCACTTATCATGGTCCTGCTCCACCACATGGACCCGCGTGCCGGCCCGTGCCAGCTCCCAGCTCAGGTACATACTGATTCGGCTGCCACCCAGGATAGATACATCCTTTACCCGCTGGAGGCTGCGGCCCATGCTCTTGAGCATTTTGTGCAGCTCGGCCTTGCTGCCCACCATGTACAGCCGGTCCTCCAGCTGGGGCACGAAGGCACCGTTGGGGATGATGAACTCATCGCCCCGCTGGGCGGCGCAGATCAGTACCTCTGCCACGCGCTCCCGGTGAAAGTCGCTGAGGCTGCGGCCGAGGATGGTATCCTCCGGGTGCAGCTGAAAGCCGATCATGTCGATGCGCCCGCCGGCAAAGGGCTCCACGGAGATGGCTGCCGGGAAGCTGAGGATCCGTGCGATCTCCTGCGCCGCGGCCAGGTCGGGATTGATGACCATATCCAGGCCGATCTCCCGCTTGAGCATATCCGCGTCCCGGCGGTATTCCGGGTTCCGCACCCGGGCAATGGTGTGCTGCGCGCCCACGCTTTTGGCGATCAGCGCGCACACCAGGTTCGTCTCGTCCACGCCGGTGACGGCGATGACCAGGTCGGCGTCCCGCGCCCCGGCCTCCATCAGAACGCTGATGGAGGCGCCGTTGCCGTGGATGCACAGCACGTCCAGTGTGCTGTCCGCACGGTTCAGGTGGGCGGCCTCATCGTCCACCACCGTGATGTCGTGCTTTTCCTGGGTCAGCTGCTGGGCGATGGCATAGCCCACCTTGCCGCAGCCTACGATGATGATCTTCATGCGTCCTCCTCTCCGCCCGAGGGGGCGGCGGTCTGCCTCTTTTCCAGCAGGGCGGCGGAAAACTCCGCGCCCAGTATCAGTATCTGTCCCGACATATACAGCCACAGCAGCACCACGATCACCGTGGCAATGGAGCCGTACAGCACCGAGTAGCGTCCCAGGTGCTCTACGTAGTACGAAAACGCCATGCTCAGCACCATCCACGCCGCCAGTGAACCGCCCACGCCGGGCAGCACCTCCCGCAGCGGCCGGCGCTGGCCCTGGGAGAGCATATACAGGATCACCAGCGTGATAGCCATGACCACCGCCAGCAGCACGAAGCGCAGGGAACTCCACGCGGTGATGAACGAGTCGGTGATGGTGATGAACCGTCCGACAAACTCCAGCACGGACCGTCCCACCACCACCAGCACCAGCGTCACGGCGATAACGACGATCAGCCATACAGTGAACAGCAGGATCCGCAGCTGGCTGCGCCACAAGCTCTCCGGCGCGCTGCGGCCAAAGGCCTTGCGGAGCGAGTGCATCAGGCACCCGGAGGCCCGCATGGGGAACCAGATGGAGAAGATGAGACTGAACCACAGCAGCTGACGGCTCTGGTTGGCGGAGACGTACTCCAGATATGAGCGCACCACATCCACCACATCTGCCGGCAGCAGCGGCTCCAGTACGGAGGTGATATACGCCACGTCCAGTTCCAGCAGACCCAGCAGGGTGCTGATGAAGATCAGCAGGGGGAAGATGGCGAACAGCAGATAATACGTCAGCGCCGCGCTGTCCCGGGCTACGTCGTGGGTATAGTACCGCAGCACCATGTCGGCGGCCAGCCGACCGGTGTGGGTGCGGGGGAATTTTTTGTTACCACTCATATCAACATACCTCGGATGTTTAGTATACCATGATTGTTGGTAAAATCAAAGCATAATTTATCGGCGCGGCTGTTTCTGCCCGACCGGGCTCAATTTTTCGTAAAAAACCGGAAAAATGAAATTTTTATTAAAAAAAGCATTTCAGGTTGTCGAAACGTGAAAAGCATGCTATAATACTATAAGCGTAACTGGAAATAATAGGAAATCACTTTATCATTATTATACATGAGTGGAGGACGTATTATGGATAATCTGACTACCATCGTTCGTGACGAGATCTCGCGGCAGTACCGGAGCGTGCGGCAGTTTGCCTTTGCGGTGGGCGTGCCCCTGTCCACCATCAACAGCGCCCTCCACAACGGTGTCGGCGGTTCTTCGTTCGATACCGTCATGCAGATCTGCAAGACGCTGGGCATCAAGGCGATGGCCGATGATGCCGCCTTCTATCTGACCGATGATACCGAGCAGCTGCTGACCCAGTACGCCAAGCTGGACGACTACGGCCGCCACACTGTGGCCTCCGTCATGCAGGTGGAATACGAACGTTGCTCCAAGCTGAACAATCTGGACGACTGACACATACGGCCCACCGCTCTCCGGCGGCGGGCCTGTTTTTTCCGCCGCCGCTGTGCGGCGGCTTTTTTCGCTTTTTTATTGCAAACACCGCTATGCTGCGATACAATATATACGATAGATTTGTTGATGAATTTATATTATATTAGGTGTTGATATTACCATCGATTAACAAGGATTTGATTGCCAAGCGGGAATCGCTTTGCTGAGTACAATGGCCGGCCGGCTGCGGAGGAAGTCTATGGAACAGTTTACCGTCCAACTGAACAACGCGACCTGCACGGTGTGTATCGGCGCCGGTGTGCTGGGGCGCGCCGGCGCGCTGCTGCGGCAGCATGTGCCGCAGGTGCGCCGCTGGGCACTGGCGGCGGATGAAAATGCATCTGCCCTTTATGGCGAATGGGTGCAGAGCAGCCTCCGTGCCGCCGGGCTGGAATCGAGGTTGTTCCTGCTGCCCCAGGGCGAGGGTGCCAAAACGCCGGAGGCCTGGGTGTCCCTGTGCCGCCGGATACTGGACAGCGGTTTTGACCGTTCCTGCGGCGTGGTGACGCTGGGTGGCGGCGCCTGCGGCGACGCGGCGGGCTTTGCCGCCGCGTCGCTGCTGCGGGGCGTGCCGTTGGCCCATATCCCCACCACGCTGCTTGCCCAGGTGGACAGCGCCCTGGGCGGCAAGACGGCTCTGGACTTGCCGGAGGGCAAAAACCTGCTGGGTGCGTTCCACCAGCCGTCTCTGGTGCTGTCGGACCCTGCCTGCCTGGCGACGCTGCCGCAGCGGCAGTTTGCCTCCGGCATGGCGGAGGTCATCAAGACCGGGCTGGTGGCCGATTCCGCCCTGCTGGCCGCCGCCGAGCAGGGCCTGCGGAGCGACAGCGGCGAGGCCCTGACGGCCCTTGTCGCCGCCTGCGGACGGGCCAAGCTGCACTTGGTATCTGGTGATGCGGAGGACCACGGCGCGCGCCGCCTGCTGAACTTTGGCCATACCTTCGGCCACGGTTACGAGGCTGTCGGCGGGTATGACACCTGGACCCATGGCGAGGCTGTGGCCGCCGGGATGTGCCGTACCCTTCGCTGGCAGATAGCCAATGGCTATGGCGGCGCCGATGTGCTGGCGCGGCTGGAGCCGCTGCTGACGCGGTACGGCCTGCCCACGGCCATCGACTGTGACGAGGCGGCCCTGCGCCGCTGCGTGGGCCACGATAAAAAAACCGCCGGCGGTACGGTGCAGTTGGTCATCGTCCGCTGTATGGGACAGGGTGAACTGGTGACGGTGCCCCTGTCCGATTTATGGGAGGATAAAGCATGAAGCTGTTATTGACGCCTTCGTCTCTGCGGGGCACCGTCACGGTGCCACCCTCCAAAAGCCTGCTGCACCGCGAGCTGATCTGCCGGTTTCTGGCGGGCCAGGTCACGGAGCTGCCGCCCCACGCGGCACAGGATGTGCTGGCGACCTACCGGGGACTGGCCTGCCTGACCGCCCCGGCGCCGCTGGTGGACTGCGGCGACAGCGGCAGCACCCTGCGCTTTTTGCTGCCGCTGTTCATGGCCCTTGGCCGCACCGACGCGGTGTTCACCGGCTCCGACCGGCTGCTCTCTCGCCCTATCCCCGGGGATCTGGGCCTGCGGCGCACGGAGCAGGGCCTTGCCCTGACCCGCCCGCTGACAGCGGGCCACTGGTCGCTGCCGGGAGATGAGACGTCCCAGCTGATTTCCGGTATGCTGCTGGCGCTGCCGCTGCTGCCGGGGGACTCGGACATTACCGTCACCGGAGAGGCCGTCTCCCGGCCCTATGTGCAGATGACTCTGGCGGTCCTGGCTCGCCACGGCGTCACCGTGGAGAAAATCACCGATGGCTGGCATATCCCCGGCGGGCAGTTCTGTCGCCCCGCGCCGCTGTTGGATGAGCCGGACTGGTCCGCTGCGGCCTATTGGCTGGTGCTGCGTGCCCTGCTTCCCAGACAGAGAAGAGAGGCTCTTCGTATCCCGTTGGCGCCGCCGCCCTATCTCCAGGGCGACGCGGCCATCCTACGCTATCTGGACAAGCTGCCGGAGCAGATCGATATCTCCGATACCCCGGACCTTCTGCCGCCGCTGGCCCTGTACGCCGCGCTGCGCCCGGGCCGCGATACCCGCTTTACCCACGCCGCGTTCCTGCGGCAGAAGGAGAGTGATCGCCTGACTGCCGTCTCCGCTGTGCTGAACGCGCTGGGCGCTTCGGCAGAGGTGCAGCCGGACGGACTGGTCATCCACGGCGTGAGCGCGCTGCACGGCGGAGATGTCTCTGCCTGCGGTGACCACCGCATCGCCCTGCTGGCTGGCTGCGCCGCTATGGTGGCCGACGGCCCCGTGACACTGTCCGGCGCTGAGACGGTGGCGAAGTCCTACCCCGCCTTCTGGCGCGAGCTTGCCGCCCTGGGCGGAAACTGGGAGGTGCTGGAATCGTGATGCACTACACGCTTTTCGGCGAGTCCCACGGTCCGGCGGTGGGTGTCCTGCTGACGGATGTGCCGCCGGGTCTGCCGGTGGACGAGGCCTTTATCCGTGAACAGCTGCTCCGCCGCATGGGGCAGGGCGGGCTGACCACCGCCCGGCAGGAAAAAGAGGAAGTGCACTTCCTGTCCGGTGTCTATCAGGGCCGCACCACCGGCGATCCGCTGGCGGCGGTCATTTACAACGGTGATGCCCGTTCCGTCGACTACGACAGCCTGAAACACAAGCCCCGGCCCTCCCACGGAGACTATACCGCCGCGGTCCGCGCCCTGGGCTGCAACGATCCCCGGGGCGGCGGCCATACCTCCGGGCGGCTCACCGCGCCGCTGACCGTGGCCGGCGCGCTGGCGATCACATACCTGAAGACGGCCCATATCGCCGTTCACGCGGATGTCCTGGATGAGGAGGCTCTGCGGGCACGCGCTGCCGCTGCCAAAGCGGACGGCGACAGTGTGGGCGGCGTGATCCGCTGCACCGTCAGCGGCCTGCCCGCCGGTTTGGGCGGCCCTGACTGGCGGGATACCGTGGAGGGCACCATCGCCCGCCATGTGTTTGCCATTCCCGCTGTCAAGGCCATCGGCTTCGGCGCAGGGGAGACCTTCGCCCAAATGCGCGGCAGCGCGGCCAACGACCCGTTTACGATGGCCCGTGGCGCTGTTCGCACAGCGACCAATCATGCCGGCGGCGTCAACGCCGGCATCACCAACGGCATGGACGTGGTGTTCGACGTGACGTTCCGCCCCACACCGTCTATCGCTAAGGAACAGCGGACCGTGGACCTATATACCATGACGGAGACCACCATCTCCGTCTCCGGCCGCCACGACGCCTGCATCGCGCTCCGTGCTGCCCCGGCGGTGGAGTCCGCCGCCGCCCTGGCGGTGTGCCAGCTGCTGCCGGATACGCCCGCCGACCTGGATGGTCTGCGCTGCCGATTGGACGAGACGGACGCGGCGATCCTGGAGCTGTTTGACCGCCGTCAGCGGCTGTCTGCCGCCATCGGCGCGTATAAGAGCGCCCACGGTCTGCCGGTTCGGGATAAGGCCCGGGAGGCGGAAGTCCTCCGTACCCGGGGCGATATGCTGCCGGAGCGCCGCGATCAGGCGGAGCGCCTGATGACCCTGCTGATGGCGCTCTCCCGGGAGGAGCAGGCATGACGGGGCGGATCATCCTTATCGGTATGCCCGCCAGCGGCAAGACCACCATCGGCGCCGCCCTGTCCCGGGCGCTGTCCGTGCCCCTTTACGACGCGGACGCACTGACGGAGCAGACGGTGGGCTGTTCCATCCCTGAGATCTTCGCCGCGGAGGGCGAGGCTGCCTTCCGTGCCCTGGAACGCCGGACGCTGGAAGCGCTCTGCACAGAGACGGAAACACCCTGCGTCATCGCCACCGGCGGTGGTGCGGTGTTGACGGAGCAGAACCGTGAGCTCCTGCGTCGAAGCGGCACGGTGTTCTGGCTGGACCGGACGGTGGATAATATTATGTCAACTAATTACGGCGCCGGACGTCCGTTGCTCGCCGGGGGAGAGGCGGCCCTGCGGGCCATGTATGCCGTCCGCTGCCCGCTGTACGCGGCCTGCGCCCATTATCGGGTGCCTGACGGCACTGTTGACCAAATGAAGGACTTTATTCTGCGACTATGGAGGGATACGCCATGAAGCTGCTCATCCTCAACGGCCCCAACCTGAACCTGTTGGGCCAGCGGGAGCCGGACATCTACGGCAGACAGAGCTATGACGATTTATGTAAACTGATTTACGAGCACGCCGCCGCCGTGGGCTGCCAGGTGGAGCTGTTCCAGTCTAACCATGAGGGCACGCTTATCGACGCTATCCAGGCATCCCGGGCCGGCTTCGGCGGCATCGTCATCAACCCTGGGGCCTACGCGCATTACAGCTACGCCATCTATGATGCTCTGCGCTGCGCCCCCGTCCCGGCGGTGGAGGTGCATATTTCCGATATCAACGCCCGCGAGCCCTTCCGGGCCGTGTCCGTCACCGCGCCGGCCTGCGTTAGAGTCATCACCGGCCACGGACTTGCCGGCTATCTCGAAGCCATGGACTATCTGCTCCAACACACCAATGACACTGCGGCTGCGCCCACCTGCGGCTGCACTGGGGAGGCACTTGTATGACCAACAAAAAGCTCTATCTTATCGGCGACCCCGTGGATCATAGCCTTTCGCCGCTGCTCCACGGCGCCATGATCGCCCAGACCGGCGTACACTACACCTATGAAGTCCGCCGCGTTCAGCCCCGCGATCTGGCTGACTTCGTGGCTGAGGCCAAGGCCGGCGGCTGTGCCGGGTTCAACGTCACCATGCCCCACAAGGAGGCCATCCTGCCGCTGCTGGATGAGCTGAGCCCTGCGGCGGCCGCCTGCGGCGCGGTGAACACCGTCTGCATCAAAAACGGCCGTGCCATCGGCTATAACACTGACGGCCGGGGATTTGTGGACAGCCTGCGCGCCCGCGGCCTGGAGCCGGAGGGCAAGACCGTGCTGCTGCTGGGTACCGGCGGCGCCGGAGACGCCATCTGTGATGCGCTGGTCGGCGCCGGTGTGAAAAAGATTTTCGTCACCAACCGCAGCGTCTATCCGGCCCAGGATCTGGCCGCGCGTTACCCGGATAAGGCGCAGTTCATCTACTTCGGCATTTTCCCCGTCCGCCATGCCATGGCCGAGAGCGACCTGTTCATCAACGCCACCTCTCTGGGCATGGCCGGCATGAAGGAGTTTTCCGACCTGGGCTTCCTGCGTGACGCCCCGGCAGGCGTCACCGTCTACGATCTGGTCTATAACCCCCGGCAGACCATGCTGCTGCGCGAGGCCGAAAAGCGCGGCCTGCCCACCGTGTCCGGCATCGACCTGCTGCTCTACCAGGCGGCCCGTGCCTTCAAGATGTTCACCGGCAAGGACGTGGATATGCCCGCCCTGTTCTCGGCGCTGGAGGGCAAGCTGGACTGAGGTTGACACCCGTCCCGCGCGGTTATATAATACCCGAAGGCTTTTCACCTTTTCTTTGAGGTATTTTCTATGAACTTTCGATTGCTCTCACACACAATGGGCTACATCCTGTGGGTCGAGGCGGGTTTTCTGCTGCTGCCGGCACTGACGGCCTGTATTTATGCCGAGACCTGCTGGCAGCAGTTTCTGCTGACGGCGCTGCTCTGTGCCACCGCGGGCACGGTGCTGCACCTGGTTCCGGTGAAAAAGACCCAGATGCACAGCCGCGACGGCTTTGCGGCAGTGGCCCTCAGCTGGGTGCTGCTGGCACTGTTCGGCGCGCTGCCCTATGTGTTCACCGGCGCCATGACCAGTTATATCGACGCCCTGTTCGAGACGGTCTCCGGCCTGACCACCACCGGCTCGTCCACCTTCACCGCTGTGTCCCATCTGCCCCGCAGCGTGCTGCTGTGGCGCTCGCTGACCCAGTGGATGGGCGGCATGGGTGTGCTGGTGCTGTTCCTGGCGCTGACGCCCCGCATGGGCGAGGGCGCGGTGTTCCTCATGCGCGCCGAAAGCCCCGGCCCCATCAAGTCCAAGCTGGTGCCCAAGGTGGGCGGCACCGCCAAAATACTGTATCTCATCTATGTGGTGCTGACCCTCTGCGAGGTGCTGGCCCTGCGTCTGGCGGGCGAGAGCTGGTTCTCCGCCGTCTGCCACAGCTTTACCACCATGGCCACCGGCGGCTTCTCGATTTATGATACCTCCCTAGCGGGCGCGTCCAAGGCGGTCATGTGGATCGTTACGGTGTTCTCCTTCCTGGCCGGCGTGAATTTCTCCCTGATGTTTCTGGCCGTTCGCGGCAAGCTGAAGGAGGTGCTCCGCAGCGAGGAGCTGCGGATCTACGTCGGTATCGTGGCGGCGGCCACGTTGCTGCTGTGCATTAACCTGCGGGTGCAGGCGGGGGTGCCCTTCCGGGATTCCATCACCGACGCCGCCTTCCAGACTGTTACCATCATCACCACCACGGGCTTTGCCACCGTGGATTTCTCCCTGTGGCCTACCTTCTGCCGCATGGCGCTGGTGATGCTGATGTTCACTGGCGCCTGCGCCGGCTCCACCTCCGGCGGCATCAAGATATCCCGCGTCGCCATTCTCTGCAAGAGCCTGAAGCGGGAGCTGAAGCGGCTGGCGCACCCCCACCATGTCAGCGTGCTGAAGGTGGACGGACAGGCCGTGGAGGAGCGGGTCGTCTCCTCCGCCGGCGCGTTTATCGCGGCATACCTGCTGGTGCTGCTGGCGGGCGCACTGGTGGTCAGCTGGGACAACTACGGCTTTCAGGAGTCCTTCGCCGCCTCTCTGACCTGCATCAGCAACGTGGGCCCCGGCCTGGGCATCCTCGGCCCCATGGAGAATTTCTCCATCCTCTCGCCCCTGAGCAAGCTGGTGCTGTCGCTGGAGATGCTCATGGGCCGTCTGGAGCTGATGCCCCTGTTGGCGCTGTTCCTGGGCAGCACTTGGCGTGACTGACGCAAAAAAGCACCCCGCGGGGTGCTTTTGTCATTTCTGCGCCGTGCAGTATGCCTCATATTTTTCCTGGAGCCAGGCCTTCAGCGTCTCCACGCCCGCCTCGTCCCAGGTGAAATCCCGCTCCTCCTTGTCCTGCGCCAGCTCGTAGCATACATTGCTGTATACAGCGGTGTGCAGGATTCCCGCGTCCTTATCCCCATCGAAGCGGTAGCGGAACTCCCCGATGGAGCCGGTGTATATGAACGCCCGATTGAACCAGTTGGGCGTCAATTCTGCGAATTGTGGGTGCATGACGGTCGCTCCTTTCGTTTATCATAGGGATGATACCACAAAACCGGCGGACTGTACAGGCAAAAATTTGCCGCGGCTCGCCGAAGGACTTGAAAACAGACCAAACGTATGGTACAATGTGCCTGCATATTCAGGGGCACCGCCCCTTGGCAAAGTGAGGGAATAGCGTATGAAAAACGCAGTCAAACGTATCGGCGTGCTGACCAGCGGCGGCGACGCCCCCGGCATGAACGCCTGCATCCGCGCCGTGGTCCGCAGCGCCAACGCCCGGGGCATCGAGTGCGTGGGCATCCGCCGCGGCTATCAGGGCCTGATCTCCGGCGACATTGTCGAGATGGACAACGCCAGCGTCAGCCGCATCATCAACCGCGGCGGCACCATTCTGTACTCCGCCCGCTGTGACGAGTTCCGCACCAAGGAGGGGCAGGAGAAGGCCTACGCCACCTGCAAGCTCATCGGTCTGGACGGCCTGGTGGCCATCGGCGGCGACGGCACATTCCGCGGCGCGCAGGACCTGTCCAAGTTCGGCATTTCCGTGGTGGGTATCCCCGGCACCATCGACAACGACATCGTCTGCACCGACTACACCATCGGCTTCGACACCGCGGCCAACACCGCCGTGGAGTGTATGGACAAGCTCCGCGACACCATGCAGTCTCACGAGCGCTGCTCCGTGGTGGAGGTCATGGGCCACCGCGCCGGTTATCTGGCGCTGTATGTGGGCGTGGCCATCGGCGCCACCGCCGTGCTGGTGCCCGAGCGCTCCTACGACTTTGAAAAGCACGTGGCTGAGAAGATCCGCCGCGCCCGCATCAGCGGCAAGACCAACTTTATGATCGTGGTGGCCGAGGGCGCCGCCAGCGGCATGGCCGTGGGCGAGCAGATCAAAAAGGAGCTGGGGCTGGATCCCCGCGTCACGATCCTTGGCCACATCCAGCGGGGCGGCAGCCCCACCGCCAAGGACCGCGTCACCGCCACCCGCATGGGCTACGAGGCGGTGCAGCTGCTGGCGGAGGGCAAGACCAACCGCATCGTCTGCGCCAAGGGCGACCGGATCACCAACGTGGACATCGACGAGGGCCTGGCGATGACCAAGACCCTGAACCACGAGGAGTTCGAGGTCATGACCGTCATGACCGGAAGATAAGGAAAAGAGCAAAAAAGAGACGCGCCGCAGCGCGTCTCTTTCTGTTTACTCAGCGTTGACTGGATATTGGTTGATAAGTCAACAATAGGAAATGTTCGGATTATGGTCGAACGGTCTTTGAAGTTTGTCGAGGAGTATGGTCCGATAATTTTGGAAGGATTCACATTCGAGGGCGGATATACCGATATAGTGCAGGCAGGCGATGGAGATTTCATTACGGAGGATACTTTGTGGGACTTTAAGGTTACTTCTGCATCAATAACGACGAGACACACCTTGCAGTTGCTTATGTACTGGAGGATGGGGCTTCGCTCTGTACATCCGGAGTTTGAAAAAATTGAATACCTTGGGATATATAATCCGCGTTTGAACCGGGTTTATAGATTATTCGTGAAAGATGTACCCGAAGAGGTGATACATACGGTGGAAAGAGATATTATTGGCTATGCGGATTAAAGCCCAAGAGAACGAAAAGAGGCAGGACCATTCCTGCCTCTTCCCTTATTCCATCTCCGGCCGTTCGTCGCCCATGAAGAACACCGCCACGGTGCCCTGTCCGGCATGGCTGCCGATGATGGTGCCGATGTCGCACAGGCGAATCTTCCCCTTCAGCTTCGGGAACCGTTCCTCCACGGCGTCCATGACCAGCCGGGCGTCCTCCGGGCACTGGCTGTGGCAGATAAAGCACTTGCCGTCATAGTCCCGGCCACCCTGGGCGTGCTGCTCCATGGTGTCCACTGTAGTCTCCACGGCTTTTTTCTTGCCCCGCACCTTGCTGTATGCCTTGATGGCGCCCTTGTCGTCCAGCCGCATGATGGGGCAGATGTTCAGCACCGTGGCCACCGTGGCCGCCGTGCCGGATACCCGGCCTGTCCGCCGGAACTGGGTCATATCGCTGGAGAAGAACTGGTGATGCACCTTGTTCCGGTTGTCCAGCACCCACTGGGCCACGGTGTCGATGTCCTCGCCCGCGTCCCGCATATCGGCGGCGTAGTCCACCAGCAGGCCGTAGCCGCTGGAGGAGCACAGGGAGTCGATGACGATCAGCTTTTGCCCGGGGTACTTGTCCTTCAGCTCTGCTGCCGCCAGATAGGCGTTGTTCACCGAGCAGGACTGCCCGGACGTGAACGCGATGTGCAGCACATCGCCGCCCTTCTGCAGCAGGCGCTCGAAGAAGTCCATATACCCCGCTACGTTGATCTGGCTGGTCTGGGGCAGCTTGCCCGCCTTCAGAAAGCCGTAAAACCGGGGCAGCGCCGCCGGATCGCGGCCCATGTCGTCGTCATAGGTCTGCCCGTCCACCACGTAGGTGTAAAACAGCACGGGGATGTCCCGGCTCTCCATGTACGAATAGGGCAGGTCCACCGTGGAGCAGCAGCTCAGTGTAAATTTCCGTTCCATTATTTCTCCTTTTTACTCCTTTGTTCTGCTGTGTCTGCGGCAGGGAAGGGGGCACGCAGAACGCCCATTTGTAATACAAGTTCATTATATGGCTCTGCCTGTTTTTGTCAATATGCGCTTTTCACGGATTGCAAAAACCGATGGGATACGCTATAATAACCACCTGACTACAATACAGGGAGCGATCCGTTATGATACTCGTACTGCAAAAGAACACCCCGGAGCCTGCCATCCGCCAGCTGCTGGCCCAGCTGGCTCTGCAAAACGTCAAGGGCGGCTGCGTAGCGGGGGAGACGTCCATCCTTCTGCCCCTGGTGGGAGAGACGTGGCGGCTGGACCCCGCCGCGCTTCAGGCCCTGCCCTATGTGCAGGAGGCCCGCCGTCTGACCCCGGCCTATCACCTGGCCGCCCGGAGCGCTCATCCGGAGAATACCGTGGTGCCGGTGGGCGATGTCCGCGTGGGCGCGGATTTCTGCCTGATCGCAGGGCCCTGTGCCGTGGAGTCCGCGCACCAGATACAGACCGTCGCCGCCGCCGTAAAGGCCGCCGGGGCCGTCATGCTCCGCGGAGGCGCCTTCAAGCCCCGCACCTCGCCCTACACCTTCCAGGGTCTGGGTGAGCAGGGCGCGGCGCTGCTGGTACAGGCCGGCCGTGATACGGGCCTGCCCACCGTTACCGAGATCACCGATCCCGCCCAGCTGGACACGCTGGCTGATGTGGACGTGCTGCAGGTGGGTGCGCGCAATATGCAGAACTTCGCCCTGCTGAAGGCTCTTGGCCGTACCCGCAAGCCCATCTTGCTCAAGCGCGGCACCTCCGCCACGGTGGAGGAGCTGCTGCTGTCCGCGGAGTATATCCTGGCCGGCGGCAACACACAGGTCATCCTCTGCGAGCGTGGTATCCGCAGCGGCCTGACCCCCGCCCGCGCCGCCCTGGATGTGTCCGCCGTTCCGGTGCTGAAGCGCCTGACCCATCTGCCGGTCATTGTGGACCCCAGCCACGCCGCGGGCCGCACCGATCTGGTGGAGCCGCTGGCGCTGGCCGCCGTGGCCGCCGGGGCCGATGGATTGCTGGTGGAGGTCCATGACCGCCCCGCCACCGCCCTGTCTGACGGTGCCCAGTCCCTCACCCCCGCCGCCTTCGCCCAGCTGGCCCAAAAGGTCCGCTGCCTCCGCGAAGCCCTGCAATAAGCAAAAACGACCGCCTCGGCGGGCGTTTTTTTTATAAAAAAAAAAAAACCCCCGCCTCGGCGGTCGTTTTTTACATCCAGCAGCCCAAGGCCTTTTTCCACGGCCGGTACAGCCCGTAGCCGATCAGCCCGCCGGCGGTGTTGCAGATCAGGTCGGTGATGTCCGACATCCGTGCTGTGGGCAGCAGAGGCTGGACCAGCTCGATGCACAGGCTCAGCAGAAACGCCGCCCCCACTGTACGGAACACCCCAGCCTTTCCCCGGCGCACCACCGGCCACAGAATGCCGAAGGGCACCGTCATCAGCACGTTTAGAAAGACCTGCCGCTCTGCGTTGCCGTATCCCAGTCGCAGGTCACGGAACGGCTCCAGGTTCATGGGCGCGTAGGCATGGTGTATCCCCGGCATGGAGAGCACCGGCAGCACCGTCACCCACAGCACGCCCAGCATATACACGCTGAACACCGTGTACACCAGCACCCGCCGCCGACCTTGCTTCTTCCACCGGCCCAGCAGCAGGAGATACAGCCCCAGCAGCACGATCAGGTCCGGCGCGTACCTGGGCAGCGCCCGTATGAAAATGTCCGCCATGACCGCACCTCCCATCAGTATAGTATGCCCTATTATGCCCGCCTGTCCCGTGAAAGTCAACCCGGTCAAGCAAATCATAAGGCCCCCACCGTCAGGCGGGGGGTTCGTGAGGGGGCGCAGGTGCGCGGCCGGGGGGGACAGCTTTGAAAAATCTCCGATCTTCAGCATGGGGGGAACCTCCATCGTCTTTCCTTGAGCTCGTACCTATCCTATACCCTCCCACCATGGCAGAGTCAATAGGGGATATGAAAAAATTTTCCCCGCCCGCAGGCGGGGAAAATGTATGTCATTCCGCCGGGATCCGCACGGTGAATGTGCTGCCCTGCCCGGGCGCGCTCTCCACCGCCGCCGTACCGCCGTGGAGCCGTGCGATCTGGCGTACCATGTACAGCCCCAGCCCGGTGCCCTCGCCGCCGCTGCGGGCCGCGTCCACCTGATAGAAGCGCTGCCATATCTTTTCCTGCTGGTCCGGCGGGATGCCCGCGCCATCGTCGCTGACGGACAGCACGGCGCAGCTGCCCGTCCGGCGGACGGTTACACGGACGTGTCCGCCGTCGCTGCCGTACCGGAAGGCGTTGGAAATGAGATTGTTCAGCAGCCGGGTCATCAGTATCACGTCCATCCGTGCCTCCACGTTCTCCGGCGCGTCGCAGGTCAGGACCACGCCCTCCGGCGCGATCATTTTCTGCTGCTCACATACCGCCTCCGCCAGCGCTGCCAGGTCGCCGCGCTCCATGCAGGTCTTCTGGGTGCCCTGTTCCAACCGCGTGATATGCAGCAGCTGCCCGATGAGCCGGGACATTTGCTCCGCCTGCCGATGAATGACCGTCATGCCCTCGACGTAGTCCTCTGTGGTCTCCGCTGTACGCTCCAGCGTCTCACATTCTGCCAGGATCACCGTCACCGGCGTCCGCAGCTCATGGCTGGCGTCCGAGGTAAACTGCGCCTCCGCCTTAAAGGAGCGTTCCAGCCGGTCAAACATATCGTCAAAGGTCCCCGCCAGCCGGTTGATCTCACTCCTGCCTCTGGGCAGGCCGATGCGCCGCGACAGGTCCTCGCCGCCGGAGATGCTCTCCGCCGCCGCGATGACCTTCTCCATAGGCTTGAAGGAGCTGCTGGAGATGAGCCAGCCGCCGCCCACGCTCAGCACCACCAGCGCCGGCAGCACCGACCACGCCAGCGGCACGATGACCTCCATCACGCTGCCCCGGGCCGCGCTGTCGATGGTGCCCCGTACCCACAGGCCGCTGCCGCCGATCTCCAGCCAGCAGTCGTACACCAGATACGTCCCGCCGCTGCTGCCGACGACGGTGTGCAGCGCGTTTTTCTCCTTCGGCGCGCCGTCCGATACCTCCGCCGGCGCCGTGCCGAACAGCCGCTGTCCGTCCTCGTCGAAGATCTCCGTGTACACCCCGTGGGCGTACTGCTCCACGTCGCTGAAGTCCCAGTCTCCGTGGTCGAATTCCACATCATCGGCGTTCCGGCCCACCATGTACAGCAGCTCCGCCTCCGGCGGCCGCGTTACGGTGTTGCGGTTCATCAGCATCACGAACACCAGCATCAGCGCCGTGATGGCGATCATCAGCAGGGAGAACCACAGGGTCATCCGCCATTTGATGGATATGTTCCTCATGCATCCTCCTTCAGCACCCAGCCCATGCCCCGCACCGTGTGCAGCAGCTTGCGCTCCCCGGGCAGCTCCAGCTTCTTCCGCAGATAGCTGATGTATACGTCCACCACATTGGTGCCCCCGGCGTAGTCCAGGCTCCACAGGTTGTCCTCGATCTGCTGCCGGGACAGCACCACGCCCTTGCTGCGGATCAGGTATTCCAGCAGGGCATATTCCCTGGCGGACAGTTCCAGCGTCCGGTCGCCCCGCTTCGCTGTCCGGGCGGCGGTATCCACCGTCAGATCGGCCAGGGTGTACACATTGGTGCTGCCGCTGCCTTTTTTCCGGGTCAGCACCCGCAGCCGCGCCAGCAGCTCGTCCAGGGCAAAGGGCTTGATGAGGTAGTCGTCCGCGCCCGCGTCCAGTCCGTCTACCCGGTCGGCTACGGCGTCCCGGGCTGTCAGCAGCAGCACCGGCAGGGCGCTGCCCCGGGCGCGCAGCGTCCGCAGCACCGTCAGTCCGTCCACACGCGGCATCATGATGTCCAGCACCGCCGCGTCATAGGCGGCCGCGTCCAGATACGCCAGCGCCTCCGCGCCGTCCGGTACGCCGTCCACGGTATAGCCCACCGCCGTCAGGTTCTTCACCAGCATCCGCCGCAGCTCCGGCTGGTCCTCCGCGATAAGAATACGCATACGCCGTGCCCTCCTCCGCAAGCCACCGTCCGGCAGCAGAAAAAATATCCCGCCCGCCCATCGGCGGGCGGGACCTCTCGCTCACACCCAGTATACCAGAAAGTGTTTTCCCTGACAACCCTTACGCCGTCAGCATGGGCAGGTCAGCGGCGTCCACACCGCTGTACTTCCGGGTCAGATAGTCCTCGATATACGCCGCCTCCTCCACGGAGCGCAGGTCGGCGAAGCTCTCCAGCTGCTTTTCGTAGCTGGCGGACACGGTCAGCGTCTCGCCGCAGTGGATCAGCTTCAGCACCACGCCGTTGTCCAGGGTGCGGCTGCTCTCCAGCGCGTAGTTGACGGGGGAAGCCTTCTTGATGATGTGAAAACGTTTCATGTTCTTTACCTCCTGAAACCGTATTGTATATGTAGATGGCCTTGTGTTGATGTGTTGTGTACTTCCTTAGGATAGCCTTATCTTACGTCCGGTTTATTAGAGGAACATTAAAGAAATGAAAATAATTTTTGAACGTCCCGCTCTGCCGCTTTTCAAATCCCGCCCACGGTGGTACAATACCCATAACAGAAATTTTGCCGATAAGGAGGCATTCCCTATGAAAAAGTCTGTTCTCCGTTCCTACGCCCGTCTCATCGCCCGCACCGGCGTCAACATCCAGAAGGGGCAGGAGGTGTTCATCGCCGCCGACCTGGACCAGCCGGAGTTTGTGGCCATGCTGGTGGACGAGTGCTATAAATGCAAGGCCAAAAAGGTCGTGGTGGACTGGAACTACCAGCCTCTGCAGAAGCTCCACGTCCGTCACCGCAGCCTGACCACGCTCTCCAGAGTGGAGGACTACGAGCTGGCCCGCTGGCAGCACTATGTGGACACCATTCCCTGCCGCATCTACCTGCTCTCCGAGGACCCGGACGGCCTGAAGGGCATCGACCAGGAGAAGCTGGCCAAGAGCCAGCAGGCCAAATTCCCCGTCATCAAGCCCTACCGCGACCAGATCGAGAACAAGTACCAGTGGTGCATCGCCGCCGTGCCCGGCGAGGCCTGGGCAAAAAAGCTGTTTCCCGGTCTGCGTAAGTCTCAGGCGGTGGAGAAGCTGTGGGAGGCCATCCTCTCTACCTCCCGCGCGCTGGAGGGCGATCCCCAGGCCAACTGGGCGGCCCACAACAAGGACATCCATGACCGCCGCGACTACCTGAACAGCCTGCACATCCGCCAGCTGCGCTACAGGAGCGCCACCGGCACCGACTTCACCGTGGGTATGATCCCCGAGGCCCATTTCTGCGGCGGCAGCGAGCGCAGCTTGCAGGGCATTGTCTTCAACCCCAATATCCCATCCGAGGAGTGCTTCATCTCCCCCAAGCGGGGCGAGGCCGAGGGTATCGTCTACGCCACCAAGCCACTGAGCTATCAGGGGCAGCTCATCGACAAGTTCTGGATTCGCTTCCACGCGGGCAAGGCTGTGGAGTGGCACGCCGAGCAGAACAACGACCTGCTGACCAAGCTTATCACTATGGACGAGGGCAGCGCCTATCTGGGCGAGTGCGCCCTGGTGCCCTACGACAGTCCCATCCGCCAGTCCGGACTGCTGTTCTACAACACGCTGTTTGACGAAAACGCCGCCTGCCATCTGGCCCTGGGCATGGGCTTTGCCGACACCATTAACGACTTTGAGCACAAGACCTTGGCCGAGTGCCGCGCCCTGGGCGTCAATGACTCCATGATCCACGAGGACTTTATGATCGGCTCCGAGGATATGGACATCGACGCCGTCTGCGAAAACGGCGATGTGGTCCCCGTGTTCCGCCATGGCAACTGGGCCTTCTGAAATAGCGAATATCCCCCGGCCGTCGCCGGGGGATATTTCTTTTCCGCTGATGCATATACTCTCCCAAAAGCAAAAGGGAGGAACGACCATGGCACAGATCGAACCCATCACCTGGTTCCGTAATGCCCACCCGGAGCAGGGCAGCCTGCGGGTGCAGGTATCCGCCGCCCAGGGGATATTCCCCATCCCCGGCGCAGCGGTGGAGGTATACCGCGACTTCGGCGCGGTGCGGGAGACGTTCTACTCCGGCGTGACCGACAGCTCCGGCATTGCCGACAGGATACTGCTGCCGGCGCTGCCCGCGTCGCTGGGACTGTCGTCGGACACGGCGGGCATCAGCGGAACGGCCTATACCGTGGCGGTGAGCCACCCGGACTACCACTGTCCGGAGCACCAGCAGGTGCTGGTGTTTCCCTGCATCGAGTCCGTGCTGGCGGTGACGCTGCCGCCGCAGCGAGAGGAGGGCTGAGCCGTGCCCTATCCTGTTGTTCCGGAGTACATCACCGTCCATCTGGGCGCGCCGGACGCCCCGGCGGAGAACGTCACCGTCACCTTTCCCCGCTATATCAAGGGCGTGGCCGCCAGCGAGATATACCCCACCTGGAACGAGAGCGCCATCCGCGCCAACGTGCTGGCGCAGATATCCGTGGCGCTGAACCGGGTCTATACGGAGTTCTACCGCAGCCGGGGCTATGACTTCGACATCACCAACAACACCCAGTACGATCAGGCATTCTCCCCCAATAAGGAGACGTTCGAGAACATCAACGCCATCGTGGACGATATGTTCAACAACTACATCGTCCGCCGGGGTAACGTGGAGCCCCTGTACGCCCAGTTCTGCGACGGCGTGCGCACCCAGTGCCGGGGGCTGTCCCAGTGGGGCAGCCAGGAGCTGGCGCAGCAGGGACGCACGCCCTACGAGATATTGCAGTACTACTACGGGCAGGACATCGACCTGGTGTACAACGCCCCGGTGGGGGACAGCACGCCCTCCTATCCCGGACGGCCGCTGACCGTGGGCAGCGTGGGCGAGGACATCCGCACCATCCAGCGGGAGCTGAACCGCATCCGCAAGAACTATCCCGCCATCCCCGCTATCGCCGAGACCAACGGCGTCTTCGGCGCGGATACCGCCGCCGCCGTCCGCGCCTTCCAGCGCATTTTCAATTTGACCCAGGACGGCATCGTGGGCAAGGGCACATGGTATCGCATCAAGTCCATCTACAACGGCGTCAAGAGCCTCTCCGAGGTCACCAGCGAGGGCCTGACCATCTCTGAGGCTCAGCGGCAGTTCCCCAAGGTCCTCCGCCTGGGCGATACCGGCATCGGCGTCCAGACTATCCGGTTCTATCTGGCCTTTCTGGGCTTCTTCCTGCCGGAGCTGCCGCCCATCCGCATCACTGACGTGTTCGACAAGGAATTGCGGGACGCGGTGCTGGCCTTCCAGAGCACCTATGGCCTGACGGTGGACGGCGTGGTGGGGCGGAACACATGGAACGCCATCCGGAACGTCTATGAGCAGACGCTCTACCAGCTGCCGCCGGAGTACCAGACCTTCGCCCGGCAGATATACCCCGGCCGTTTTCTGGTGGAAGGCGACACCGGCCCGGAGGTGACGCTGCTTCAGACCCAGCTGAACCGGCTGGCGCAGCGGGACAGCGCCCTGCCCTCCGTGACCGCGGACGGCATCTTCGGCGCGGCCACCGCCGCCGCGGTACGCACCCTGCAAAGCCGCCTGGGGTACAGTCCCACCGGCGCCGTCGGCCCGGTCCTCTGGTCCTACATCATCACGCAGGGCCAGGGCTACGGCGTGTTTTGAAGAAAAAAAGAACCGCCCTCGGGCGGTTCTTTTCCGTCTTTCACACCATGCGGCAGCTCTCGCAGTCCTCGCAGGCGGGGAACTTACTCTTGTCGTAGGCGATGCCGTTCTTGTCGTAGTAGTCCTTTACCGCGGACTTCACGGCTTCCTCCGCCAGCACGGAGCAGTGCAGCTTGTGGGCAGGCAGACCGCCCAGCGCGTCCACGACCTCCTTGTTGGTCAGCGCCAGCGCGTCCTCGATGCGCTTGCCCTTGATCATCTCGGTGGCCATGGAGCTGGAGGCGATGGCGCTGCCGCAGCCGAACGTCTCAAACTTCACGTCCTCGATCTTGTCATCCTTGATCTTCAGGTACATCTTCATGATGTCGCCGCACTTGGCGTTGCCCACCTCGCCCACGCCGTCGGCGTCGGCGATCTCGCCCACGTTCCGGGGGTGCAGGAAGTGGTCCATCACGGTATCGGTATACAAAGCCATAATCAACGCTCCTTTACATTACAGAATGAATGTCCGCTTGCCGGACTCCAGGTCCTTCCACATGGGGGACATATCCCGCAGATACGCCACGATGCCGGGTACCTTCTCCAGAATATAGTCCACCTGCGCCTCCGTGGTGTCGTGGCACAGGCTCAGCCGCAGGGACCCGTGGGCTACCTCATGGGGCCGCCCGATGGCCAGCAGCACATGGCTGGGGTCCAGGGACCCGCTGGTGCAGGCGCTGCCCGAGCTGGCGCAGATGTCTGCCTGATCCAGCAGCAGCAGAAGGCTCTCGCCCTCGATTCCCTCGAAGCAGAAGTTCACGTTGGTGGGCAGCCGGTGCACCGGGTCGCCGTTCAGCGCGCTGTGGGGGATCTTACTCAGTCCCGCGATCAGCTTGTCCCGCAGCTTTGTCAGCCGGGCGGTGTCCTCATCGATGTGCCCGCAGGACTCCTCCAGCGCCGCCGCCAGACCCATGATGCCGGGGATGTTCTCCGTGCCGGCCCGCTTGCCGCGTTCCTGCGCGCCGCCCTCGATGATATTGGTCAGGGGGATGCCCTGCCGGGCATACAGCACGCCCACGCCCTTGGGGCCGTGGAACTTGTGGCCGGACAGGGACAGCATGTCGATGTTCTGCTCCTTCACGTTGATGTGCAGGTGGCCCGCCGCCTGCACCGCGTCGGTGTGGAACAGCACGCCCTTCTCGTGGCACACCTTGCCGATCTCCGGGATGGGCAGGATAGAGCCGATCTCGTTGTTGGCGTACATGATGGTCACCAGACAAGTGTCCTCCCGGATGGCCTCCGCCACCTGCTGGGGGGTGATGGTGCCTGTGGGACCCACGTCCAGCAGCGTCACCTCAAAGCCCTCTTTTTCCAGCTTCTTCAGTGTGTGCAGCACCGCGTGGTGCTCGAAGGCGGTGGAGATGATGTGCTTCTTGCCCTTTCGCTCACCGATCCGCGCCGCCGAGACGATGGCCTGGTTGTCGGCCTCGCTGCCGCCGGAGGTGAACGTGATCTCCTTAAAGCTGCACCCCAGACAGTCCGCTACCCGCCGCCGTGCGTCCGCCAGCGCCTCCGCGGCCTGCTGGCCCACGGTGTGCAGGCTGGAGGGGTTGCCGTATATGCCCTGAAAATAAGGTGTCATGGCCGCCAGAGCCTTGTCGCTCATCCTTGTGGTGGCCGCATTATCTGCATAGACCTGCATAGGATCACTCCTTTAACATATCTTTTTTGTAGGTAAGTGCATGGTAGCACATAAACCCTACAATGTCAATAGGTTTATGGAAAAAAGTAGCCCTAAAGCCTTCCCCTGTAGGGGGGCGGCGTCCCCGACGCCCCGCAGCGTCAAAAAACGCCCTCGCCCCGCCGCAGGCGGCATTTTCTCCGCCCCAAC
>FR881532.1 GCA_000435555.1 Firmicutes bacterium CAG:176
AAGAAATGTGGCCGCCGGAGGCCGCCTCCCCGCCAGGGGAAAGCCAACTCGCCGCCGGGGCGGCGAAACCCTCCCCGCGCCAAGGGTCCTTAAACCGTAGGTTTGAGTGGTTTTCTTTGGTAACTTTCTTTTTACAAAAAAAGAAAGTTACTCGTGCCGGGGCACGAAACGCCCCATCCCCCGCCCGCAGGCGCGAAATTATCCCCGTCGGAGACAAATAATGCACTTGCCGCCGGGGCGCGAAACTCCCCATCCCGCCGCACACAAAAAAACAGCCCTCCGGCCACCGCCGAAGGGCTGTTTTTCACAGATGATATTCCTGCTTGTACTCCTCATAGTACCGCGCGAAGGAACTGGACTTCATGGCCCGGACACTGTTCAGATACTCATGGGTGTCGAAGGAGTCGGACTCCAGCTCGATAATGGCCACGGCGATGTTGGAGCAGTGGTCCGCCACGCGCTCGTAGTTGGTCAGCAGGTCGTTGAACACGAACCCCTGGTTCAGCGTGCAGCTGCCGGACTGCAATCGGTCCACGTGGTGGGACTTCATCTCGTCGCACAGGCCGTCGATGATCTCCTCCAGCGGCTCCACCCGGGCGGCTCGCTGGGGATCGTTTTCCACAAAGGCGCCCACGGCGATGGATAGTATCTCCCGGACGGCGGACTCTATCACGTCCAGCTCATGACAGGCCTCAGGGGAGAATTGCAGATCCTTGTCGTGTATCTCCTTGGCGGCCTCCGAAATATTCAGTGCGTGGTCGGAGATACGCTCAAAATCGGAGATGGTGTGCAGATATTTGCTGACCTCCTCGCTCTGGGATTGAGACAGGGACTTGCTGGTGATCTTCATCAGATAGGTGCCCAGCTTGTCCTCGTAGCGGTCGATAACGGACTCCGTTTCACCCACCATGCGGAAATCCTTGTCGGACCAGCGGTTCCGCAGGCCAACGGCCATCAGCAGGTTGCCCTCGGCCCGTTCGGCCATGGAGTTGGTCACCAGCCGGCTCTGCTCGATGGACAGCGCCGGGTGCTGCAAAAAGCGCTCCTCCAGCCGGTCCATCTCCTGCTCCTCGGCGGCGGAGCCGTCGTCGGGGAACAGCAGCTCCACCATGTGCTCCATCAGCCCAATGCAGGGCAGCAGCACGATCACGGTGGCCAGGCGGAACAGGGTGTTCATCAGTGCGATGGACACAGAGGACATGACCGCGTCCAAAAAGTTGAAGTGGATAATGGCGTTGGCGCCGTAGAACAGCAGCGCCCAGATCAGCACGCCCAGCACGTCGATCAGCAGATAGATAAAGGCGGTGCGCTTGCCGTTGAGGTTGGCGCCCAGGGCGGACAGCAGCACAGGCACCGCCGCGCCGATGGCGATGCCCATGACGATGGGCAGAGCCACCTCAAAGGTGACAGCGCCGGTAATGGCCAGCGCCTGCAAAATACCCACCGCGGCGGAGGCGCTCTGCAAAACGCTGGTGAACGCCAGACCCACCAGAATACCTAAAATGGGGTTGGAGAAGCTGGTCAGGATGCGGATAAAGGCCTCGCTCTCTCGCAGGGGGGACACCGCGCCGGACATGGCGGACATACCGTACATCAGCACCGCGAAGCCCAGCAGGATCTCGCCCACATAGCGGTTGCTGGTCTTGCCGGTGAACATCCGCAGGATGATACCGACCACGGCCACGATGCCTGTGAGCACCTCGGTGCTCAGCAGCTGCACCACGCCGCTGCCGCCCTCCAGGGAAGACAGGCACAGGATCCACCCGGTGACGCTGGTGCCCAGTATGGCGCCCATGATCACGCCGATGGCCTGCTTGACCTTCATCATGCCGGAGTTGACGAAGCCCACCACCATCACAGAGGTGGCGGAGGAGGACTGGATCACAGCGGTGACGCCGGTGCCCAGCAGCACGCCCTTCAGCGGTGTGCTGCTCAGCTTATAGAGCACCAGCTCCAGGCGGCTGCCGGCGACCTTTTTCAGGCCCTCGCCCATCAGGGACATACCGAACAAAAACAGTGCGATACCGCCCAGCAGCGATATGACGTCTGCAACGCTCATGGCCCATTTCCTCCCATGATAAAATCTTCTTATAGGTAGTATAACAGGTACAGGTGGTATTTGTCGACTGAAACTGTAAAAAAGCCGGTAGAAAATTTAGGTATTTCTTAAACCGCCCTTGTGCGCCTTGTCAAAGAGAGAAACTTCAGGTATAATGACAGTTACAAAAAAAGCACAGTAAGGATACAATAAGGTATACAATGAAGTAAAGTGAAGGAACGTATATGTTTAAGCATTGTGTCATCGTTTTTTTCGTCTCCATGGTGCCGTTGATCGAGCTGCGGGGCGCGATCCCCTACGGCGTGGCTTTCGATCTGCCCCTGTGGCTGACGTATCTGATCGCCATCGCGGGCAATATGCTGCCGGTTCCCATCATTTATTTTTTTGCACGAAAAGTGCTTGTATGGGGGAAAGATAAGAGGTATATCGGAAAATTTTTCACTTTTTGCCTGGAAAAAGGGGAGAAAGCCGGGCGTAAGCTCCAGGCCAAAGCCGGCCGCGGACTGTACTGGGCGCTGCTGCTGTTCGTAGGGATACCCCTGCCGGGCACCGGTGCCTGGACCGGCACTCTTGCCGCCAGCCTGCTCGATATGGATTTCAAAAAAAGCACCCTCGCCTGCGCCGCCGGCGTCCTCCTGGCCGGTGCCATCATGGGCGGCTTGAGCCTGTTGGGCGTCAGTGCTTTCGGCGGGTAAATTTGTCTTGCAATCGCCGGCCATTTACGGTATAATGTGCGGGTAATATCTGCCGGTGTGATGGAATTGGTAGACGTAGTGGACTCAAAATCCACCGCTGGCGACAGCGTACCGGTTCGAGTCCGGTCACCGGCACCAAAAAAGAGACATCCGTGAGGATGTCTCTTTTTTTGCCGCTGATAGAATGGGATATACGAATTTGGTAAAAATTACCAATATATCAATAGCTGCTTGACATTTCGCCGTAAGAATATATAATAGATACACGAACCAGCAGTGGTACCACTGCTCTTTGTTTCAATGCACAATTGAAACAAAGCGGTCTGTACAATGGGAAAGGAGGAGAAAATGAGGAGGATAAGCTGTTTTTTACTAATGCTTACCCTGCTGCTGACAACGGTCGTTGTTGCGTGGGGGACAGTGCCGACTGATGGGGAGGTGACTCCGAGTTTGGTGAATGTGTCTCGATCCAAGACAGCCACCGTACTGGATAAGGACTATCGGTCCACCGTTACGTTGTCGCTTCCCAGCGCAGAGGAAAAACTGGCCAGCGATGTGGTCTTTGTGCTGGACAAATCTACAAGCGCAGAATTGGAGGATAAGGCGTTAGCGCTTCTTGCCGACCTGAAGGAAGAGGTGAGGGAACGCGGTGTGATGGTCAAGGTCGGCGTTGTTATTTTCAATCGGGAGGCAAATGTTGCGTTCCCGCTTACGGAGCTTACAAAGGAAAACTATGCTACCATTGAGGCTGCGATAAGGAAAACTATATCCAGCGGCAGCAATACGCATGCGGGACTTCTTGCGGGCAAGAAAATGCTCGATGGCGATACGGCGGTCGAGCCGCACCGCAAGCATCTGATATTTGTCAGTGACGGCGTTACCTATCAGTTCTGCAAGGGGGATGATCATACTACCCCGTATACGCGCAGCTTTGATGGCAGCCTAATCTCGAATGGTGTTAACCAGTGCGGTACGCTAAGTGAGTTGAACGTGCAGTACGGGTACAGTGACAAAGAGGCAGAAACGTTTATTCCCAAGGGTAGCATCGATAACTGGATGAGCGATATTGCCGGAAGAGTGGGGACAGACAATGACAACGAGAATTGGGACTATCAATATACTGGGCAGGCTCCGACCGATAATAGCAAACTGCTGTAGAACAAGAAAAACGTTTCAAATGTGGAGAAAGCCCTGCACCTGACAGAGAGTACCTACAAAGCGATGCAGGAGAGGGGCTATCAGTGCCATGCCGTGTTGGCAAGGGAAACACGGCAGTGGGGTACCGCCTTTATGAACAGACTGGCGGGAGGGAGAGCAGTCGATTTTAACTCAATCCAACATAAAGTCCTCTACGCTGTTGATAAGGGTTCCACTGTGGCGGATACTGTCGGCAAGAGTTTCGATCTCGTTCCCGGCACGTTTTGTCTCACCGTTGGTGGGCAAGAACTGCAATATAAGCAGGATGGAAATGTGACCTACTTCGGCGGAGACCGGAATGAGAGTAATTACCGCTTCAAGATAGAGTACAGCGGTGCCGCCGACAGCTTCACATGGAAAATCAACGAACCGGTCTCCAACTTTGCCCCGGTCAAGCTTTCCTACACTGTAAAGCTCGCCGGTACGCCCGCCGCCGGCACCCACGGTGTGATGGATCTGAATGGGGACGGTTATGTGGATGACACCACCACACACGTAGACGTGTCAAAGGCGCTTTATACCAATGAGAGCGCGATCTTGACACCGGTAGCCACAGTCGGTGGGCAGGGTGAGGCTCTGGAGTTCCCCAAGCCCTCCGTGTCCTACACGGCGGCCGCCTATTACTACAGCGAGCCCCCTGCACCTGTGAAAAGGACGGTCAGTCCCACGACCTTTGACGCGGGAATTGCCGTATACGCTGAGGTCGCCGCCCTGTCGCTGGCCGGCGCGGTAAAGCTGTGCGGGAGGCGTGGCCGCCGCGATGCCTAAGAGGATATCCCTCCCACGGCTGATGTCTTCCACCCTGCACCGGCAGGGGAATACAGAGAGCACCCCGAAAGGGGTGCTCTCTGCGTCCGGCATTAATTTGCTGTTTATTTACGATTTTCCCTCTACCAAAGCGGTGCAAGATGTGGTATGATATTTAAGTAAGAGTATGACCCGGAGGGAGGTGCTGCTGTATGCGGCGTTTGAAACGGTATATCTGCCTGGTCGGGCTGCTGGCGCTGCTGGCAGCGGCATTGACCGGCTGCGGTTTCTCTGACGATTCGGTGGAGGAACTGTTTACCCTGCCGCGAATGGCGGAGGAGTACACCGGCCTGACCCAGGAGCTGGAGACGCTGATCACACAGGGCTATGAGTACGCCTCGCCTACCGGCGGGCGGAATATCCAGTCGGTGCAGATGGCTGACCTGGACGGCGACGGACAGCAGGAGGCCCTGGCCTTTTTCCGCATGAGCAGCGACGAAAAGCCGCTGAAAATATTTGTATTTAAGATCGAGGGCGGCAGCTATGCCCGCTACTGCACCATCGAGAGCAGCGGCACCGCCATCGACAGCGTATACTATCAGGACCTGAACGGCGACGGCCGGCGTGAGCTGATCGTGGGCTGGCGTATCAGCGCCGAGGTGCAGACCGTGGCGGTGTACACCGTGGCGCGGGAGCCGGTGGCGCTGATGTCCAGCGGCTACACGCGCTTTACCATACAGGATCTGAATGGTGACGGTATCCCCAGCCTGCTGGTGCTTCGCACCGACGCGGACAGCCAGCCGGTGGCGGAGTTCTACGGCTGGCAGGATGAGCAGATGGGCGTGGCCTACCGCTGCGTGCTGTCCAGCACCATGGCCTCGGTGAACCGGGGCAGCCTGGTCAGCGGTCGGCTGGATGCCGACACGCCGGCGCTGTATATCACCGGCGTGGATGAGCAGGGTATGGCCGCCACGGATATTCTGGTGTTCCGCCAGGATCTGGGACTGGTGAATCTGGCACTCAGCGGCAGCAGCACCGGCGTGTCCAACGCCGTGTTTCCCTATCGTCAGCTGCTGCCCCAGGATATCAACGGCGACGGGATCATTGAGCTGCCCAGTCCGGATACCAGTTGGACAGCGGAGCAGACGGACGGTCTGGTCAGTTGGCTTTGCTGCAACGGCGACGGGCAGTTGTCCACCGTGGCCAAGACGTACCACAGTCTGTCCTGCGGGTGGTATTTCACCATACCGGAGAGCTGGTGGGACTGGAGCGTGGAGACCGCCACCACCAGCATCAGCAATGAAAATCAGTTCAGCCTGGCGATCAACGGGGATCCGGTGCTGAGCCTGTACACCATCACCGGCGAGAACCGGGAGAACCGCGGCCGCATGGGCAAGAGGGTGCTGCTGCGCCGCCAGACAGCCACCATCTACGCCGGCGAGCTGAATGACGCGGCGGCCTATTACGGCATGGATGAGGATCTGCTGCGCCGCAGCTTCAGCCTCATCGTAGGCAGCTGGAGCAACTGACAAGGAGGGACTGCCATGAAAAAGGTACTGGTACTGGAGGACGAGTCCAGCATCCGCAGCTTTATCGTTATCAATCTCCGCCGCGCCGGCTACGAGGTGGTGGAGGCGGAAACAGGCGAGGAGGCACTGGAAAAGCTGAAGATCCACAGCGATGTCCGGGTGGCGCTGCTGGATATTATGCTGCCCGGTATCGATGGTTTTGAGGTTTGCCGCCGTATCCGCGCCACCAACGCTGCCATCGGCATCATTATGCTTACCGCACGGTCCCAGGAAATGGATAAGGTGACGGGATTGATGACCGGTGCCGACGACTATGTGACAAAGCCCTTCTCCCCGGCGGAGCTGACCGCCCGCGTGGATGCGCTGATGCGCCGATCCGGCGGCGGTGTCGTGGACGCCGGTGAGATCGACCAGCCGCCCTTCCTGCTGGACACCCGCAACCGTGTTCTGTCCTGCTGAACACCCGCAACCGTACTCTGGAGAAGAACGGTCAGCGGATCAAGCTCACCCAGGTGGAGTACGCCATCATGAAGATGTTTATGGAGAACCCCGGCAAGGCGCTCTCCCGCGAGGAGATCCTGGACTTGGTCTGGGGCCACGACTATTTCGGTGAGCTCAAGATCGTAGACGTGAATATCCGGCGCCTGCGGCTGAAGATCGAGGACAATGCCACGAACCCAACCTATATTACGACGATCTGGGGTTTCGGCTACAAATGGGGGCTGTGACAGCAGAGCTTTTCCACCAGTACTTCGTTGCAGCGGCTTGACGTACACACAGTACGCCTGCGCCGCTGTGGCTCGTCCTGGCAAAAAATCTCTCGCTGTCAGGCTTTGCGCCGCGCCCGTGGGTGCGCTATACCTTATTTTGCGATGAAAGGAGATGAACGCCTTGGCAGGAAAGAAGCATAAGGTGCAGGGCCTGCGCCGCCGGTGGCTCACCGGCAGCATGGGGCCGGTGCTGGTCATATTGCTGCTGGTGGGTGTGCTCATCTCCGTGGGTTTTGCCAGCAACTACTACAACAGCGCGCGCTCTACCCTGCGGGCCAAGGCCGCGGCGGGTGCGGACTATTTCAACACCTATGTGATGACCAGCTATCGGGAATATTACCGCAGCGCTACGATCTACGCCGCCGCCTTTGATGACAGCGACAAGATCGAGCTGCAATTCCTTAACAGCTCCGGCCGCGTGGAGGTCACGACCCGGGGCGTCACCACCGGCACCTACCCCAGCACGCCGGAAATACTGCGGGCGCTGGAAAGCGGCACGGTGCAGGACTACATCGGCCGTGACAGTGTCACCGGGGAGCGCATCCTGGCGGTGTCCGGCCTGCTGAAGTTCAACGGCCAGGTGGTGGGCGTTATGCGCTACGTTACCGCCATCGGGAACATCGACCGGCAGGTGCTTCTGACGGTCCTGCTGGTGGCCGGCGTCATGCTGGCGGTGGTGGGGCTGATCGTCATGTCCAGTATGATCTTCATCAACAATGTGGTGGCCCCCGTGTCCGCCGTGTCAGAGGCGGCAAAACGTATCTCCGGCGGCAGCTACGGCGTGCAGATACCCAACAAGTACTCCGACGAAATGGGCGAGCTGGTGGACAACATCAACGATATGTCCCGCAAGATCGGCGAGAGCGAACGAATGAAGTCCGAGTTCATCTCCTCGGTGTCCCATGAGCTGCGGACACCGCTGACGGCGATCAACGGGTGGGGTGAAACGCTGCTGGCCGACGAGTCCAACGACGTGCAGCAGATCAAGCGCGGCGTGCAGATCATGGTGAAGGAGTCCCGCCGCCTGACCAATATGGTGGAGGAACTGCTGCAATTTTCCCGCTTGGAGGATGGGCGCTTCACCCTGCAGGTGGAGGACACCGATTTGCAGGCGGAGTTGGAGGACGCGGTGTACAGCTATCGGGAGCTGTTTCGTCAGGACGGCATTGCCCTGGAGTATTCCAGTGATCGGGCGGAGTACAGCGAGGTCATCTCCGGCGACCCGGAACGCCTGAAGCAGGTATTCTGCAATCTGCTGGACAATGCGGCCAAGCACGGCGGCAGCGGCAAGCGCATCGCTGTGCATCTGAGCCAACAGGAAGGGGAGTATGTGATCACCATCCGGGATTTCGGCCCCGGTATACCGGAGGCGGAGCTGCCTTATGTGAAGCAGAAGTTCTACAAGGGCTCATCCAAGGCCCGGGGCAGCGGAATCGGTCTGGCGGTCTGCGACGAGATCGTCCAGCGCCACGGCGGACGACTGGACATCGCCAACGCCGAGGGCGGCGGCACCGTAGTTACGGTGTATTTGCCGCTGAAAAAGCAGGCGGAACAGGAATTGTAAAAGAACAGAAAAAACTCGAACAAGTGTTGCATTTTATTGTAAGCTGTGCTATGCTTGCGTCAGAAAGGAATTCAGCAGACCTATGGAAAAGAAAAAGGGCGCTTTCCGTACCAGTATTGGCGGACAGGCGCTGATCGAGGGAATACTTATGCGTGGCCCGGAGAAGGACGCAATTGTGGTCCGTTCGCCGGAGGGCCTGGTCACCAAGGTGACCCAGCGCAAATTCGTCAAGGCCAACTACCCCATTCTGGGCGTTCCCATTCTGCGGGGCGCGGTGACGTTCATCGGCTCCATGATCACCGGCGTTAAGGCACTGATGTTCTCGGCGGATTACTTCCCGGAGGACGAGAATGCCAAGCCGGACAAGCTGGAGGAATGGCTCAACAAGCACGTGCCGGCGGAGAAACTGCAATCGCTGCTGGTGGGCTTTTCAGTGGTGCTGAGCATCGGCTTGATGCTGGTGCTGTTCATGCTGCTGCCTACGTTTCTGGCGGGGCTGTTCCACGCCACGACCCCTGCACTCCATAACCTGATCGAGGGTGTGGTCAAGATCCTGGTGCTGCTGGCGTACATGATCCTCTGCTCCAGACAGAAGGACGTATACCGGGTGTTCTGCTACCACGGTGCGGAGCACAAGACCATTTTCTGCTATGAGGCGGGATTGCCGCTGACGGTGGAGAACGTTCGTATCCAGCCCCGGCACCACCCCCGCTGCGGCACCAGCTTCCTGTTTGTGGTCATCATCGTGTCCATCATCGTCTCCAGCCTGGTGTTCCCCTACATCAACTGGCAGAGCGTGTGGGTCCGCGTGGGTGTGAAGCTGCTGCTGCTGGTGCCCGTGGTGGGCATCACCTATGAGTTCAACCGCCTGGTGGGGGCGCACGACAATGCGCTGACGCGCGTTCTCTCCGCCCCCGGTATGTGGCTGCAGAACTTTACGACCCACGAGCCGGACGACAGCATGATCGAGGTGGCGATCGAGGCCATGAAGCTGGTCATCCCGGAGGAGAAGGGTACCGACACCTGGTAAGCCGGGGGCGCGCGGCGGGGCGCAAAACAGCGGAGAGCGCCGAAAAATACCGAAGAAAGTGAAAACGGTACGTATTATGGCGATCACATATAACAATTTGTATTTGGACGTGCGGCAGCAATTCCTGCGGGCAGGACTGCCCGATCCCACGCTGGAGTCCCGGGAGTTGGTATGCTGCGCCTCCGGGAAGACCCGGGAGGCGTTGAGCCGGGATGGCCGGCTGTACGTGCCGGAGTCGGTGGAACAGCAGGTGCGCCGCCTGGCGGAGCGCCATCTGGCCGGCGAGCCGGTGGCGTACCTGATCGGCGAGTGGGAGTTCTACGGCCTGCCGCTGGATATCTCTGAGAGCGTGCTGATCCCCCGGCCGGACACCGAGGTATTGGTGGATCGGGCGCTGACGTACCTGAAGACCGTGGCCGAGCCCCGGGTGCTGGACCTGTGTGCAGGCTCGGGCTGTATCGGTCTGGCCCTGGCCAAAAACGCGCCGGAGAGCCATGTGGTGTTGGGCGAGCTGGACGAGGGTGCACTGCGTATCTGCCGCCAGAACATCCGCCGCAATGACCTGACCGGGCGGGTGGTGTCCCTGCAGCTGGACGCGCGGGAGAAGCCGCCGGCCCATCTGGGGGAGTTTGACTGCATCGTGTCCAATCCGCCCTATATCCCCGATGGGGACATCGCGGAGCTGGACGCGTCTGTGCGGGACTACGAGCCTCATCTGGCGCTGCGGGGCGGCACGGATGGGCTGGACTTCTATCGAGCGATCGCCGGACACTGGACGGCAGCGCTCCGCGTGGGCGGGCGGCTGCTGTTCGAGGTGGGTATCGGCCAGGCGGACGAGGTGCTGCGGACCATGCGGAGCGTGGGTTTCGGCGACCTGGAGATCACCCCGGACTTGAACGGTATTCCCCGGGTGGTAGAGGGTGTGCTGTGCTCGGAGCTTTGACAGCGTACGTTGACTGTCCGTTTTTTGGGACAGTTGGGGAGATATATTAGATACATCAGAACTTGAGGAGGACGGAACTATGGCAGTCAAAAAGGAACCTGTCGCCCCGGCACCGGTGGTATCCGACAAAAAGAAGGCGCTGGAGACGGCCATGCAGCAGATCGAGAAGATGTACGGCAAGGGGTCGATCATGCGCTATGGTGCGGAGAGTACGCTGAATGTGGAGTCCATTCCTACCGGCTCACTGTCGCTGGATCTGGCGCTGGGTATCGGCGGCCTGCCCCGGGGCCGTATTGTGGAGATCTACGGACCGGAGTCCTCCGGTAAGACCACGCTGGCACTGCACGTGCTGGCCGAGGCCCAGAAAATGGGCGGCGAGGTAGCCTTTGTGGACGCGGAGCACGCTCTGGACCCCACCTATGCCAAGGCGCTGGGCGTTAACGTGGAGGATATGCTGATCTCCCAGCCGGACACCGGCGAGCAGGCGCTGGAGATCACCGAGGCCCTGGTCCGCAGCGGAGCCATCGACGTAGTGGTGGTGGACTCCGTGGCGGCGCTGGTGCCCCGGGCGGAGATCGAGGGTGAGATGGGCGACAGCTTTGTGGGCCTGCATGCCCGACTGATGAGCCAGGCCCTGCGTAAGCTGACAGGAATCATCAACAAGACCAATTCTATCGTCATTTTCATCAACCAGCTGCGCGAGAAGGTGGGCGTCATGTATGGCAATCCGGAGGTCACCACCGGCGGCCGTGCGCTGAAGTTTTATGCCTCCGTCCGCATTGACGTGCGCCGTATCGAGACGTTGAAGTCCGGCGGCGAGGTCATCGGCAACCGTACCCGGGCCAAGGTGGTGAAGAACAAGGTGGCGCCTCCGTTCCGCGAGGCGGAGTTCGATATCATGTACGGCGAGGGCATCAGCAAGCTGGGCGACCTGCTGGATCTGGCGGTGAAGCTGGACCTGGTGCAGAAAAGCGGCTCCTGGTTCAATATGGGCGAGCTGCGCTTGGGTCAGGGTCGTGACGCGGCCAAGCAGTACTTCCGTGACCATCCGGACGAGGCGGATAAGCTGGAGACGGCGGTGCGTGAGAACTTCCACAAGCTGATGGGCAGCCAGTCCCGGGTGGCGGCCAAGGCCGCCGGACGGGCGGTGGACGTGTCCGCCGACGATTTTGACGACGAAGACTGATGCGGATCGAGCGCATTGAAAAATCAAAGCACAAGCAGGAGCGCGTGCTGGTGTTTCTGGAGGGGGGCGACCTCCTTCGGATCACCGGCGCGGAGCTTCTGCGCTTTGGTTTATACAAAGGTATGGACTTGTCGCCGGCGCTTGTGGTAGAATTACAGGCGGCGGCGCAGCAGTCTCAGCTGAAGCAGACCGCGGCGCGGATGGCGTCGGGACGGATGCTGTCCAAAAAAGAGGTGCAGCGCCGTCTGACAAAAAAGGGCGCCACAGAGGAGCAGGCGGCGGACACCGCCGACTGGCTGGAGACGCTCGGCGCAGTGGATGACGAGGGCTATGCCGGCGTTATCGTGCGGCATTACGGGGCCATGGGTTATGGCCCAGGCCGGGTGAAACAGGAACTGCACCGCCGGGGCGTGCCCCGGGAGCTGTGGGACGAGGCGCTGGCACAGCTGCCCCCGGCGGCGGATGCCGTGCGGAAGGTGGTGGCTGCCAGACTGCGTGGGCGGCCCATGACACAGGAGGACAGCCGGAAGCTGGCCGCGGCATTGCAGCGGCGTGGGTTTTCCTGGAATGACATACGGCCCGTGCTCAATGAGTGGGGGCAGGAAATAGACGAGACGTGAGGTATACGACGTGAAGGTTGCATTTATTTCCCTTGGCTGTGCCAAGAATTTGGTGAACACGGAGCAGATGATGGCTCTGTGCCGCGATGCGGGGCATACGCTGCTGGAGGCACCCGCCGGTGCGGACGCGGTGGTCATCAACACCTGCGGGTTTATCGACAGTGCCAAGGAGGAGGCGATCGACACCATACTGTCCGTGGCGGCGTTGAAGGCCGAGGGACAGGTGGGCAAGATACTGGTGACGGGGTGCCTGACTCAGCGCTACCAGCAGGAGATACTGGACGAGCTGCCCGAGGTGGACGGTATCATGGGCACCGGCAGCTACGGTGAGATCGTCCCGGCGCTCTCGGAAATGATGGCCGGCGGTACGCCCCGGCGCTTTGCCGATATCCACGGGATGATCGATGAATTCGACCGGGTGCTGACTACGCCGGGGCACTATGCCTATCTGCGTATTGCCGAGGGCTGCGACAACCGCTGCGCCTATTGCGTGATACCTTCTCTGCGCGGGAAATACCGCAGCCGCCGCATGGAGGATGTGCTGGCCGAGGCGAAGCATCTGGCTGACGCCGGGGTGAAGGAGTGCATTGTCATCGCCCAGGATATCACCCGCTACGGCATCGACCTGTACGGCGAAAAGAAGCTGGCGGCGCTGCTGCGGGAGCTGTGTAAGCTGGACTTCCGCTGGATCCGGCTGCACTATCTGTATCCGGATGAGTTTACCGACGAGCTGATCGACACCATTGCCGCAGAGGAGAAGGTGCTGCCCTATCTGGATATCCCCATCCAGCACTGCAACGACAAGGTGCTGCGCGCCATGAACCGCCGTGGCGACAAGGCGGAGCTGCTGGCGCTGTTCCGTAAGCTGCGGGAGCGTATCCCCGACCTGGTGCTGCGGACCAGCCTGATCACCGGTCTGCCCTTCGAGGATGAGGCGGCGTTTGAGGAGCTGTGCGAATTTTTACAGGAGGTCCGCATCGAACGGGCGGGCGTGTTCCCCTATTCTCCGGAGGAGGGGACGCCGGCGGCGCGTATGCTGAACCGGGTGGATACCGCCGAGGCCGAGCGCCGGGCGGAGCTGGTGGTAGACGTACAGTCCCGGATCATGGACGACTTCAACGACAGCCGTATGGGCACTGTGGCAGAGGTGCTGTGTGATGGCTTCGACCAGGAGGCTATGCAGTTCGTGGGACGCAGCTATGCCGAGAGTCCGGATATCGACGGGCGCATCTATTTCACCGCCGACCACGAGGTAGAGGCGGGTGAGTTCGTGCCGGTGCGTATCACCGGTGCCATGGACGGCGAGTTGACCGGCGAGTTGGCGGAGTAAAAGGGGGCTTTCCCTTTGCGCGGCACTGTGCTATAATGCTGCGAGAGATAAAAGCGAAAGGTGGATACATATATGACTACGGCGAACAAACTGACGATCCTGCGGGTGCTGATGATTCCCGCGTTCTTGGTGGTGTTGTACTGGGGTTTTCCCGGCAGCCGCTATGTGGCGCTGGGCATCTACATCGTGGCGTGCCTGACCGACCTGCTGGACGGCTACATTGCCCGGCACTATAATCAAGTCTCCGATTTTGGGAAGTTCATGGACCCGCTGGCGGACAAGTGTCTGGTGATGGCGGCGCTGTGCTGGTTCGTGGAGGAGGGCACCTTCTTTGCGTGGGTGTTGGCCATCGTGCTGCTGCGGGAGTTTGCTGTGTCCGGTATGCGTTTGGTGGCTGTGGAGAAGGGCCGGGTCATCGCCGCTGGCTGGTCCGGTAAGGTCAAGACAGCCAGTACTATGGTGTGTATCTGCCTGATCCTGCTGGGCATTCCCCAGTGGCTGAACTATGTGTGTCAGGGCGTCATCCTGGTGACAACCGTGTACTCCGGAGTTGAGTATTTTGCCAAGAACGCTGATGTGTTCAAAGAGGTCAAATGACAACAAAAAAGAACGGCGCAAGCCGTTCTTTTTTGTTGCCCATCAAGAGAAGCGAGAGAGTCTTCTTAGGAAGTCCAAAAG
>FR881533.1 GCA_000435555.1 Firmicutes bacterium CAG:176
ATGGGCGTGTCTGCGTCCGCCGCGTCCCCGTACCGCCGGTCGCCCACCAGCGGCATCCCCCGTGACGCGAACTGTACCCGGATCTGGTGCGTTCGCCCCGTCAGAAGTCGGACCCGCACCAGCGCGCATCCCGCCCGCCGGTCCAGCACCCGGTACCGCAGCCGCGCCTCCCGCACGTCCTTTCCCGGCCCCTCGGCCACATAGGTCATCCGCCGCGTCTTGTCCCGGCCCAGCAGGTCCGTCAGCTCCCCCTCGTCCGTCTCCGGCATTCCCCGCACCACCGCCAGATACGTTTTCTCGAATTCCCCCTCCCGTATCTGCCGCGACAGCTCCCCGGCGGCGTAGGCGCTCCGTGCGAACACCATCAGTCCCGCCACCGGCGCGTCCAGCCGGTGTACCGTCCGTATGCACGCGGTGTGCAGCGTCTGCCGCAGCAGCTCGGGCATTCCGCCCGGCTGATCCACCGACACCACCCCCGCCGGCTTTACCGCCACCACGATCCGCTTATCCTCATACACGATATCCATGATGCGCCCCTTCCGTACCTGTTTTTGCCGTGCCTGACACATAGCTTACATGTTCCTATAACATCCTCTGCACTAAGGTATCATAAGCGTACAAGAAAAGTAAAGTAAAAGTAACACAAAAAGCAAGAAAAAAATACTTGACAGGACGGGTCTAATGCGTTAGACTAAAAACAGGTCTACTACATTCGACCAAGGAGGAAAACCCTGTGGAAACACCGAAAATTTTTGACAGCGAGCTGCGCTTCTGCGAGATACTGTGGTCCCATGAGCCTATAAAGAGCAGCGAGCTGGTCCGTCTCTGCGCCGAGGAGTTGGGCTGGAAAAAATCCACCACCTACACCGTGATCAAGCGTCTCGCCGAGCGCGGCGTGGTGCACACGGAGAACGCCGTGGTCACCGCGCTGGTACAGCGGGAGGACGTGCAGCGCGCCGAGAGCCGTGCCTTCGTGGCCCACAACTTTCACGGCAGCTTGCCGGCATTTCTGACGGCTTTCATGGGAAATTCAAAACTTTCCAAAGAGGATGCTGATGTGCTCCATGCCATGATCGACCGCTTCGAGCAGGAGAATTCCGGACGTAACTGAACCGCGCTGCGGCATACGATGTCATGCCCTGCGCCATAAAGGAGAAGAAAAAATGGATAGTCTGTTTACCTCCGTGCTGGAAATTTCCTGGCAGGCGGGCCTCATCGCGCTGGCGGTGATGGCGGTGCGGCCGCTGCTGCGCCGTGCGCCCCGCCGCGCCGTGTGTATGCTGTGGCTGCTGGTGGCCCTGCGGCTGCTGCTTCCAGCCCGATTGACAGTAGAGAGCCCCGTCAGTCTCCAGCAGCCCGAAAGCCCGCCCATCCAGGCCTATCAGGAGCTTCGCCAGCAGGAAAAGGTCTATGTTTCCGCCCCGCCGGAGCAGCGCCTGGAAATGGCAGGACCCGCTGCGGCACAAGGCTTTGCGCTGCTGGATCAGCTGCCCGCCATCTGGCTGACGGGCGTGGGCTGCATGGCGCTGTACATGGCCCTCAGCCTGCTGCGTATGCGCTGGCGGCTCCGCGCCGCCCCCCGCATACAGGACAATGTCTATCGCTGCACCGACTGGTCCACGCCCTTCGTGCTGGGCGTGCTCGCGCCCCGCATTTATGTGCCGGAAACCGTGTCGGAGCAGGACTTTCCTCAGGTGCTCGCCCACGAAAGGTGCCATATCCGCCGCTGGGACCATGTGTGGAAACCGTTGGCGTTTCTGCTGCTGGCGGTCAACTGGTTCAACCCGGTCCTCTGGGCGGCGTATGTCCTGCTGGGCCGCGACATGGAGCGCGCCTGTGATGAAATGGTGTTGAAAAACGCAGATGCGGCGCAGCGGGCCGCCTATTCCCGGGCGCTGGTGGCCTGTGCCGCCCAGCCGAAAATGGCGGCGGTGTGCCCGCTGGCCTTTGGCGAAGTGGCTGTGAAAGAAAGGGTGAAGAACGTGCTCAACTATAAGAAGCCCGCCCTCTGGGCTGTCATCCTGCTGGTCGTCGCGGCGGCCATCATCGGCGTGTGCCTGCTGACGAAGCCCAGCTACAAGAACGTGGGGACGCTGGACGCGGAGAAGCTGTTCGCCCTGCGGACGGAGTATGTGGGCGACAACGCGGCGGTCAGCGGCATACTGGACGCGCTGGGGCTGCCGGAGATGGGCGATACGGCGGACAGCGACACATACGCCTATTCCATCCGCT
>FR881534.1 GCA_000435555.1 Firmicutes bacterium CAG:176
AATTCGGTTACAATTTATTCGGTGAAAGCGTTGTCTGTGTTTTTGTGCGTAAAAGGAGCTTCGCCGCCCCTGCGGCGCGGAGGCTGGCGCGGAGGCTTACGCGGCCGCTTGCCCCAGCCACGGTAGGGACGTTTTCTTCTCCCGGGCGGGCGATTATCAAATCGCGCCTATTGCCTGCACTTTTCTGAACACACCGGCGCAGAGACGTTGAACAGCGCGAAAAATTGGCTAAAAACGCGAATTATCCTTGAAAAACAGTTTGCAAAGTGGTATCGTACTATTTGGCCTTGCAGGGGGCTGCGGCATAGGGGTACACCGCACGGCAGGGGGGATCAACAAGGGGACACGAAGCCGAGGGGCTCGCTGCGCGGGAGAATGTACAGTGCACGAGCGCGCTTCGCAGGGGGCAAAGGCTCCCGAGAGACGGATATCCGTCCCCCGGGAGCTTTTTTCTGTGCAGCTTTTCGGTTCTCTTAAAAATTTCCTGCGGTTTTCTTGCTTTTATCGAAAAATATGGTATACTGATAGCACTTGTATTGCGCCGTATGGACCGAGCGCTGTCTGGACACACTATGTTTGGCGCTTTTGACGCCGGCACAGCGCCGCCGCATACAAGCACCGATGACTTGAAAAGAGGGAAACTGCCTTGAATAAATACATGATCCGCGGCGGACGAGAGCTTTTTGGTGAAGTGACCGTCAGCGGTGCGAAAAACGCCGCTGTAGCTATCATCCCTGCCGCCCTGCTGGTGGATGGCGTATGCCGTATCGAGAACATCCCCCAGATCAGCGATGTGACCCTGTTCTTCTCTATTCTGGAGGAGCTGGGCGCAAAGGTGCGCGTGCTGAACCAGCACGCCATTGAGATCGACTGCCACGCCATCCACTCCACCCGCCCGTCCTACGATCTTGCCCGCCGTATCCGCGCCAGCTACTACCTGCTGGGTGCGCTGCTGGGCCGCTTCGGCCAGGCCACCGTGGCCATGCCCGGCGGCTGCAACTTCGGCGTCCGGCCCATCGACCAGCATATCAAGGGCTTCACCACCATGGGCGCTGAGGTGTCCGTGGAGGGAGGCTTCATCCACACCGCCGCCAAAAACGGCCGTCTGGTGGGCGCGCCGGTATATCTGGACGTGGTGAGCGTGGGTGCCACCATGAATATTATGATGGCCGCGGCACTGGCCGAGGGTACCACCACGATCGAAAACGCCGCCAAGGAGCCGCACATCGTGGACCTGGCTAACTTCCTCAACTCCATGGGCGCCGACATCAAAGGCGCGGGCACGGATTCCATCAAGATCCGCGGCGTGAAGCGCCTGACCGGCGGCTCTTACGGCATTATTCCCGACCAAATCGAGGCGGGCACCTATATGGCCGCCGTGGCGGCCACCGGCGGCCAGCTGCTGCTGAAGAACGTCATCCCCAAGCACATGGAGTGCATCAGCGCCAAGCTGATGGAGATGGGCGTATCCGTCACAGAAGATGACGACTCCCTGCTGGTGCGGCGCAGCGGTCCGCTGACAAAGACCAACGTCAAAACGCTGCCCTATCCCGGTTTCCCCACGGATATGCAGCCCCAGATCACCGCGGTGCTGGCGCTGGCGGAGGGGACAAGCCTGGTGACCGAGGGCGTATACGGTGCCAACCGCTTCAAGTATGTGGATGAACTGAAGCGCCTGGGCGCACACATTCAGGTGGACGGCAAGGTGGCGGTTGTAGAGGGCGTGAAGCAGCTGGTGGGTGCCCCCATTCAGGCCTGCGATCTTCGCGCCGGCGCAGCACTGGTCATTGCCGGTCTTGCGGCGCAGGGCACCACCGAGCTGAGCCACATCAACTATATCGAGCGCGGCTACGAGAATCTGGTAGGCAAGCTCCGCGCGGTGGGCGCGGATATCTCCCTGGTGGACGTGCCCGATGAGGCTGACACCGAGACCCACGCAGGATAACACGAAGCCATCCAGCGCCCGCTGCGAGAGGCCGCAGCCAACTGCGGCTTGCCGCGGCGGGTGTTTTCGTTCAGAGAGGACATAGACCGTTGTTGACCGTACATATCTTAGCCAGTGGGTCTGAGGGTAACTGCCTGCTGGTCAGCGCCGGCGGGACCCACCTTCTGGTGGACGCCGGTATCTCCGCGCGGCGAATATGCGGCGCCCTGCAGGCGCTTGCCCTGTCCCCGTCGGACATCTCCGGCGTTTTGCTGACCCATGAGCACACGGACCACATTTGCGGCGTGGCGACGCTGACAAAGCAGCACCGTCTGCCGCTGTACGCCAGCCGTGGAACGGCGGAAGCCCTGTGCCGCAAGAGTTCCTGCGTGTCGGATGTACTGCGTGTCATTCCGAGGGCAGGCGCTTTCGACATCGGGAACGCCCGGATCACCGTATTCCCCACCAGCCATGACGCCACGGAGAGCATCGATTTTCGCGTGGACCACGGCGGAGCCGGCATCGGGATACTCACGGATACGGGCTTTGTCACACCGGAGGCTGAGCAGACGCTGGCAGGCGTTGACCTCATGGTGCTGGAGAGCAACCACGACGAGGAATGGCTGCTCTCCGGGCCGTATCCCTATTACCTGAAGCAGCGTATCCTGGGTGCGCGGGGCCACCTGTCCAACGCCGCAGCCGGCGCGTTTGCCCGGCGGCTGGCAGAAGGTGGGACGCGGCAGTTCGTGCTGGCCCATCTGAGCCGGGAAAACAATACCCCGGAGCGGGCACGGCAGACACTGGAACGGGCGTTGGCGGGACTGGACGCCGCCGTGACCGTGGCGCCGCGGTCGGAGCTCAGCGGGCCGTACACGGCGGAGGTGTGCGTATGCAGCGAGTGACCATTCTGTGCGTAGGCAAGCTGAAAGAGAAGTTCTACATCGACGCGGCGGCGGAGTACGTCAAGCGGCTGCAGCGATCCTGCAAGCTGGACATCGTGGAGCTGCCGGAATACCGCCTGCCGGAGGAGCCCTCCCCGGCGGAGATACAGAAGGCCCTGCAGGCCGAGGGCGCGGCCATCCGGGAGCGTCTGCCCAAGGGCGGCGCGGTGGTGGCCCTGTGCATCGAGGGCAAGCCCTGCTCCAGCGATGAGCTGAGCCGCCGGATGGCGGACTTCGGCGTGCAGGGAAAGACGCAGATCACCTTTCTCATCGGCGGCAGCGTGGGACTCAGCGAGGACGTGAAAAAGCTGGCCGACTGGCGGCTGTCCATGTCCCCCATGACCTTCCCGCACCACATGGCCCGCATTATGCTGCTGGAGCAGCTCTACCGGGCATACCAGATCGCCGCCGGGACAAAATACCACAAATAGGAGGCAGACTATGGACAACTGGAATTTCACCGGGAAGCCGGATGTGCCCGCCTGGCCCAAGGACGCGCAGGGACAGGACGAGAAGGCCGTGCTGCTGACGCAGACCTTCGATTCTCCCGCCGACACGGACATGATCATCTCCCTGCTGGCGGCCTACGGCATCCCCTGCTTCAAGTATTACGATCTGGACGGCGGCGCGGGGAAGGTCATCAACGGCTTTTCCGGCTACGGCGCCAGCCTGTATGTGCCCGAAGCGCAGCTGGAGGAGGCAAAGGACCTGCTGGCCTCCCGGCCGGTGGAGGACGAGGAAACGGAAGAACACGCCTGAAAGGAGTTTTTGAATATGCTGGACTATAAGAGGGAATACGAGCGTTGGCTGGCCAGCGACGCGCTGAACGCCGACGAAAAGGCCGAACTGCAGGCCATCGCCGGGGACGAGAAGGAGATCGAGAGCCGGTTCTACGGCCCGCTGGAATTCGGTACCGCCGGACTGCGGGGCACCATGAAGGTGGGCCTGCACCAGATGAACGTACACGTCATCCGCTGGGCCACCCAGGGCTTTGCCGACGTTATCGCCGCCGAGGGCGACGAGGCCAAACAAAAAGGTGTGGCCATCTGCATGGACTGCCGCGTGAACAGCATGGCTTTCGCCCGTGCCGCGGCGGAGGTCTGTGCCGCCAATGGCATCCGCGTGCGTATTTTCGAGTCCCTGCGCCCCACGCCGGAGCTGAGCTTCGCCGTGCGGTACTATGGCTGCCAGGCGGGCATCAACGTGACCGCCAGCCACAACCCCAAGGAGTACAACGGCTACAAGGTCTACTGGGCCGACGGTGCGCAGCTGCCGCCCCAGCACGCCGCCGCCATCGCCGCCCGGCTGGAGCAGATCGACATCTTCACCGGCGTGAAGCGCATGGCCTTTGACGACGCGGTGAAGGCCGGTCTTATCACCCTTTTGGGTGAGGAGACGGACAAGATGTTCATGTCCAACGTCATGGCTATGATCAATGACCGTGCCTCCGTCGCCCAGGTAGCCGACAGCTTCAAGGTGGTATACACCCCCTTCCACGGCTGCGGCTGGAAGCTGGTGCCGGAGGCCCTGCGCGGCCTGGGTGTGAAGAACCTGTACTGCGTAGAGCAGCAGATGGTGCTGGACGGCACGTTCCCCACGGTGGCCTCCCCCAACCCGGAGAACCCGGAGGGCTTCTATCTGGCCATCGAGCTGGCCGACAAGGTGGGTGCGGACTTCATTCTGGGCACCGACCCGGACAGCGATCGTGTGGGCATTATGGTCCGCGGTGCGGACGGCAAGTTCATCGCCGTCACCGGCAACCAGACCGGCGTGCTGCTGCTGGATTACCTGATCGGCGCCATGCGCCGGGCGGGTAAGATGCCGGAGCATCCCTATTTCCTCAAGACCATCGTCACCACCGAGATGGCCCGCAAGGTGGCCGAGAGCAACGATGTCACCTGCTGCGACACGTTCACCGGTTTCAAGTTCATGGCCGAGAAGAAGAACGCGCTGGAGGCCGCCGGCGAGGGTCACGTCATCATGTCCTATGAGGAGAGCTACGGCTATATGCTGGGCGACTACGTGCGGGATAAGGACGCCGTCACCGCGTCTCTGCTGATAACGGAGATGGCCGCTTGGTACGCCGCCAAGGGCATGACGCTGTATGACGCCCTGCAAGCACTGTACAAGAAGTACGGCTGGTATGGCGAAAAGACCCATAACCTGGTCATGCCCGGTCTGGATGGTCTGGAAAAGATGGCGGCGCTGATGGAGCGCCTGCGTACCGCACCCCCGGCCAACATCGCCGGTGTGGATGTGGTGGTCCGCAAGGATTATCAGGACGGCAGCGCCGTGGACTGCGCCACCGGGAATGTCGGTAAAATGGAGCTGTCCGGCAGCAACGTCCTGCGCTTTGAGCTGGCCGACGGCACCACCATCCTGGTGCGGCCCTCCGGTACCGAGCCGAAGATCAAGGTGTATATCCTCACCAAGGGCGTCGACGCCGCTGAACGCGACGCCAATATCGAGAAGTATTCCGCCTGGGTCAAAACCCTGACAGAGTAATAGAAAAGACCGC
>FR881535.1 GCA_000435555.1 Firmicutes bacterium CAG:176
ACCAGCTGAGCTAACCGCGCAGACAACGATAGTATATTACCCTATCAGCCCCGGTTTGTCAACACTTTTCTTGCCTTTCCCGCGGAAATTTGCTATACTCACGGGGAAAGACTGTGAAAAGGGGATGATCCCATGGAAAAGATCGCGCTGGTGACCGGCTCCTCCCGGGGCATCGGACGGGCGGTGGCCCGCCGCTTGGCCGCCGAGGGCTACGCCGTGTGCGTCAACTACCGGGAACGGCAGGACTGCGCCATGTCGCTGGTGGCGGAGATCAGCGCCGCCGGCGGCCGCGCCATGGCCGTGCAGGCGGACGTGGCGCACCGGGTACAGGTGAACGAGATGGTGCGGCGGGTGGAGGGCGAGCTCGGCCCCGTGTCGCTGCTGGTGAACAACGCCGGCGTGGCGGGACAGGCGCTGTTCCAGGATATCACCGACGCCCTGTGGCACCGCTATTTCGCCGTGAACGTGGACGGGGCGTTCCACACCATACAGGCGGTGCTGCCCCATATGCTCCACGAGCACGCCGGGTGCATCATCAACGTATCCTCCATCTGGGGCCTGCGCGGCGCCAGCTGCGAGGTGACGTACTCCGCCACCAAGGGCGCGCTGATCGCGCTGACGCGGTCGCTGGCGTCGGAGCTGGCGCCAACGGGCATCCGGGTCAACTGCGTTGCGCCGGGTGTCATTAAGACCGATATGCTGGACGCTCTGCCGCCGGAGGTGCTCCCCCAGCTGGCGCAGGAGACGCCGCTGGGCCGTCTGGGCACGCCGGAGGACATCGCCGCCGCTGTCAGCTTCCTGGCGGACGAAAAGGCGTCGTTCATCACCGGGCAGGTACTCACCTGTGACGGAGGATTTATATTGTGACCGCGAAAACGCAGCCCGCCTCGAAAGAGGCGGGCTGCTTCGTTATATATGTCCCTCCGGGAGGGGTTGGGCGTGGAGCATCACCCGGCCGAAGCAGGTCAGGCTGCGGCCGCTGCCCCGGCGGAACACCACGTCCATATCCGCGCGCTTCCGGTTCAGGGAGAACAGGTATACCATACCCAGCGGGTCCCGGTAGTACTGCTTGCACAGCATATCGCCGTCCACGCAGAAGATGCCCACGTCGCCGCTTTGCACCGGGTCATGGTTCACGTAGACCACGGCGCCGTCGGCGATGACCGGCGCCATGGAGTCGCCCTGTATCCGCACGGCCAGCTCCGCGCCGGGCGGTACGTCGCCGGTGACCGGTATCAGCTCGTAGTCCTCGCCGAACACCGGGGCGGCAAAGCCCGCGGCGGCGGGGGAGGTGTACAGCGGGATGACCCGCCTCTCGGCGGCAGGTGCGGCGGCGCGCAGGTCGTCAGTCATTTCGGTCAGCGCGTCCACCAGCGTGTGGACGGTCTGGCGCCCGGACAGGGGCAGATCCCGGTATTTGGCCAGCAGACGGCGCTCCTCGTCACTGTGGCCGCCGGAGGCGGCGCGGTAGCTGCCCCGGTACAGATAGTTGGGCTCGGCCTCCAGCGCGTCAAACAGCCGCAGGAGCACCTCCTCCTTGGGGGCGCTGATGCCCGTCTCATAGTTGCCCACGGCGGACACGGACACTCCCAGTCGGTCGGCCAGCGCCTGCCGGGTCAGCCCCAGCTCCTCCCGCCGCCGCCGCATTTGTTCACCAAAAGACACGCCGCGCACCTCCTCGACAAATACAGACTGCTTTTGACAGTATACTACGCTGGATTTTTGGTTTTGTCAAGGGATAATCACAAGAAACTTGTGATTTTTGACTTGACATCACAAGTTTCTTGTGATACAGTAGCGTCATCAACAAGTTTCTTGGTTTTGAAAGGGGGTTGTCACAAGAATGCTGTGGCGTGGAGGAGGTGGATACAAACGGCGGCAGAGGGGGCGGCAAAAAACGAAAAGAGCACGCCGGAGCGTGCTCTTTTGCGGCGGGCTGGGCCGCTTCTCTCGGGGCGTGCACATGATAGATACCGCGGCGTTGACAATAAAAATACCGACCGCCTGAAAGGCTGATCGGTATTTTTGGTGGGGGATGGTGGATTCGAACCACCGAAGGCATTGCCAGCAGATTTACAGTCTGTCCCCTTTGGCCACTCGGGAAATCCCCCAAATATATGGGTATTCAATTGGAGCTGGTGGACGGATTCGAACCCCCGACCTGCTGATTACAAATCAGCTGCTCTACCAGCTGAGCTACACCAGCATCTCACCAGCGAACCGTATTATACCAGAGCTTTCCCTCAATGTCAACAAGAAAGTTTATCAGGAAACAGAAAATTTATCGCTTTAAAGTTATACAGCTTTCACAAAAGAACCATGCAGAACAACGAAAGAGGGGGATCGCATATGACATTATCACAACTTTCCGTACAGTACGACGCCAGCTCTGCGCTGGTGGCCGGGCGGCTGGCGCAGCTGCGCCTGGCCCTGCGTACCACCGGCGATCAGGAGGAGGCCCGGCGTCTGCGCCGCCGGATCGCGGAGCTGCGGCCCATGCTGGAGCAGTGCCGCCGCCTGACCCAGCTGACGGCCCGCTACTACGACAGGAGCTTCTGCGGCTATGGCGAGTACCGTATATGACCCCATGGATCGGGCGGGGCTTGAGTTCTGGCTCCACACCCAGGCCGGGGACAACAGCGAACGCCGCCGCCGGCTGCTGCGGAACCTGCCCAAGGCTGTGGCCGCGGAGCTGACGCCCCGCCAGCGGGAGGTCCTGGCGCTGTACATGGAGAGGGACATGAACGTGACGCAGATCGCGGCGGTGCTGGGCGTCAACAAGTCCACGGTGTCCCGTTCACTGCACCGGGCGCTCCGCAGACTGGAGCGCTGCCTGCGATATAGCTTTTGATCCGCGGCGGAACGGGAAGTGCTTGACATTTCCCGTTCCGCCACATACTATATACGTACCGTACACGTGCCATATACGTACCACCTACGTATCCTGCCGGTATTACTGACATTACCATTGAAGAAAAGGAGTATCGCTCCATGTATCAGAAACTCATGCACAACAAGAGCCTGCGCCTGATCGGCGGTCTGCTGGGCGGCCTGCTGCTCAGCGTGGCCATCAACGTGTTCATCGTGCCTCAGGGCCTCTACGGCGGCGGGGCCTACGGCCTGTGCCAGGTGATCCGTACCCTTCTGCAGCGGGAGCTGTCTCTCTCCCTGCCCTTCGACCTGGCCGGTGTACTGTATTTCTTCGTGAACATTCCCTTGTTCCTGCTGGCCTACAAGGCCCTGGGCCGGGAGTTTTTCTGGAAGGCGGCGATCTGCACCGTCTGCAACTCTGTCTTTCTGGCGGTCATCCCCTCGCCGTCCACACCGGTCATTCCGGACCTCATCACCAGCTGTATGGTGGGCGGCATCCTGGCGGGCTTTGCTTCCGGCCTGGTGCTGACCTGCGGCTGCTCCACCGGCGGACTGGACATCCTGGGGCTGTATCTCAGCAAGAAGGGCAGCCGCTTCACCGTGGGCCGGCTCTCCATTTCCTTCAACGCGCTGCTGTACACCCTGTGCTTCTTCCTGTTCGATGCCACCACCGCGATCTACTCCGCTATATATAATGTGCTGAGCAGCTTGTTTCTGGACCGTATCCACCGGCAGAATGTTACGGTACAGCTGCTGATCTTCACCAAGAAGAACGACCCCCAGCTGCCCCGCTACATCATGGAGCAGTTGGACCGGGGCGTTACCAGCTGGACGGGCCGGGGCGGCTGGACCGGCGACGAGGTGCAGGTGCTCTGCGTCTGCCTGTCCAAGTATGAGATCGACACCCTGCAGGATGTTCTGCGCCGGGTGGACCCGGATGCCTTCTACATCGTGCAGGAGGGCGTCCATGCCGGCGGCAATTTCGAGCGCCACCTGGAGTGACAGTAACCGAAAAAATCACAAAACACCATCCTCCGGGATGGTGTTTTTTCTTGCCTTTTCAGGAAATTGCGGATGTGAAGGCGGCAACGTTTCCCATTTGTCCGCTGATAAAAAACGAAACCGGCGCAAACCGTTCTTGCAGGCGGGACAGCGCCTCGTAAAACGAAAAAAACGGCAAGCGTTGGTAACGTTTTCACATTACCACATTTTTTTGCACAAATCAACCAAAAATTTATACAAACTTAATGTTCAAAAATTGTTCATTTTGCAGCTTGAAAGTTGAAAAACACCGGCGTATAGTAATGATGTTATTAGTGGGCGGGCGTGTTTGTTTGCTAAAAGACAGGAAATGCAACTTTTCCGGTATAAATATTTCGCGATTTTAATCGCGAAAGGAACGATGAACCACGTCCTGAATGCTAAGAAATCGTTATGAAAAGGGAGGAGCCGCTATGACCCGACAGGAAGCCGTCGACCGTCTGTGCGATGTGTACGCCGGCAGCTATGATGTGACCCGCTGCGAAGAGAACGAGCACGCCTTGGCCGCTACGATGGATTTTTACGCTACCGCCGAGAAGTACGTGCTCTCCAAAAAGGCCAAGCTCTGGCAGGCCAACAGCTTTGAATATGTGTACCTCTTCAATGTTCCCCATCTGACGAAGGAGATATATGAAAGGTGCGAAAAGCTGGCCTACGAACAGGGTATGGCCCGCATCCAGCCAAACTCCACCCATATGTATACCTACATCACCGCGCTGTTTGTCTGTGACAGCTGCGACGAAGACGCCCGCAAGGCACTGAAGCGCTGCAAGCTCTACAAGAGCTTCAAGCTGTCCTACTGGGGCTGGATGGACTTTCATACCGGGCTGGTGGTGCTACCTGAGGAAAAGATCAGCACCAATGCCAGCGGACATAGTGCAGCACAGGTTTTCGAAAGAGGCCTGTTTCATAAGCAAAAGAAATCGCTATTCAGAAAGGAGAGAGCTGTATGAATGCTGCGTTGTTCCTTATTATTGGCTGCGCTGTCCTGGTCGTAGGTTATATCTTCTACGGCGGCTGGCTGGCCAAGAAGTGGGGCGTGGATAACTCCCGTCCGACTCCTGCCCATACCATGGAGGATGGCAAGGATTATTGTCCTGCCAAGGCTCCCGTGCTGATGGGTCACCATTTCTCCTCTATCGCCGGTGCCGGCCCCATCAACGGCCCCATTCAGGCCGCTGTGTTTGGTTGGGTCCCCGTTATGCTGTGGGTCCTGATCGGCGGTATCTTCTTCGGCGGCGTGCATGACTTCGGCGCCCTGTTCGCCTCCATTCGCCACAAGGGCGAGTCCATCGGTGAGGTCATCGGCGACGCTATCGGCGCCAAGGCCAAGAAGCTGTTCATCACCTTCGCTTACCTGACCCTGATCCTGGTGGTGGCGGCCTTCGCTTCCATCGTGGCCAACACCTTCAAGGCCACCTACACCGCTGACGGCGCTGTGGACTATGCGGCTTCCGCTGCCAATGCCTCCACCGCCATCATCTCCATCATGTTCATCCTGATGGCCATTCTGTTCGGCTTCTTTGTCTATCGCCGCAACGCCCCTCTGGGCATCTCCACGATCATCGGCGTCATCGGCATCGTGGTCTGCATGATCATCGGCCTGAACTGGCATCCCATCTATCTGAACTACACCGTGTGGATGATCATTGTCGGTCTGTACATCGGCGTTGCTTCCGTCACCCCCGTGTGGATCCTGCTGCAGCCCCGTGACTACCTGAGCTCCTTCCTGCTGTACGGCATGATGATCCTGGCTGTCGTGGGCATCGTCGGCTGCTCCCCCACCGTGGATATGCCCGCGTTTACCGGGTTCTATGATACCCTGGCTCCCAGCGGCACGTCCCTGGGCTATATGTTCCCTGCACTGTTCGTGACCATCGCCTGCGGCGCTGTGTCCGGCTTCCACTCCCTGGTGGGCTCCGGTACCACGTCCAAGCAGCTGGATCAGGAGAAGGACGCCAAGCCCATCGCCTATGGCGGTATGCTGATCGAGTGCGCTCTGGCTCTGATCTCCGTCTGCGCTGTTGGTTACATCTGGAACCAGTATGCTGACGGCACCACCACGACTCCTACCGTCGTGTTTGCCACCGGTCTGGCCTCCATGTTCTCCAAGGTGTTCGGCTCCGGCTGCTACAACGTGGTGTACTCCATGCTGATCCTGGCCGTGTCCGCCTTCTGCCTGACCTCCGTGGATACCGCCACCCGTCTGGCCCGCTATATGTTCGCTGAGTTCTTTGTCGAGCCCGGCAAGACCCGCGAGGATCTGACCGGCTGGAAGCGCGTTATCACCAACCCCTATGTGGCTACCGGTATCACCGTGGTGGCCGGCGTGGCCCTGGGCCTGACCGGTTACGCCAAGATCTGGGCTCTGTTCGGCGCTGCCAACCAGCTGCTGGCTGCTCTGGGTCTGCTGGCTGTGTGCTGCTGGCTGGGTAAGGTCGGCCGCAACAACAAGATGTTCTACTTCCCCATGTTCTTCATGCTGATCGTGACTCTGACCTCCCTGGTGTTCACCATCAAGGCGCAGGTCGTGGGCATCATGGCCGGCGGCGAAGGCGTGGTGTGGTGCTACGTCCGCGGCATCATCGGTGTCCTGCTGGTGATCCTGGCTATCGACCTGGTGGTGGAGGGCATCCGCGCTCTGGGCCGCAACAAGAAGGCTGCTCAGGCCGCAGAGTAAATCGCTTATCAGGAGCGTTCGCCCCTGCGTAAGCAGACGGCGCCGTTTCTTCCCTGATATCATTTTCTCCTCACAAAAAGCACAGGCTCCGGCATTCGCCGGAGCCTTTTGCTGCATTTCTTTCGAAAAAACACGCTCCGGCAGCGCCGGAGCGTGTTTTCAGTCATTCACATCGTAGAAAATTCGCTCGCCGGCCTCGGCCAGCCCCAGCTGGTCGCGGGCCAAGCCCTTGATGAACTCCTCGTCATCCTTCTTGGCCAGGTCGGACTCCAGCGCCTGGTTCTCCTGGGTCTGCTGCTGTAGCTGTCTCTCCAGCGTGGCCTGCTGCTGCGCGGCCTCGTTCAGCCGCTTGCCCACCCGGATCAGCTCCACGCCTAAAAACACCACCAGAGCGAGAATGACCAGCAGCAATATGGGATTTGTCCGGCGCTTCTTTGCGTGCGCCTGCCCTTTCTGCATGGCGTTCCGCCTCCTTTTCCGCAGCGCGCTTTTTTCTTATCATAACGCACTTCCGACAGAAAATAAAGACTTTTTTCGCCGCCGCCGTAAATTTTTTCACCGGCCACCACAGCAGCCGGCCTGTGCTCGCGGCGGCGCTGAGCCAGAAGTCCCAGAGCGGACGCATCAGCGGCGAGAGCGCTAGCAGATACACCGCCGCGCCCAGGCCCATGGCGGTCAGCATGATCAGCCGCAGCTCGCCCTGCCCTACCCGCAGGGCGTACCACAGCAGGGCCGGAGCGACCAGCAGCAGAAACGCTGCGTCCAGCCCATGGGTCAGCCGCCGGTCCCGCCGGATGGGCACCCCGCCGGTCCCGCCGGCGGCGCAGCCGCACCAGCCGCAGCAGGTCATAGACGGCCCCGGCCGCCGCGCCCAGGGCCGCCGCGGTCAGGTATGCGCGCAGCTGCTCGGAGACGACGGTCCCCACCTCAGCCGAACAGGCGGCTGAACAGCCCGCCGCCCCGGGTCTCCGGCGCATCCTCATAGGTCAGCGCGTCGATGCGGCCATCCACGTGCAGCTCGCCGCCATCCAGGCTCAGCTTGCCGATGTGCAGGCTCTCTCCGCTGACCACCAGCACGCCCGCGCCGGTACGCAGCACGATGCACTGGTCATCGAAGCGCTCTACGTCCTCTACACCGGAGACGGTGAGTTTCTCCCGCCCCTCCAGCTGTAAGCGGTGGGCGGCGGCAGGATCGGTGATATCATACGGCATAAAAAGTCCCCTCCTACGATACGGTTTTCGCGCCCCGGCCCTGTGCCGGGATGCATTTTTTACCATCGTATGAGGGGGCTTGTTCTTTTATGCCGGGTTTGTCCTCAGACCTCTTTGTACATGGCCGCGGCGGCGTCCTTGCCCACGTTCTCGGTGACGGATACTACCTCCACCGTCAGCGTTCTTGCGCCGAAACGGATCGCGATCACATCGCCCACCTTCACGTCGTAGGATGCCCGCTGTACCCGGCCGTTGACGGTGACACGCTCGGCGTCGCAGGCCTCATTGGCCACGGTGCGGCGCTTGATGAGCCGCGAGACCTTCAGATATTTGTCCAAACGCATGGGGTCCCTCCTATAAGAAAGGCTGGTGTGTCGCCACACCAGCCTTTGCATACGTCAGCTTACTTTGCCACGGCGTCCTTCAGGGCCTTGCCGGCCTTGAAAGCGGGGATCTTGGTAGCGGCGATCTGCACGGGCGTCTTGGTGCGGGGATTGAGGCCGGTGCGGGCAGCGCGCTTCTTGGTCTCGAAGGAACCAAAGCCCACCAGCTGGATCTTCTCGTCAGCCTTCAGGGTCTCGGTGATGGTGTTCAGAACGGCGTTGACGGCAGCGTCAGAGTCCTTCTTGGACAGGCCGGTCTTCTCAGCGACAGCGGCGATCAGTTCAGTCTTATTCATGTTATTTCCTCCCAAAAATTTTCGTTGGTAATTGCCGCAATGGGCGGCTATCCTAAAACGATGTTGTATCGCATTAAGAACATTCTTTGGCCCCGTTCCACAGGGCGGTCATCTCCTCCAGCGTCATGTCGGACAGGCTGCGGCCCTCTGCGGCCGCGGCCTCCTCCATCGCGCGGAAGCGGCGAATGAATTTTTCACAGGTGCCGTTGACAGCTGTTTCCGGGTCCACGCCGCAGAAGCGACCCACCTTTACGGCGGCGAACAGTACGTCGCCCAGCTCCTCCTCGACATTGGTGCCGCCGCGCACAGCCTGCCGCAGCTCGGCAGTCTCCTCGTCCAGCTTGTCCAGCGCGTCGGAGACGTCGCGCCAGTCGAAGCCCGCCTCCGCAGCCTTCTTCTGTATCTTCTCCGCCCGCCACAGACCTGGCAGACTGCGGGCCACGGCATCCAGCGCATCGGCAGTGGTTTTCTGGCCCTTCTCCTGCCGCTTCAGCTGCTCCCAACTGGCGGGCACAGTGTCTGCCGTTTCCGCCTGACCATCGCCGAACACGTGGGGGTGGCGGTACAGCAGCTTTTTTACCACGCCGTCGCATACGTCATCCATGTCAAAGCGCCCGGCGTCGGCTTCGATGCCGGCGTGGAACACCACCTGCATGAGCACGTCGCCCAGCTCTTCCTTCAGCAGTGCGGCGTTGTCCGTATCGATGGCCTCGGCGGCCTCGTAGGCCTCCTCCAGCATTCCTCGGCGGATGGACTGGTGGGTCTGCACCCGGTCCCAGGGACAGCCCTCCGGCGAACGGAGCAGCCGGATGATCTCCAGCAGATCTTCGTAGCCATAGCGTGGTTTCCTTGTAAAATTTATCATACTTACGCTCCTATTGCAAGAGGTTTTCCACTGCAACTGGGGAAAAGTTCGCTGCATTTCAGGAATTTTACCGCAAATGCAGCCGGTCAGCCAGCTTTTCCCCTTTCGGCAGGGTCTGAAGATCCTGCCGCGTCACGGCGCCGATGGCCAGCGCCAGCACCACGTATACAACGGCGGCCAGCAGCACCGCCGGCAGTACCGCCCATCTCTCGGGCAGAAGGCGGCAGAACAGGCCATAGCCGGACCGGGCCGCCAGCGCCATCACCGCCGTCAGAAGAACGGGCTTGGCAAACAGGGAGATATACCCCGGACGCTCCGGCACCAGCCGTGCGATGGCTGCCAGGTTGATGACCGCGATCAGCGCGTAGCAGTACAGTGTGCTCACCGCGGCGCCCCGAATGCCCGTGGCGGGATCGCCCACCATCAGGTAGTTGGTGACGATCTTCAGTACGCCGCCGCAGAGGAGGGAGATCACCGGCAGCAGCGGGTGGCCGTAGGACTGTAGGACGCCGTTGGTGGCCACCATCAGGCATACGAACACACAGGCCAGACCCAGGAACGTCAGGTGATAGGCCGCCGCCTCGGCGGTCTCCGGCACCGCGGGATAGAGCAGGTGCAGGATAGGCCCCGCCAGCACCGACAGTCCCATGCCGGCGGGCAGGGCCGCCAGCACCGTCAGCTTCAGCGCCGCCCCGGCCGCTATTCCGGCAGCAGTGCGGTCGCGGCGGGTCAGCGCGGCGGATACCGCCGGCATCAGGCTTACCGACAGGGGATAGATAAACGACGGCGGCAGCATGAACAGGGTCATGCCGAAGGTATATTCGCCATACAGGGCGGTGGTCTCCGCCGTTGTATAGCCAAGCGTGTCCCGCAGGGTGGCCGTCACCAGCGCCTGGTCCAGCAGGGTGATCAGGCTCATGCCCGCCGCGCCCACGGTGATGGGTATGCCGGTCCGCAGCAGCTCCCGCAATACGCGGCTGTTTGCCGGGGGTACGTCGCGCACTTCCGGCAGTGCGGCCCGCCGGGGCAGCAGCAGGGCGGTGACCAGCAGGCCCAGGCCCGCCCCGGCGGTGACACCGCCGATGGCCCCGGCGGCGCACAGGTCCGT
>FR881536.1 GCA_000435555.1 Firmicutes bacterium CAG:176
GCGCGCACTCCGGCAGACGGGGCAGATAGCCGCAGGCGCGGACGCCCAGACGGTTTTCCAGCTCCCGTGCCAGTGGGCCGTAGCTCATGGCGCTGCACCCGTTGAGGATGACACCACAGATGCCGCTGTCCGGCGCGAAGTGGAGAAAGCCCTCCACCGCCGCCAGGACGGAAAGGGCCGCCCCTCGGGCATTGACCACCAGCACCACGGGGCTTTGGGTCTCCCGCGCCACCTCGTAGGTGCTGGCCCGGGTGGAGGTGAGGCCCAGCCCGTCATAATAGCCCATGACGCCCTCGATCACCGTAACGTCGCAGCCATTGCCGTTGTGCGCCAGCAGATAGCGCATGGTGTCGCGGTCAAAAAAGAACGGGTCGAGATTAGAGCTTTTCGCGCCGATAACACGGCTGTGGAACATGGGGTCGATATAATCAGGGCCGCATTTCGCCGCGCCTACCCGCAGGCCCCGCGATACCAGCGCCTGCAAGACGGCACAGGTGACGGTGGTCTTGCCGCAGCCGCTGTTGGTGCCGGCCAGCATCAGCCGGGGGACTTTTTGCTCCATAGCGCCCTCTCAATCCGCCACGATGGTGGCAAAATAGCTGATCTCCTCCGGCAGCTGCCGCAGGTCGGTGTAGACCTGCTCTGTCTCCAGTCCGCAGTCCGCCACCATCCCGGCATTTGCCAGCAGACCGTGGCGCTCCAGCGCCGCCGCCGTCTCGTGGATGGCCTTGCCGGACTTCATGATGACCTTCGTTCCCGGCAGCGCCAGCGCGCTGTCCAGCTCGGCGCTGCCCGGCAGGATGTGGAGCGGCTCCTCCATGCGGGTCAAACTCCGTCCCAGCCGCGCCGCCACGGCGCAGAAGCTGGTGACGCCGGGACACATCACCGTCTCAAACCCATCAGCGCGGATGCGCTCCAGAATATAGTAGGCAGTGGCGTACACGGATACGTCGCCCAGATTGACCATGGCCACGTCCCGTCCTGCCGACAGCTCCGCTTCGATAGCGGCTGCCGCCATGCGGTAGCTGTCCTCCCGCACTGCCTCACTTCGCTCCATGGTAAAGTCCAGCGGCAAGATGGTCTTGCCCTGCGTATCCACCGCCCCGGCGGCGATATCCAGCGCCAGCATCCGCCCGGACTTCATCCGGGGGGCTGCCACCACAGGACAGTCCGCCAAGACCCGGCACGCCTGCCGGGTCAGCAGCTCCGGGTCGCCGGGGCCTACGCTGACGGCGTAAAAAACACCCTGTTTTTCCATGTCGCTACTCCTTACGGCACAAATTCCAGACTGTCGAAGCAGGGGTCGTACTTCCCGTGCTCCATCCGGTACAGCTTTGCAATATATGCGCGGGTGAAGATCTCCTCCGGGGTGCCGATGCGGTCGATGCGGTCGCCCGCCACACACACCACCGTGTCCGAAATGCGCTCCGCCAGCTCCAACTCATGGAGGGACAGCAGCACCGCCAGATCGTTCTCCCGCACCATGCGCTTGAGCACCGTCAACAACTCCAGCTTATAGCGGATGTCCAAAAAGCTGGTAGGCTCGTCCAATACGATGATCTCCGGCTCCTGACACAGCGCCCGGGCCAGCAGAATGCGCTGGCGCTGTCCGTCGCTGATGGCGGAGAAGGGGCGGTCGGCAAACTCCATGCCGCCTACCTGCGCCAGAGAGCGCTCCACGATAGCCTGATCCTCCGGCTGTAGGATGCCCAGCCGCCCCGTATAGGGATAGCGGCCGCTGCTCACCACGTCCCTGCAGGTCATCAGCTCCGGCTCCATGCGGGCCGTCATCAAAATGGCCATGCGCCGGGCGATCTCATTGCGGCTGCGCGCCTCCATGGCTTTTCCATCCAGAAACACCGTGCCGGACACCTTGGAGAGCTGGCCGATGATGGTTTTCAATATGGTGGATTTTCCAGAGCCGTTGGGGCCTATCAGCGTCACGATCTTGCCCCGCTGCACATGGAGGGCTATGTCCTCGATCAGCGGCTTGCCGTGGTAGCCCACGGACAGGTCTTTTGTTTCCAGATATGCTGCCATACTCACGCCGCCTTTCTGTGGATCATCATGTAGATGACGATGGGTGCGCCGAATACCGCCGTGACGGAGCTGATGCTCACCTCTGTGGGGGCAAAGGCGGTGCGGGCGATGAGGTCGCAAAACAGGCAGAACACGCCGCCGCCCAGGAAACAGGCTGGGATCATGACGAGCGGCTCCGCCGATTTGAACAGGGATTTCATCAGGTGCGGCACTGCGATGCCGACAAAAGAGATGGGGCCAGCAAAGGCCGTGACGCAGGCGGACAGCACACTGGACAACAGGATCAGCGCCGTACGGAAGGCCCGCAGGGGGACGCCCATGTTCTGGGCATAGACCTCGCCCAGCTGGTACGCTCGGATGGGCTTGGACAGGAAAAAGGTCAGCAGCAGTGTGACGCCGCATACACCGGCCATGGTCTTTACATTCTCCCAGCTCATGCCGGAGAAGGATCCGAGAGACCAGTTGTGCAGGTTCACGATGCTGGAATCGTCGGCGAAGGTCACGAGAAAATCCGTCAGCGCCGAGCAGATGTAGCCGATCATCACGCCGCAGACCACCAACAGGCTCATACGCTTGACCCGCTGAGAAATCAGCAGCACGAAGCCCATGGACACCATGGCGCCCACGAACGCCGCCGCGATGAGGATGGCGGAGGAGGTGGTCTTGCCGCGGCTCAGCAGCGCCAGCATGGCCACGCACACCGTCATCTTCGCTCCGGAGGAGATACCCAGCACAAAGGGGCCGGCGATGGGGTTGTGGAAAAAGGTTTGCAGCAGATAGCCGGACAGGGACAGCGCCCCGCCCAGGATCAGCGCCGACAGAAGCCGGGGCAGACGGATCTTCATGATGATCTGGCTCTGCGTAAAGTCCACATCGCCGCCCAGCAGGATCCGCCATATCTCAGACGCGGAAAGAGAAACGCTTCCCGCGAAGATGTTCCAAATCAGAAATGTGAATAAAAGCAGGAGGAGCAGCCAAAAGCCTCCCCAGATGCGAAGTGTTCGGGTCCTCTTCATGCCGCTCCTCCTTATAATGCAATGATGTAAAAAATGCTCACTTCATCCGTGTCAGGAAGTGAAACGCCGTATCCGGCGCGTCGTTCAACGCATGGTTGACGTCCAGAATGAGGTCGCTCAGCTCCAGCGACTCCTGATAGAAGTTTTTGGTCAGGCACCACACGTTACCGCTCTTGACGGCCTTGAAGTCGGCCATCAGTGGATCCAGTGCCACCAATTCGTCCAGCGTGTGCAGCTCGCCGTCGATGATGCTGTTGTAGATCAGCACATCGGCGTCCACTGCACCGTGGTAGAAGGATTCCATCTGAATATTGATGGTGGACTGAGCGTTGTCCTCCGCCGATTCGTCGAAGGAGACATAGTCGCCGCCGGCGATGGCGACGCACTTCGCCACATAGTCCGTGGATTTGCGGACGTTTACAGCGCCGCTGCTGGTGATGTAGAAAAATGCCACGGTCTTGCCGGTGGGCTGCTGCTCCAGTACGTCCGCCACGCTGTCCATCTTCTCATTAAATAGCGCCTCGGCCTCGTCCTCCTTATCCAGCAGCGCCGCGTACAGCTTGATCCACTCCATCCGGCCCATGGGCAGGGTCTCATAGCTGGAGGTCTCCACCAGCACAGGGATACCCAGCCGCTCCAGCTGCTCCAGCACCGCCGGGGAGTGGTAGATCATGGTGTTTTCCACCGCCAGATCGCAACCCTGGGACAAGATCAGCTCATAATCCGGCTCGGAGTACTTGCCGGCGTATACCAGCGCTCCGCTGTCCATGGCGTCCTTGGCGCGCTGGATATACCAGTCCGACTGCTTTTTACCACTGAGGGTGATGCAGTCGATGGCGTTCAGCTTGTCGAAATAGTCCATGGCAGCGGCGGCTACCAGATAAATCTGGTCCAGCGGCTGCTGCAAAACGGTGACACCGGTAGGTACCCCGTCAGGCACAGCTGCACCCTCCGCCACCAGCAGGTATACCCGGTCGTTGTTGATGGTGATGCGCTTGTAGCTGTCCCCGGCGTACTCCACGGAGAACTGCTCCGCGTAGCGCAGGGGCATGGTACGGTCAAAGACCAGCTCGTCCCACGACACGGCGGCGGTTTGTCCGTCTGTTTTGCCGGGGGCGTCAGCCGCGCCGCAGGCGCAGAGGGACAAGACCATCAGCGCTGCCAGCAACCCGGCGAGAAAACGCCTCACTGGGCAGCCTCCACCGCCGTGGCGGACTTAAAGGTCAGAGTGTACTCGATCTCGTGGGGGGTGCTCATGGCGGTGGTGTCGCCGATGACCGTCAGCGGGGTATCCAGCGCC
>FR881537.1 GCA_000435555.1 Firmicutes bacterium CAG:176
CGGCAGATATCATCTGTTGCCCGGGAGCCTTGCTTTTCCCAAAGGAAAAACCCAACAGCCTCGCTAAAAGCGCGACTGTTGGGTTTACCATAATATATGTTATTGTTAACTTACAGATGCTTTTCCGGGGCCTGCATGTCCCTGCTGATCTGCTTGGCGTAGCGGTCCTCTTCGCTGAACACGCAGCCGCAGTACTTCTGCATATACAGCCCCAACTCGCGGGCCTCCTGCTGTCCCTGGCGGAAGCCGGGGCGGAAGTCGCGGTACAGAAACGTAACACCGTACTGCGCGGACACCTCATCGGCGGTTTGACGCAGCAACTCATGGTCCTGGTATGGGCTGACAAATAGGGTGCTGGAAAAGCTCTCAAATCCGTGTTCAGATGCATAGCGGGCGGTCTGCTCCAGCCGCAGGCGATAGCAATGGCCGCAGCGGTGATCGATGTCCTCTGCCACGGCGCGGCAAAAGTCCCGCAGGCCGTAGTCCTCCTGCACGATCAGTTCCACGCCCACAGACGGCGCATAGGCCATCAGTGTGTCGCGGCGGGCCTTGTACTCCTGATAGGGGTGGATGTTGGGGTTATACCAATAGGACACCGGCTCGATACCCTCGGCCCGGAGCAGCTGGATACAGGCCACGGAGCAGGGCGCACAGCAGGTGTGCAGCAGCGTTTTCGTCATTTCTGTTTCCTCTTTCCAAAGGGCAGGCGGACGTTGCCCAGCAGTTCCTTCAGCGGTTTTCCGGCGGCCTCGCGGGGCTGAAGGGCGGACAGGAACCGGGCGCAGACCTGGCGGAAGGGCTCCTGCTCCAGCGCGTCGAAGAACCGGGAGCGATCCACGGATACCGGCGTAGGTGAGCGCAGCGCACGGTCGGCGGCCACGGCCTCGGCCAGGCTGCAGCGTCGGCGGTGAAGCGGCAGACTGTCAAACATCTGGGCGCCCTTAGCGGTATTGATGAGCAGCAGCGATACGCCCAGGCGCTTTTCCTCCGGGGTGATGGCGCCGCCGGTCATGTCGCACAGCGTCAGGTCACCGGTACGGTCCGTGCTGGTATAGCCGCAGGTGTGGCAGGCGGGTCGCAGGAATATACCCCGCGCCAGCCCGCGTCCCACCTCAGACCGCAGCAGCGGCGCGTCGTACTGTCCGCCGTTTTCAAAGGTCACATGGAAACGGCGCGTGCTTTCACCGTTCAGCTTGCCGCGGAAGTCCACGGACAGGGGCTTCTGCTGCTTGATGTACGCCATGGAGCGCACGAATTTTTCCCACACGCCGGGGCTGCCCACGCCGCTGCAGGCCACGTCACAGGTGATGAGCCGTTCCGGGTGCTCGCCCAGATAGCGGTACAGGCCGTCCACCTGGCAGGGCGTGCCGGAAAACAGCACCTGCCGGCCCTGATCCAGATACAGCCGTACCTGCTGATAGCTCTCACCCACGTCGCTCTGCACCGGCTTGCTCCCCCGCAGTTGGGGCAGGTCGTGCCGGTTTTTCACGGCGATGTGGCTGACCCGCAGGCCGCTGTCCAGTGCCGCGCCGAACACCACGCCGCCGCCCTCCAGCACGTATTCCGCCAGGGCGGAGAACGCGCCGCCGGCGGTGGAGTTACGCCGCACGGCCTCGTCGCCGTTCCAGACGATAAACGCTGCCGGCTCGGTGCGCGGCTCCCGCTGCTTCAGCACCGGGCAGATATGCGTGCAGTGGCCGCACTGGACGCAGCCGTCGGTCACCTGCGGGTACAGAAAGCCCTCCCGGTCCGGCACCATGCGGATAGCACCCTTGGGACAGCCATTGCAGCACGCGGCGCAGCCGGTGCAGCGCTCCCGCGGGGCCAGCTGCGGCGCGGTATTCATCTCGGTCATGGCGGCCACCTCCTGGCTCGATTTCTCCCACACATTGTACCACACGCCGGCAAAAAGCACAAGTGCGCCGAAGAACTGTCCGTTTTTTCGGACAGCAACCTTGGTAAGATGGGTACAGTCAAAGGAAGAACACTGAATTCATGATATTGGAGGTGCCGTATGCACAAGTTTTTTGACTATCTCGCGCCCGAACTGCCGGTGAAGACCATCGGCGAGCTGGCGGGCTACATCCGGCGCTTTGCAGCGCTGTTCAGCGGCGGCGTGCCGGTGGAGGGCCATATGGGCGGCGTGGTGTTCTGCGCCACGGAGCAGCCCGGCGGCGGTGTCCGCGTCCATTGGGTGCAGGTGGACCGCCAGCGTATCCCGGTGGATGCCACCGTCTGACGCGCTTTTCTTCGGGGTAGCTGCACGGCAGGGAAACAGGGAGACGCCATAGGTGTCTCCCTGTTTCCCTTGCGTTTCCGACAGCATGGGAGTATAATATATCTAATATGACTTTTTCCGCAAGGAGGTAAGGCGGCGTGATCGTGTTGGATCTGGAATGGAACCAGCCCTTTGGCGGGCGGCGCATGGAGGAGATCATTCAGATCGGCGCGGTGCGGCTGGCGCGCCCCGGCGGCCCCGTGGTGGACGCATTCAACACCCACATCCGGCCGTCCATCTACCGAAAGCTGTCGCCTGTGGCGAAAAAGTTGCCGGAATCCGCCCAGGCACTGACGTCTGAGCTGGACTTCCCCACGGCGTATCAGGCGTTTCTGGACTGGTGCGGCGAGGATACCCTGTGGGCCGAGTGGGGTGCCCAGGACCACGGCGTGTTGGCCGCCAACGCCGCCTATTGGAAGCTGCCCGCGCCGCCGGTCACGGCGTGCATCGACCTGCAGGCTGCCTTCTGCCGGACACTGGAGATCGGCCTGGGTAGGCGTATAGCGTTGGAGCAGGCGGCGGAGTATTGCGGCCTGCCGCTGATCTATGAGTTCCACAACGCCCTGCACGATGCGCTGTATGCGGCGCTGATCACCGCGTGGCTGACGGAGAGCTCTCTGCTGCCCACCGTGCCTCGGGCTGAAGCCAAGCATAAGCGCCGCCGCGGCGTTAAGTTCAGCCGTGAGACGTACCCCAAGCAGCCCCGTCAGAAGATCACACCGCTGCCGGAGCGTGAGCAGCTGCTCAACAGCCGTCAGGCGCGTATCGTGCCCTGCCCCCTGTGCCGCCAGCCCGGGGCCGTGGAGTCGTGGTATCCCCAGGGTGACGTGTATTACGGTGTGTTCCGCTGTGAAAATCACGGTCTGTTCCCCGTGCGGATGTCCGTGGTGCACCGTGAGGACGGCAGCTGGCAGGGTCGCCGCGTGGTGCCGCCCCTGACCGACCCGGAGCGAGCCGCCTTTGCCGCCGCCCGGGAGAACGAGCCCTTCCACTGCACCCGCGAAAAGGCCAAGCGCCGCCGCAGGCACAGAAAAACGAAGTGAACGAGAGAAGCCTTCCCCTGTCAGGGAGAAACGCAAAAGAACCGCCCTCCGGCGGTTCTTTTTTGCGGTTATCTTCCCCGGGGGTGGTTTCAAAAGGAGGGGGCCGATGCCTACATCCGCATGCATGCAGGGGCCCCCACTGAACACCCGTAGGGGCCGGCGTCCCCGACGGCACAAA
>FR881538.1 GCA_000435555.1 Firmicutes bacterium CAG:176
GTAGTGGGTGGGGACGGCGATCTGCGGGCGGAGGGCGGCCGCCAGACCGGCGGCCTGGGCGGCGGTCATGGTGTAGGTGCCGCCCACCGGCAGGAAGGCGACGTCACACGACACGGACCGTGCATCGGGGGTATCGTCGGTATCGCCGGCCACATAGACCCGCCGGCCCTCCAGCGTGACCACATAGCCCACCCAGCGGTTCCCGCGGGGGTGGAAGGGCTTGCCGAGGTTATAGGCGGGCACGGCGGTGAAGGGCAGGTCCTTCACGGTGTACGCCTCTCCGGGCCGCACCGGCAGCAGCTGCGCCGAGGCAAAGCCGGCCCGCAGCGCCGCCGCCACACACGTCTCCGGCAGCACCAGCACCGCGTCGGGCTTCATCACCCGACGGATATCCTCCGGGGAGAAGTGGTCATAGTGGTCGTGGGTGACGAAGATCACGTCCGCATCGCAGGGCGCGTCCGCCACGCGGAAGGGGTCGAACCACACCGTCATCGCGCCGGCATAGCGGATGCTGCTGTGGCAGTTGATGGAAAAACGGCTCAAAATGTCATCCATGGAGCACCTCCCTTTTCTGTATCGCTTTCAGTATAGCACAGGCGGCGGAAAAGGGCAAGAAAGCCGGGGCGAGCCCTTGCGTTTCCGGCCAAAATATGGTAAGGTAACAGCCGTTGAGTCGTATCGTGCGGAGGTGCATACATACATGAAAGTTCTCCAGTGGTGCCGCGCCAACGCCATGCCGGTGATCGCGGTGCTGGCGGCGGCCGTTACCGCCGTGTTCGTGCCGCCGGACAGCGCCTATCTCGGGTACTACGACGTGAAGACGCTCTCATGCCTGTTCTGCATACTGGCGGTGGTGTGCGCCCTGCGGGGCGCGGGACTGTTCCCCCTGCTGGCGCAGCGGCTGGTGCGGGCGTTTCACACGGCCCGCAGCGCCGTGACGGCGCTGGTTGTCGTTACGCTGATCGGCTCCATGCTGCTGACCAACGACACGGCGCTGCTGACGTTTCTGCCCCTGAGCTGGTTCGTGCTGAAGGGCACAGGGCAGACGAAGCACACGGCGCTGACGTTCATATTGCAGAACTGCGCCGCCAATCTGGGCGGGATGCTGACGCCCTTCGGCAATCCGCAGAACCTATACCTATTTAATCATTATACGATCCCCAATGGAGAGTTCCTGACCATCATGCTGCCGCCGTTCCTGCTGTCCACGGCACTGATCCTGGCGTGCTGCCTGCTGATTCCCCGGGAGACGCTGACGGTACCGGCGCAGGAGACGCCGGTGGACAAGCGCCGGTGCATCGTGTACGGCGTACTGTTCTGCACGGCTGCGGCCATGGTGCTGCGCGGCATACCGTATTGGCTGGGGCTGGCCGCCATCACGGCGGCGCTGCTGGTGCTGGACCGCCGGGCGCTGCTGGGCGTGGACTGGGGGCTGCTGGTGACGTTCGCGGCGTTTTTCACCTTCTCGGGCAATATGGCCCGGATAGAGCCGGTGCGGACACTGTTCCGGCAGCTGCTGGCCCACGGGGCCATGCCGGTGGCGGCGCTGACCAGTCAGGTCATCAGCAATGTGCCCGCGGCCATACTGCTCAGCCAGTTTACCGACGATTACCCGGCGCTGCTGGTGGGGGTGAACATCGGCGGGGCGGGGACGCTGGTGGCGTCGCTGGCCAGCCTGATCACCTTCCGGGAGTATACGAAGCACGTCAAGGGACAGACCGGACGGTTCCTGGCACTGTTCTCCGCCGTCAGCTTCGGCTTTTTGGCCGTGCTGCTGGCAGCCATGACGTTTTGGATGCAATAGACCGTGCGCCGGGGCTGCACGGGGGAAAGGAGGCCGATGGGTCATGCTCAGCAATCTGCAAGTCTGCTTTAACGCCGTGATGCCCCTGTTTCTTATTATGGGACTGGGCTACGGGGTCAAGTATCTGGGCGGTATCCGGGTGGAGGACGTGCCCGGACTGAACAAGATGGCATTCCGGTTCTTCATGCCGGTAATGCTGTTCTGGAACCTGTACACCTCCACCATCGCCCAGGCGGTGCAGCCGAAGCTGCTGCTGTTCGCCGTGGGGGCCACGCTGGTGATGTACGGCCTGTCCCTGGCCATCGTACTGCCCACGGAGAAGGACCACGAGAAGCAGGGCGTGAAGATACAGGGTATGTACCGCAGCAACCTGGCCATTATCGGCCTGCCGCTGGCCACGGTGCTGGTGCCCGGGGCGGACATGGGACCGGTGGCCATGCTGGCGGCCATCATCGTGCCGCTGTTCAACGTACTGGCGGTCATCACGCTGACTGCCTTCCGGGGCGAGAGGCTGCCCGCCGGAAGGCTCATCAAAATGGTGGCCACCAATCCGCTGATCCTGGGTTCCGCCGTGGGGCTGGTGTTCCTGGGTACCGGCTGGAGGCTGCCTACGGCGCTGGAGTCGGCGGTGCACCAGGTGGCCGCCATGACCAGCCCGTTCATGCTGTTCCTGCTGGGGGCCTTCTTCCGGTTCAGCGGCCTGCGCCGGTACCGGAGGGACCTGATCGAGGTGTGTGTGGTGCGGCTGTTCCTGATGCCGGCGCTGCTGCTGACGGCGGCGTTTCTGATCGGCATACGGGGCGTGGGCTTCGCGGGGCTGATCAGCGTGTTCGCCAGTGCCACGGCCATCGCCTCCTTCACCATGACACAGCAGATGGGCGGCGACGCGGAGCTGGCCGGGGACATCGTGGTGTCCACCAGCGCGCTGTGCATCGTGACCATGTTCGCCTGGTCGGTGCTGTTCAAGGCACTGGGCGCATTCTGAGACAGGAAAAGATACAAGACCGACGGCTGAGCCGTCGGTCTTTCAGTCTGTCAAAGCGCCTGCCCGGTCACAGATATCGGAGGGAAGGATTTTGTTGGCGGCTCAGCCGTCGGTCTTTGTGTTGTCCGGTTTTTGTCCGTGTCGACGGCAGACGGCGCGGTAGATCACATAGCCCACACCCGCCACAGCGAGGGCGAGAGCGAAGGCAATGACCGCCGCCCGGTAGTTCTGCTCCCCCAGGGCGCTGCCGCCCACGGTGGAGGTGACGATGGAGGGCAGGCGGCCCACTGTGGCGATCAGCAGCCAGGTCCCCCACGGCAGGTCCGTCAGGCCCGCGAAGTAGCACAGCAGGTCCTTGGGCGTACCGGGAACGGTGAAGATCAGCCAGAACAGGGCGGTGCGCTTGGGGGAGGTATGGAGGAGAAATTGGAGCTTTTCCAGCTTGTCCGCCGGGAAGAACACCTCCACCAGACCGCGGCCCCAGCGGCGGACCAGGGCAAAGACGGTCACGCTGCCCAGCACGGCACCGAGCAGGCACAGGGCCGTGCCCGCCCAGGCGCCGAAGGCGTAGCCCCCGGCGATCTCCAGCGGCTCGCCGGGGATAATGGCCACCAGCACCTGCAGAAACACCATGGCCGCGTAGGCCAGCGGCCCCCAGGCGCCGTGGCCGTCTACCCAGGCGCGGAACTGCTCCGGCTGGCGGGCAAAGCGGACCATGGGCCGCCCCACGAACCAGGCCAGCGCCGCCGACAGCAGAACGAATATGACGATGGCCAGTACGGACAGCGTTTTTTTCTGTTGTTCGGTCAGCGTGCGCTTCACGGGCGATACCTCTTTTTCTTGTACTACCCGCAGGATACCACGATTTTCGGAAAATCATGTGAACGAAACGTTAAGATTTGCTTATAAAATGTCAGCCCCCGGGTTCCCGGGGGCTGCATTTTACTCATGAGTATGCACATTGATAAACTCCGCCTTCAGCTTGGAGTAGAGGATGGTCTGGCTGCTGTAGAGCCCGCAATAGCCGGAGAGCAGGTAGCTGAGGGCGCAGGCGGCGGCGAAATAGACCAGACCGCCGGAGCCGAAGAGCTCAATGCTGAGGATGACGGAGGCGATGGGGCAGTTCACCGCGCCGCAGAACACGGACACCAGGCCGATGGCGGCGGCAAAGGCGGGCGGCAGGCCCAGCAGTCCGCCGAACACGCAGCCGAAGGTCGCGCCCACGAAGAACGACGGCACCACCTCGCCGCCCTTGAAGCCGCAGCCGATGGTGACGGCGGTGAAGGCCAGCTTCAGCAGCCAGGCCCAGGGGTCCGCCTGGCCGGACAGGGCGCGCGCCACCACATCCATGCCCGCGCCGTTATAGTCCGTAGTACCCAGCAGCAGCGTGGCGGCTACGATGACGCAGCCGCCCGCGGCGGCGCGGAGGAAGGGATCCTTCAGGACACGGGCGGCCAGGTGCTCGGTGATGTGCAGGCCGCGGCAGAAGAGGATACTCACCAGAGCGCAGCCCACAGCCAGCACCGCCACAAGGCCCAGGGTGGGCCAGGCCAGCGCCGGCATGGCCACGGTGAAGCGGGTGGGCTCCACGCCCATGAGGAGAGCGATGTAGTAGCCGGTCAGAGAGGCGGTGATGCAGGGCAGCAGCCCGGCGTAGTACAGCACGCCCACGCTGATGACCTCCAGAGCGAAGATGGTGGCCGTCAGGGGTGTGCCGAAGAGGGCGGAGAACACGCCCGCCATGCCGCAGAGGGTGGCCAGGGGCAGGTCCTTCTCCCCCAGGCGCAGCAGCGTGCCGGTGCGGTAGCCGATGCCGCCGCCGATCTGGAGCGCCGCGCCCTCACGGCCGGCGCTGCCGCCGCACAGGTGGGTGATGACCGTGGAGACGAAGATCAGCGGCACCAGAAGGGTGGGTATTTTTTTGCCGAAGTGGACGGACTCGATGACGGCGTTGGTGCCCGCGCCCTCCAGCCGGCACAGCCTGTACAGCAGGGCGATGACCACGCCGCCCAGGGGCAGCAGGTACAAAATCCAAGGGTGGGCCAGGCGGACGTTGGTGGCACAGTCGACGCCCAGGTGGAACAGCGCGCCCACGAAGCCGCCCACGCCGCCCACCAGTGCGCCCACCGCCAGCCATTTCAGCAGGGCAGTGACGTACAGACTGTAGTGTGTGATGCGCTCCTTTACCTTCTCCATGGCCGTGCCGCCTCCTGTAACGTTCTCTTTGCAGACGATTATTCTACCATCTATGCGGGAGTGTGTCAAACCCTGTCGGATAAACTTTCAGCAGGGCTGAAAAATTTTCAGTTTATCTGACTTTTTTTCATTTTCCCTGTTGATTATGCCGCGGTGTTGCCGTATACTATATATTACCAAACGCAAAAGGCACAAGGAAGACCCCACAATATACAAATAGGAGGAAAACCACATGAAATACGGTCGTACTTTTAATTTCTCCGCCGGTCCCGCCATGATGCCGGAGCCCGTGCTGGAGGAGATCCGCGACGAGATGATGAACTACCGCGGCAGCGGTATGTGCGTCATGGAGATGAGCCATCGCTCAAAGGTGTTCCAGCAGATCATCGACGAGGCCGAGGCCGATCTGCGCGAGCTGATGAACATCCCCGACAACTACAAGGTGCTGTTCATCCAGGGCGGCGCTACCCTGCAGTTCGCCGCTGTGGCGTGGAACCTGATGAAGAACGGCAAGGCCGTGTACATCGAGACCGGCGCATGGTCCAAGAAGGCCATTGCCGAGGCTAAGAAGTACGGCGAGGTCATCGTAGCCGCCTCCTCCAAGGATAAGAATTACAGCTATATCCCCGACTGCTCCGATCTGGATATCCCCGAGGACACCGACTATGTGTACATCTGCGAGAACGAGACCATCCACGGCGTGACCTGGAACAAGCTGCCCAACACCAAGGGCCACGTACTGGTGTCCGACCAGTCCTCCATGTTCCTGAGCAAGCCCTGCAACGTGTCCGACTACGGCATGATCTACGCCGGCGTGCAGAAGAACGTGGGCCCCGCCGGCATGGTGGTGGTCATCATCCGCGAGGATCTGATCCGCGAGGACATCGACCCCAAGATGCCCGTCTACATGAGCTACAAGACCCATGCCGACAACGGCTCCATGTACAACACCCCCAACTGCTGGGCGATCTACTGCTGCGGCAAGGTGTTCAAGTATCTCAAGAGCATCGGCGGCCTGGAGGAGATGCACAAGCGCAACATCGCCAAGGCCAAGGTCATCTATGACTTCCTGGATCAGTCCAAGATGTTCAAGGGCACCGTGGAGCCGGAGTTCCGCAGCCTGATGAATATCCCCTTCGTCACCGAAAGCGCCGAGCTGGACGCCGAGGTGGTGGCCGCCACCAAGGCCGCCGGTTACGACAACCTGAAGGGCCACAAGTCCGTGGGCGGCCTGCGCGCCAGCGTGTACAACGCCATGCCCATCGAGGGCGCCCAGGCGCTGGTGGAGTTCCTGAAGAAGTTTGAGGCCGAGCACACGAAGTAACGTACAAGGGGGATAACATCCCCCTTGTATATCCCCCTCACCAGCTGACATCGGTTACTGGTGAACGCCGCCCAAGGCGGCTGGGCCGTGGTATTTTTGCCACGTACACGCCGCGGCAAAAATGATCGCATTCCCCTCTTGATCGGCAAATTCCGACAACAAAACGTATTTTAGAAGGAGAGTATTACCATGCGTATTCTGGTTACTGACGGTATGGATAAGACCGCGATGGCGGAGCTGCGTGAGATGGGTCACGAGGTCGTGGAGCAGTTCTATGAGCCCGATCAGCTGGGCAAGGCGCTGCGTGATTTCGACGTGGTGGTGGTCCGTTCCAAGACCAAGGTCCGCGCCAACCACATCGACGAGGCCAAGGGCAGCCAGCTGAAGCTGATCATCCGCGGCGGCGTGGGCGTGGACAACATCGACGTGGACTACGCCAAGGCCAACGGCATCGACGTGAAGAACACCCCCAAGGCCTCCTCCCAGTCCGTGGCGGAGCTGGCTATGGGCCATATGTTCTCCTGCGCCCGCTACATCTCCATCGCCGGCCACACCATGCGTGAGGACAAGTGGGAGAAGAAGGCCTACGGCAAGGGCATCGAGCTGCAGGGCAAGACTCTGGGTATCGTGGGCTTCGGCCGCATCGGCCAGCACCTGGGCGTGATGGCCAAGGCCATCGGCATGAAGGTCGTGGCGTTCGACATCTTCCACATCCCCGGCATCGAGGAGCAGCTGGGCATCCCCTATGTGGAGATGGATGAGCTGCTGGCCATGTCCGACTTCGTGTCCGTGCACGCCCCCGCTGTGGATGGCGGCGCTCTGATCTCCGCCGAGAACATCGCCAAGATGAAGGACGGCGTGGTGATCATCAACACCTCCCGCGGCACCAACGTGGACGAGGCCGCCCTGCTGGCCGCCCTGGAGTCCGGCAAGGTGCGCGCCGCCGGTCTGGATGTGTACGCCGACGAGCCCGCCACCAACAAGGCGCTGTACAGCCATCCCATGGTGTCCTGCACGCCCCACATCGGCGCTGCCACCAACGAGGCCCAGAAGCGCATCGGCGCGGAGATCGTGGACATTATCAAGGCCATGTGACCTGCTGAAAAGCATATAAAAAAGAGACTGCTTTCGCAGTCTCTTTTTTTGCGCTTTTCTTTTGGCGGGGGAGGGTTTCGCGCCTGCG
>FR881539.1 GCA_000435555.1 Firmicutes bacterium CAG:176
GCTGCTGGCCGCCGGCGCCTGGCTGCTGGCGGAGGGCCGTCTGCCGGACTGAAAAGCAAGAGGAGCGCCCACATGGGCGCTCCTCTTGCTTTCTCCCCGGTTTCCCCTGTCGGTGTCAGCATAAGGTATCCAGCTTTTCGGTGAACAGCTTGTCGTTGATCTGGAACAAGGTCATGCTGTGGCTCAGACCATAGAGAATGATGGCGTCCCGCCGGTCACGGGTGTACAGCGGCGCGTGCCGCGCCTGCCGCAGCAGGCCCTGGGCGTCCTCCACCGATGCGCCCAGGCCGAAGCATACGCACAGCAGGCGGTTGCGGGAGGGGAAGCGGCAGCCGGAGAACAGCTGGTGCAGATATACCTCGCTGATACCGGACTGCTTGGCCAGCGCGGCCTTGGAGAGGCCGGTGGTGGTATAGAGCCGCTGCAGCGTCAGCTGTAGCGGCGTGTCCCGGAAATTTTCATTGTTCTCCGACAGAAAGCGGTCCAGATTATTGCTGCTCGGCAAATTCAAATATATGTGGGTGTATTTGAAGTGATTTCACAAGAAAAACTTTCGCAAATATGTTAATATTTCACCTGCTATTTAGGACACCTCGTTTTCTTAGTATCAAAATAGTATCACAGAAAGCCTGCGATTGCAAGGGATCTAGGCTTTGCAAGCCCCTGCCAAAATTGGCCTCAATTTGAGGCCAATTTCGGCTACTGACCTCCGCCCAAAATTAAAGGAGGCGGGCAAGCACCCCTAGGGCTTGCCCGCCTTGATAACCGCAGGGCAAGACCAGGCGGGGCGGTCAATGGCGGCGCACTTGTGCGCCGTTCATCTCGACCATTGACAGCCCCGACAGAGGTTGCTGCTCCCCGATAAAATTCGTATTTGTTACTCGATACTGAACTCAGCGAATAGGTAAAAACCATCGTCTGTACCATAAGAGCCATCTTCTGTCGATGGATAAAAGAACTTAACGACTCTGTATTCTCCCGCCGAAAGCGAACCATATATTTCAGACCAATTGATATTCAAATCTCTTTCTCCTTGAAAAATATATGTTTCGGTGTCAGTAGTTCTATCGCCGATCTCTTTTACTGGTGACCATTTATCATCTTCCTTTTTTTCAATAGAAAAATCGTAATTGATCCCGCCATTGATATCAATTCCTGTGTTATTTGAAATGCGAACTGTCAAACCTGAAGGAGTTACACTTCCCTCTACAACTTTCATCGTGACATCCCCAAAATTGATATTTTTATTCTGGACGCAACCTGCCATCCATAGTGCAAGTACAAAGCAAAGTGATAATACGAGAATCTTTTTCATTTCATATACCTCCACAACAAATCCATCATTTTTCTCCACTACTTTTATATGATATTTCGGTTTACCATTTATTTTTTAGAACAGCATATCATAAACCTATAGGAAAATCTACTTTTTTACCTACCTCCCCGGTCAAAAGTGCGCCGTGTTCGATTGCCACTTTTCTCTGCCTGTTCCCGCTGTTTATCGGCCCGTACTGCCGCCTTCACCTGCTGGCGGCGTGCCTTGCCGCGGCGCTGGTTGCCTTGGCGGTCTGGCTGTGGCCGGCCGCCGAAACGGAGCCGCAGCGCCCGAACAGCGCAGTCGATCCGACCGCTGCGACCGACCCGGCCCCGGATCCCTATCTGGCGGCCTGCCAGACCTACTACACCGGCGCGGACGGGCGGGAGTACCATGTGTTCACCGCCATGACGCCGAACCCCTATGACCCCACCACGCCGGTGGGCTACTGTTGCAGGCTGATCCCCGATGGGAGCGGCAATGACTTCCCCGCCACCGTCATGGTGCAGGACGCGACCACACAGGAGGACTGCCCGGAGGACTTTGCACCGCTGCTGGACAGCTGGGACGTGACCGTCAGTGCGCCGGAGGGCGTGGGCCGTGTGAGCCTGCGGGAGGCGGAGCTGGAGACGGCGGATACGCCCGCCCTGCTGTACCGCCGTCTGTGGGGCGACAACACCTGTACCCACAACGAGATCGTCTGGACTCTGCGGATGAAAAACGGCGACGTGCTGACCCTGACCCAGACCATCGAGCTGCTGCCGCAGGAGGTCCGGACCTATTCAACGGCAGACGCGCCGCTGGAAACGGCGCAGGAGCTGCAGGCGCTGCTGGATCGGCTGGCGGATGAGTACGACGCGGACACGTCCATCACGGTGGAGCTGCCGGACGTGACCTATGACGCGCCGGTGTCGGTGGGCTGCGCGGTCACGCTGAAGGGCAGCGGCACCACCTTTGCCGCGCCGGTGACGGTGACGCCCCTGAGCGACACAGAGCGGTGCCACGCCTACGTCCGCTTTTCGGAGGTCAGCTTTGAGGGGGATGGGAGCGGAACCGGCGTGACCGCCAGAGCGCCCACCTATCTGGAGAACTGCCGCGTAACCGGCTGGGACGTGGGCGCGCTGGCCGTGAACGGCGGCTGGGTCTATCTCCACGGCGGGTATATCGGCGGCAACGGGGTGGGCGCGCGGTACGACTCCGCGTACAGCAACTCCTATACATATACCATCAGGCACATCGACTTTTTGAACAACACCACGGCGCTGGAGCTTCTGTGCCTGCCGCCGAACTCCTATGCGGCGCTGGATGACTGCCGCTTCCGGGGCAACGGAACGGATGTATACAACCCCGGCGGCTACCGCATCGAGGTGAACAACGGCACGGAGGTCACCTTGTGAGAACGTAAAAAAGAACCGCCCGAAGGCGGTTCTTTTTTCGTGCGGGAAGGGCCGTTTACAGGTTCTTCTCGTAGGACTCGATCATCTTCTTGACCATCTGGCCGCCCACGGAGCCGGCCTCGCGGCTGGTCAGGTGACCGTTGTAACCGTTCTTCAGGTTCACGCCGACCTCAGAGGCGGCCTCCATCTTGAACTGATCCATAGCGGCCTTGGCCTCGGGGACATTCAGCTTGTTGCTGTTCTTGGTAGACATCGTTGTGTTCTCCTTTCATGTTGTGGGGCAAATGCCCTTGTTGGGTATCGCAACGGTAGTTTTGCCGTCCGACAGCGCGATATGCATGAAAAACAGTGGCAAATGCTGGATGCGGCGCGCAAAAAGGATGGACAAACGGGCGTATTCATGGTATACTAAATTCACTTAACAGCGAGGGGGACCTTCTTTCAGGAAGGACCGAGCAGGGAGGAAGAGGAAAAAGCGCGGCAGCTGCCGCGCTTTTTCGCGTCCTGCACCGGACAAAAAAGAGGGACATGACAACGTCATCTCCCTCTCCGCTATGTAAAAAATAAGTCGGAGCAAGCATACAAACCTGCTCCGACGTGGTCCGAGTGTCGAGATTCGAACTCGAGGCCTCTTGAACCCCATTCAAGCGCGATACCAAACTTCGCCACACCCGGATATTCTGTTGTGCCTCAAACAGCCCACTTAGAATACCACAGTTTTCGGCGGTTTGCAAGTCCTATTTTGAATTTTTTTCAAATTTCTTCCGAGGCTTTTTGTTGACAAAGGCGTCGGCGCATGGTAATATAATACTCGCGTTTGGCACGAGAGACGCTTTTACGCACGGAGAGATGGCTGAGTGGTCGAAAGCACCGGTCTTGAAAACCGGCGATGTGAAAGCATCCGTGGGT
>FR881540.1 GCA_000435555.1 Firmicutes bacterium CAG:176
CCGGCCCTGTCGCCGTTGCTGGACGAGCTGGCCGCGCCGGGGGACAGCACGGAGGCGCAGCTGATCCAGCGGACGGAGCGCGTGCTGTACACCTGGTTCCGCCGCGCCCGCCGGGCCGCCGACGACCGCCAGTGGGCGGCGTGGGTAGGCCGAAAGCGGGACAAAAGCGGCGGCGTGCACTTTGTGCGGCCCAACGCCCTGCGGGCGCTGTCACACGACGCGCCCGGCGGCAGCGGCGGTCTGCAGAAGCAGACGCTGTTCAGCTTTTTGCAGGGCCGGACGCCGGAGCCGATCCTGCGGCGGTATGTGGAGGACTGCTTCGGCGCGTCCATGCTGACGCCGGGGCAGCTCAGCGAGGCGGAGCGCACCCTGTGCACCGGCGTGCACAAGAACTGCCGGCTGCACTTTACCCGCGGCGAACCGGTGGGCCGCGCGCCCGCGCCGGAGGCGGCCTGGGACGCGGCCCACTTCCGGCAGCAGCGGGAGAAGAACCGGGCGTATTACCGGGAGCATCTGGTGGAAAACAAGCTGGCCATCGCACAGCTGACGCAGAAGCTGCAGAACACGCTGCTGCTGCGGGCGGAGGACGAGGGCGGTACGGGCCGCGCCGGGAGGCTGCGGCCGGAGCTGGCCTGGCGCGCCGGGGCGCTGGGGGACGAGCGGGTGTTTTCCCGCCGGTCGCCGCAGGAGCCGGGAGAGCTGTCCGTGGACCTGCTGCTGGACGGCTCGGCCTCGCAGAACCGGCAGCAGGAGAAGCTGGCTACCCAGGCGTATCTCATCGCAGAGAGCCTGAGCCGGTGCCGCATCCCCGTGCGGGTGACGGCGTTCTGCTCCGTCAGCGGCTGCACGGTGCTGCGGGTGCTGCGGGACTATGCCCATCCGGAGCAGAACGAGGGGGTATTCGACTATGTGGCCGCGGGGTGGAACCGGGACGGGCTGGCCCTGCGGGCCATGGGCTGGCTGCTGCGGCAGCGGCGCAGCGAGCAGTCGCTGCTGCTGGTGCTCTCGGACGCCAGCCCCAACGACGACCAGCGGATACCCAACGGCCTGGGCGGATGGGCCTACACCGGGAAGCGCGGCGTGGACGACACGGCGGCGGAGGCCGCGGCCCTGCGGCTGCGGGGCGTGCTGCCGGTGTGTCTGTTCACCGGAAGCGACCGGGAGGTGCCGGACGCCCGGCGTATCTACGGACAGGCCATGGAGCGCCTGCCGGCCATCGGGTGGCTGGCAGACGCGGTGACGCGGCTGATCCGGGGCCAGCTGCGGCGGGGATAGGACGGTATTCGACACATTGCGACAGGAAGCGACGAAATGTGTCCGTGTTCGACATGGGTCGACGGGAAGCGACGGGATACGTCTGTGTGCGACGGAGAACGACGGGAAACGACGCAAAAGGTCATCGTGCGACGTCAAAAGACGAAAATCGACGTGAATGGCCGCCATACGACGTGCAAGGACAGAATGCGACACAAAACGACAGAAAGAGACACACCGAAGGGTGTGTCTCTTTCGCTGCTCAATACCAGGTGATGCCCTCCAGATCCTGTATCTGCACCCGCAGGTCCTCCAGCAGTGTCTCCGCGGCGGCGGAGAGGGCGCGGCCCTTGGGTGTGACCAGGTAGAAGGTGCGCTCCGCCGGCGGGTGGGCCAGGCGCAGCACCTGCACGTTGCTGAACATCCGCAGATAGGGCTCGGTCGCGCCGGCGGGGATGATGCTCCAGCGCTTGCCGCAGGCGGGCAGGGTCTCGGCCAGCTGGGGCGTGTCGGTGTACAGCAGGGGGCGGGCATCCACGCCGTACCAGTAGTCGTGCCATTGCAGTATCTCCGGCTGGCCATAGATGAGTATCTCGTCCTGCACGTGCAGGGTGGTGGCCTCTACCGGTTCCGTCAGTGCCACCGTTTTGGGCACCACCAGGAAGAAGCCCTCGCGGAACAGGGGTTTGGCTTCGATCTGCAGATCGTAGTGCAATGCGCCGTCCACGATGGCCATGTCCGCGTCGCCCCGGGCTACGGCGGACACCGCCTGGTCCGTCCGCATGGACTCCACCCACAGGTTCACCGGCAGCTCGCGCTCCAGAAAGCGCTGGTACACCGGGGGCAGGATGTACTGGTTGGCGGTGTAGGCGGCGATGACGTGGAGGAACTCCCGCTTTTCCGCGGCGGCGAAGGTCTGCGTCTCCGAAAGCAGGTTCTGCCACCGGCGGGCCAGAGGCAGGAAGTGCTGGCCCGCATCCGTCAGGGTGATGCGGCGCTGGCCCTTGCCACGGTGGAACAGGGGCGCGCCCACCTGGTCCTCCAGCGACTTCAGCCGGGCGGACAGGGACGGCTGGGTGATGTACAGCGCCTCGGCAGCGGCGGTCATGGTGCCGTGGTCCAGCACGGCGAAAAAGGTCTCGATGTCCTGGTTGGTCATAGGCGGCTCTCCAATTATAGTTTATGCCTATATTATACCGTAGAATAATCAATTTTACAAGCACCAACCTTTGTGGTATGATTTGGCCACAATACAGAAAGGAGTTGTTCCCTATGACAAACACGAAAACCAAGACTTCCCCGGCAAAGGCGATCGCCGCTGTTGTGATCGCGGTTATTCTGGCGTTCACGCTGGTGTGCCTGCTGACGGGGAACATCAACCCCGTGTGCCGTGTCACCGCCATGCTGATGCCGGTGTGGCTGGCCGCCGAGCTGCGCCTGCTGTGCACGCTGCTGTAACGGGGCACCGGCTGATTTTGCTGTTTTCTTCCCTTTTCTCTTTCTTATTTGCGAAAAACGCGGACGCATCTGCGTCCGCGTTTTTCATCGTCCGGACGCGTAAAGACGGCGCAAAGAATACTACGAACTCCGAACTATTTTCCCGAGAAAACCCTGTATTTGTAACGCTTTCGTGAATTCTGCGCCGTTCCGCTTGCAAGTCGGCGGCGGGGATGGTACACTTACACATTATTACAGTTTTACCCTGGGTGCGTGGGCGCTGCAGGCGGAAGAAGGAGGGACGGATATGGCCGGCTTCAGCGTGAAAAAACCGCTGACGATCTTTGTGACGGTGCTGGGCATTATCGTGCTGGGCGTGGTGGCGTATCTGAAAATGACACCGGATCTGCTGCCCAACATGGACTTTCCCTATGTCATCATCGTCACTTCTGATCCCGGCGCCAGCCCGGAGTCCATTGAGCAGTCCATCACCAGGCCGGTGGAGCAGGCCATGGCTACGCTGGATAAGATCAAGACCGTCACCTCCACCAGCCAGGACAGCGTATCCATGGTCACGCTGGAGTTTGAGGACGGCGCCAATATGGATACCATCAGTGTGGACATCCAGCAGAAGATCTCCGTATTGCAGGGCAGTTGGGACGACACCGTCTCCGCCCCCTATGTGCTGAAGATCAATCCCTCCATGCTGCCGGTGATGGTGGCCGCCGTGTCCCGGGAGGACATGGACGTGTACGCGCTCAGCGATTTCGTCACCGGAGAGCTGTCCCCCAAGCTGGAGGGCGTGTCCGGCGTGGCCAGCATTTCGGTCAGCGGCGCCGTGACCCGGGAGGCCCATGTGATCCTGGACGAGGCCAAGCTGGACGCCCTGTCGGAGAAGCTGGCGGATGCGGTGCGTACCGAACTGAACAAGACGAAGCTGGATCTGCAGAAGGCCAAGGACCAGGTGGAAAAGGGGCAGGCACAGCTGGATGAGGCCAAGGAGGCCATTGCCGCCGGCGCGGCGGCCAAGGCGGGCGCGGCGGTGGATAAGCTGTACGAATATCTGAAGGAGGCCCAGGGCCAGATCCCGGGGCCAGACCCGGATCCGGATCCCGGTAAGCCGCCCAACACCGTGCCCGGGAAGGAGGAGCTGGAACAGCTGAAAAAGACGCTGGAACGGCTGAACGCGACGCTGGATAAGCTGATGCAGGATCTGGAAAGCGGCGAGCTGAAGCGGGAGGTCACCAGTGAGGTCTATGACCTGACGCTCTCCCTGATCGACGGCATTACCCAGCTGACGGAGGCGCAGATACAGCTGGATGAGGCCATGACCCAGATCGAGGCCGGCATGGACCAGATCAACGAGGCGTACAAGTCCATCGCCGACCAGACGGACGTGGGCGGGATGCTGTCCATCTCCGCCGTCAGCCAGCTGCTGACGGCACAGAATTTCGCCATGCCTGCCGGGTACATTGAGGACGACAGCGGCGTGAAATACATGGTATCCGTGGGCGAGAACGTGTCCTCCCGCCAGGAGCTGGAGGATATGGTGCTGCTGGACCTGGGCATGGACGGTATCGAGCCGGTGACACTGGGCGACATCGCCACCGTGGTGGTCACGGACAACGCCGGGGAGCTGTACACCAAGGTCAACGGCGACAACGGCATTCTCATCACCTTTACCAAGCAGTCCAACTACGCCACGGCGGAGGTGTCCAATAACATCAGCGCACGGTTCGAGGAGCTGGAGGGCCAGTACGAGGGATTGTCCTTCGCGCCGCTGATGGACCAGGGCGACTATATCTACCTGATCGTGGAGACCATCACCTCGTCGCTGCTGTGGGGCGCGCTGTTCTCCGTGGTCATTCTGTACCTGTTCCTGCGGGATTGGCGGCCAACGGTCATCACGCTGGTATCTATCCCCGTCAGCGTGATCTTTGCCATCGTACTTATGTACTTCACCGGCGTGACCATCAACATGATCTCCCTGAGCGGTCTGGCCGTGGCGGTGGGTATGCTGGTGGATAACTCCGTGGTGGTCATTGAGAATATCTACCGCCTGCGGGCCAAGGGCGCCACCATCATTCAGGCGGCGGTGTCCGGCGCGGGCCAGGTGCTGGGCGCGGTGACGGCCTCTACCCTGACCACCGTGTGTGTGTTCGCGCCCATCGTGTTCGTAGAGGGCCTGACCCGCCAGCTGTTCACCGATCTGGCGCTGACCATCACCTACTCGCTGCTGGCCAGCCTGCTGGTGGCGCTGACACTGGTGCCGGCGATGGCCAGCGGTATGCTGCGCCGGCCCATGGTGCAGAAGCCGGGCCTGCTGGACAAGGTCTATCCCGCCTATCGGAAGGCCATCGCTTTTTCGCTGGACCACAAGGCCGGCGTGCTGCTGCTGTCGCTGGTGCTGCTGGTGACCAGTGCCGGCGCGTGCCTGCGCCGCGGCTTTACCTTTATGCCGGAGATGGATATGAACAACCTGTCCCTGACCATCACCATGCCGGAGGACACCTCCCGCGAGGAGGCGGTACGGCTGGCCGACGAGGTGCTGGAGCGGGTGATGACTGTGGACGACGTGCAGGACGCCGGCTTTATGATGGGCGGCGGCACCATGGGCGGCCTGAACATGGGCGGTGCCATGGGCGGCGCCTCCGGCGGCAGCTATGACGTGGAGGGCTACATCACCATGCCGGAGGGGACCTTCGGCTCTGTGGCGGGGAAGGAGATCGAGACGCTGTGTGCCGACCTGCCCTGTGAGGTGACGGCCAGCGGCGTGATGAGCGGTATGATGAGCTATATGACCGGCAGCGGCGTGTCGCTGCAGGTGTTCGGCAGCGATATGACGGACCTGCAGAGCAGCGCCCGGACCATCGCCCGGCGGCTGGAGCAGGTGGAGGGCGTCAGCGAGGTCAGCGACGGGCTGGACGCCTCGGCCCCGGCGCTGCAGGTGACCATCGACCGGAAGGCGGCGGCGGAGAAGGGGCTGACCGTGGCCCAGGTGTATATGCAGATCGCCGCGGCGCTGCAGAGCAGCGCCAGCGTCTCTGATGTGACGCTGGACAGCGAGGACATGGACCTGACCGTGGACGCGGCGGAGGGCAGCGTCCTCAAGCGGGAGAACCTGCTGGAGCTGGAGTTGTCGGCGGAGAGCAGCGCGTCCTCCGCCATGACTGGCAGCGCCTCAGGCATGACCGGCAGCAGCGCCGCGGGGCAGCTGACCGGGGACAGCGAGGAGGACAAGACCTTCAAGCTGGGCGATGTGGCCACCGTGACGGAGACGGTGTCCATGAACACCATCTCCCGTGACCAGCAGCGCCGGTGCGTTACCGTGACCGCCGCCATCGCCGATGGCTACAACGTCACCCACGTGACCTCCGCGGCGCAGCAGGCCGTCAGCGGTCTGACGCTGCCGGAGGGCGTCACCGCGGAATTCAACGGAGAGAACGAGCAGATCATGGAGGCCATGAGCCAGCTGCTGCTGATGCTGCTGCTGGGCGTGGTGCTGGTGTACTTCATCATGGTGGCACAGTTCCAGTCGCTGAAATCCCCGTTCATCGTCATGTTTACCATCCCGCTGGCCTTTACCGGCGGCTTCCTGGCCCTGCTGATCGCGGGGATCGAGGTATCTGTCATCAGCCTGATCGGCTTTGTGATGCTGGTGGGCATCATCGTCAACAACGGTATCGTGCTGGTGGATTACATCAACCAGCAGCGGCTGTCCGGCATGGAGCGCCGGGAGGCGATCATCGACGCGGGCGTGACCCGCCTGCGGCCGATCCTGATGACCAGTCTGACCACGATTTTGGGCCTGATCGTCACCGCCACGGCGAAAAACGCCGGCACGGCGCTGATGCAGCCCATCGCCGTGGTCTGTATCGGCGGACTGCTGTACGCCACGCTGATGACGCTGTTCGTGGTGCCCTGTATGTACGACATGATGAACAAGAAAGACATGCAGAAGGTGGACGAGAGCGAATTGCAGATCGTGGATATGTGAGCAAAAAAAGAAAGCCCCGCGGGGCTTTCTTTTTTACGCTTAATAGGCCAGCTTCTCGGCCAGATAGGCCTTCAGCTCACTGATGGGGATACGCACCTGCTCCATGGTGTCGCGCTCGCGGACGGTGACGCAGTTATCGCCGGCGTGCTCGGCATCGCCCACGGTGTCGAAGTCCACGGTGATGCAGAAGGGCGTGCCCACCTCGTCCTCGCGGCGGTAGCGCTTGCCGATGGAGCCGGTCTCGTCGAAGTCCAGCATCCACTCCTTGGACAGGTCCTCGTAGATCTTGCGGGCGGGCTCGGAGAGCTTCTTGCTCAGGGGCAGGATGGCGGCCTTGTAGGGCGCCAGGGCCGGGTGCAGGTGCAGCACCACGCGGACGTCGTTCTTCTCCGCGTCCACGACCTCCTCGTCGTAGGCATCCACCAGCACGGCCAGGACGCTGCGCTCCACGCCCAGGGACGGCTCGACCACGTAGGGGATGTAGCGCTCGTTGGTCTCGGGGTCGAAGTAGGTCAGGTCCTTGCCGGACACGGTCTGGTGCTGGGTCAGGTCGTAGTCGGTACGGTCGGCCACGCCCCACAGCTCGCCCCAGCCGAAGGGGAACAGGAACTCGAAGTCCGTGGTGGCCTTGGAGTAGAAGCACAGCTCCTCGGGGTCGTGGTCACGCAGGCGCAGGTTCTCATCCTTCAATCCGATGCCCAGCAGCCAGTTGTGGCAGAAGGTGCGCCAGTAGTTGAACCACTCCAGGTCGGTGCCGGGCTTGCAGAAGAACTCCAGCTCCATCTGCTCGAACTCGCGGACGCGGAAGATGAAGTTGCCCGGGGTGATCTCGTTGCGGAAGGACTTGCCGATCTGGCAGACGCCGAAGGGCAGCTTGCGGCGGGTGGTGCGCTGGGTGTTCACAAAGTTGGTGAAGATGCCCTGGGCCGTCTCGGGACGGAGATAGACGGTGTTCTTGGCATCCTCGGTGACGCCCTGGAACGTCTTGAACATCAGGTTGAACTGGCGGATATCGGTGAAGTTGTGCTTGCCGCAGCTGGGGCAGGGGAGGTTGTGCTCCTCCACAAAGTCCTTCATCTCCTGCTGGGAGAAGGCGTCGATGGGCTTGCTGAGCTCAAAGCCGTTCTCGTGGCACCAGTCCTCGATGAGTTTGTCGGCGCGGAAGCGCTCCTTGCACTCCTTGCAGTCCATCAGGGGATCGGAGAAGCCGGCCAGATGGCCGCTGGCCACCCAGGTCTGGGGGTTCATGAGGATGGCGGCGTCCTGCCCCACATTGTAGGGGTTCTCCTGGACAAATTTCTTCCACCAGGCCTTCTTGATATTGTTCTTCAGCTCCACGCCCAGGGGGCCGTAGTCCCAGGTGTTGGCCAGGCCGCCGTAGATCTCGCTGCCGGCGAAGATGATGCCGCGGTTTTTGCAGAGGGCGACGATCTTGTCCATCGTTTTTTCGGTGTTTTTCATGGTGAGGTTCCTCCTATATGAAGTGTTTTGGCAACAAAAAAACGCCCTGAGCCGGTAAGGCTCAGGGCGAACTAAACATAGTCCGTGGTTCCACCTGAATTTGGATACTTCCACACTCTTCTGCCGGTAACGGGGCTTCCGGCGGGCATTTCCTCCCGCGGCTCAGGGCCGCCACGCCCGTCATCGCCTGTATCAGGAAGAGAATAGCACGTTTCGGGGTGGTTGTCAAGCACGCAAAGCAAAAACCGCCGCAGCTGCGGCGGGGTGGGTGGGGGGGGGGGGTGTGGTTTTTCCGCAGCGGCGGCGGTTTTCGGCGGTTTTCGGTTACTTTCCGGCGGCCATGACCTTTCCGGCGGCGTCCACCACCAGACGGTCGGTCTTTGCGCCGGCGGCGCTCTTGCTGAAGCTCACCGTCCACGCGCCGGAGGTGACGTCATAGGTGGCGTACACCTGATCGTACGCGCCGGTGTACTGCGCCTTGGCCGCGTCGATGGCGGCCTGCTGGCTGACGCTCTTGCGGCCGATCTGAGCGGTGCCCAGAATGGACAGCAGCGCATCGCGGTTGGCGTTCCACACCTCGGTGGTCATGGTCTCGGAGGGGGAAGCCACATAGCTGCCCGGTACGTCCTCAAAAAAGATGTCCGCCATGACCATGGTGCCCTTTTCCGTGTCCTCCTCCGTGTGCTGCCAGACCTTCATGCCGTTGGCAAGGGTGATCTCCTCACTGGTGACGCCGGTGCCGCAGATGCCGTAGCCTCCCGTCCAGCACAGCAGCGTGTAGCTGACGGTGGGGTCATCGGTCTTGTAGAAGCGGATGCCCTCGGTCTTGTCGGTGCCGTTGTCGGACACCTGCTCCCAGCTCCAGCCCTCAGGCAGGTCCAGCGCCATGTCTACATAGCCGTGGGTAAATTCGGCGGTGATGACGGTGGGCTGGGGGTCCGGCGCGGGATCGGGGTCGGGCTTGTCGTCGTTGTTCTTTTTGCCGCAGGCCATCAGCGACAGGGCGCAGGCCAGGGCCAGGATAAATGCCAAAAACTTCTTCATGGGGGTCGTGCCTCCTTTTCTGTCTCTATTTGTTTGTGTATATACGCCGCCCGGGGGCGGGGAAGGCGATGGGCCCGCCCTCTATCCACTAAGACGGAGCGCGGCGGGGTTTAGTTCCGCTTTTCTTATTCGCGGCCCTCGGGCAGCTGGGCGATGACGGTCTTGTACAGATGGCGGAAGAAGAACAGCGTCAGCGTCAGGGAGAATACCTCCGCGATGGGGTAGCTCCACCACACCAGGTCGCTGTTGCCCACGGAGGCGCCGTACCGGGCCAGCACGTAGGCGATGGGGATCAGGAACACCAGCTGGCGGACGATGGAGGTGATCATGGAGTACAGGGATCTGCCCAGCGCCTGGAAGGAGGCGCCCAGGGCGATGCACGCGCCGGCCATGCAGAAGCTGATGGAGATGATCCGCAGGGCGGGTATGCCCACGGAGAGCATGGTGTCGGTGGCGTCAAATATCTTCAGCAGAGGGCCGGGGATGACCCAGAAGAGGACGGTGCCGAAGACCATGATGATGGAGGCGTACAGCGCGCCGCGCTTGATGGTCTCCACCATGCGTTTGCGGTTCCGGGCGCCGTAGTTATAGGCGACGATGGGCACCACGCCGTTGTTCATACCGAAGACGGGCATGAAGATAAAGGAGTTCAGCTTGAAGTACGCGCCGAAGGCGGTGGCCGCCGTCTCGTGGGCGGCATGGTAGGTGATGAGTATCTTGTTCATCAGGAACGTCATCACCGAGCCGATGGCGATCATAATGACGCTGGGCAGGCCGATGGCGTAGATCTCGCCGATGAGCCGGAAGTCCGGGCGGAAGCCCTTGATGGACAGGGTGATGTCGGTATTCTTCTTGTGGTTGAAGTATATGGCCAGGGCGCAGCCGCAGAACTGGCCGATGATGGTGGCCACGGCAGCGCCGGTAACGCCCATGTTCAGGGTAAAGATGAAGATGGGGTCCAGAATGATATTGATGATGGCGCCCAGACCCTGGGTGTACATACTGAGGATAGACCGCCCGGTGCCCTGGAGCAGCCGTTCGTACATGATCTGGCAGAACATACCGAGGGAGCCGATGGTCACCACCCGCAGGTAGTCGTTGCCCATGCGGATGATGTTCTCTATCTGGGTCTGGGAACGGAAGAACAGGTCGGAGCAGGTGGCACCCAGAGCGGCGGAGATGACGAAGCCCACCAGCGCCAGCAGTATGCCGTGGTTGGCGACCTTGTCGGCGCGTTCACGCTGTCCGGCACCCAGTGCCCGGCCCATCAGGGCGTTGACGCCTACGGCGGTGCCGGTGGCCAGACCGATCATCAGGTTCTGGGCGGGAAAGGCCAGCGAAACGGCGGTGAGCGCCTGCTCGCTGACACGGCTGACGAACACGCTGTCCACGATGTTGTACAGCGCCTGCACCAGCATGGACGCGATGATGGGCAGGGACATATTCCAGATCAGCTTGGAAATGGGCATGACGCCCAGCTTGTTTTCTTCGGGCAAGGTATCACTCTTTTCTGTGCGAAATATTCAGTGTCTCTTATTGTATCATGTATATCCATAAAAGGAAATCCCCGAAATGCGTTTTTTCTGCACATTTCGGGGGTGGTTTTTGTTGAAATAACGCAAAATTATTTCGCGCAGCGAAGCAGTTTACCGGCGGGAGAAAAAGGCCCGGATCTCCTCCGCCGTGCAGGCGGCGCTGCCCTGGGCAAAGCCATCCCGGCCGCCGCCCCGGCCATGGAGCGTCTCGTTCATGTCCTTCACCAGCGGCCGGATATCCTGTCCGGCATGGATGAGCGCGTACCGGTACGTGCCGTCTGTTCCGGAGAACACGGCGCAGCGGCCGCCGCACGTCTGGGCCACGGCGTCGCACAGGCGGCGGACACCGTCGCCCTCCAGCGGCGCGGTGATGAGCACGGTGTCGCCCTTGCCGGCGTATTCCGCCGCCGTGTGGGCGAAGACCTGCGCTTCCAATCCGGCGGCGCGTTCCCTGGCGGCCAGCAGCTCGGACTGCATCCGCTCCACGGCGGCAAAGGATGCCTCCGGCTTTACCGACAGCGATTGCCCGATCTGCCGCGATTGTTCCCAGCAGGCGGAGAGATGGTCCAGCGCTCGCTGGCCGCACAGCAGCTCCAGCCGCACGCCGTCCCGAAATTTCTGCCAGCCCACGAACTTCACCAGGCCCACCTGGCCGCTGGCGGCCACATGGGTGCCGCAGCAGGCGCACAGGTCCGCGCCGGGAAACTCCGTAAGGCGCACAGGCCCCTCCAGGGCTTTTTTGCTGCGGTAGGGCAGGGCGGCCAGCTCCTCCGGGGAGGGGTACCAGATGTGGATGGGGTGGTTTTCCCAGATGTACCGGTTGGCGCGGCGTTCGATGTCCTGCACCTGCTCCCAGCTGATGTCGGCGTTGTAGTCGATGGTCACGGTATCCGCGCCCAGGTGGAAGCCCACGTTGTCGCAGTGGAAGGCGCTGCACAGCATACCGGAGACGATGTGCTCGCCGGAGTGCTGCTGCATATGGTCGAAGCGGCGCGCCCAGTCGATATGGCCGCTGACCTCCGCGCCCACAGGCAGCTCATGGTCGCACAGGTGGGTGACGACGCCGTCCTTCTCATGGACGTCCAGCACCCGGGCATCCCCCAGCGTGCCGTGGTCGGCTGGCTGTCCGCCGCCCTCGGGATAGAAGGCGGTGCGGTCCAGCACCACCGCAAAGCCGCCCGTCACAGCCCCGCAGGACTCCACCACGGCGGTGAAGTCCTGCAGAAAGGCGTTTTCGTAGTAGAGCTTGACGGTCTCCATCAGTCGTCCTTCTCTACCTCGCCCACGATGGCGATGTGCAGCTCATCCAGCTGCTTCTGCTCCACGGTGGACGGCGCGCCCATCATGATGTCCTGGGCGTTCTTGTTCATGGGGAAGGGGATGATCTCGCGGATGGAGCTTTCGCCGGCCAGCAGCATGACCATGCGGTCCACGCCCGGGGCGATACCCGCGTGGGGAGGCGCACCGTAGCAGAAGGCGTTGTACATGGCGGGGAACTTCTTTTTCACGTCCTCCTCGCCCAGGCGCACCAGCTCGAAGGCCTTGATCATGATCTCGGGGTCGTGGTTACGGACGGCGCCGGAGGACAGCTCCACGCCGTTGCACACCAGGTCGTACTGGTTGGCGTAGATATCCAGGGGGTCGATCTCGCCGCGCTCGGCCTTCAGCAGCACCTCCATGCCGCCGTTGGGCATGGAGAACGGGTTGTGGCAGAACTCCAGCTCGCCGGACTCGTCGCCGATCTCGTACATGGGGAAGTCCACGATCCAGCAGAACTCATAGCGCTCCTTGTCAAAGTGGTTTTCGCAGGCGGCGCCGAAGGTCTTGATGAGCACGCCCACGGACTTGGTGGCGTATTGGCCTGCGGTTGCCAGCACCAGGGTGCCCGGCTTCAGGTCGATGATCTTACCCAGCTCGGCCTCCACCGGGGCGACGAACTTGGCGATGCCGCCGGCCAGCTGGCCGTTTTCGTCCACCTTGAACCAGTAGGCCTTGCTGCCGGACTGGACCTCGCAGTCGGTCAGCAGCTTCTCCACCTGCTTGCGGGTCAGGGCGCAGTCGCTGATGGGTACCATCTTTACGGTCTGGCCCTTGAAGGCCTCGAACTCGCTGGCGACGAACAACTCGCTGACGTTTTTGCAGGTCAGGTCGATACGCAGATCGGGCTTATCGGAGCCGTAGGTCTCCATGGCGGTGTTGTAGGGGATGCGGCGGAAGGGGGCGGAGGAGGCCACGTTGTAGGTGCCGAACTTGGCAAAGATGGGGGGCAGCACGTCCTCCAGCACGGCGAAGATATCGTCCTGGGTGGCGAAGGCCATCTCCATATCCAGCTGATAGAACTCGCCGGGGGAGCGGTCGCCGCGGGCATCCTCGTCGCGGAAGCAGGGGGCGATCTGGAAATAGCGGTCGAAGCCGGAGGTCATCAGCAGCTGCTTGAACTGCTGGGGGGCCTGGGGCAGGGCGTAGAACTTGCCGGGGTGCTTGCGGGCGGGCACCAGATAGTCGCGGGCGCCCTCGGGGGAGCTGGCGGTCAGGATGGGGGTGGTGATCTCCAGGAAGCCGTGCTCCATCATGGCGGCGCGCAGGGCGGCCACCACCTGGCAGCGCAGGATGATGTTCTGCTTGACCGCCGGGTTACGCAGGTCCAGATAGCGGTACTTCAGCCGCTGGGTCTCGTCGGCCTCGCGGCTGCGGTTGATCTCGAAGGGCAGGGCGTTATAGCGGCAGCGGCCCAGCACCTCGATCTTGGTGGGGACCACCTCGATCTCGCCGGTGGGCAGCTTGGGGTTCTTGCTGGCGCGCTCGCGGACGGTGCCCTCCACGCTGATGGTGGACTCCTTGTTCAGGCCCTTGATGACCTTCAGGTCGGCCTCGTCCTCCACCACCACCTGGGTGGTGCCGTAGAAGTCACGCAGCACCACGAAGGCCAGGCTGCCGCCTACCTCGCGGACATTCTCCATCCAACCCACGATCTTCACGGACTTGCCCACATCGCTGGCGCGCAGCTCGTTGCAGGTATGTGTACGCATCTGCATCATTGTTGTTTTCCTCCCATTTATGATTGTGTTTTGTATAACCTTATTGAATTATTACGGATCGTTTATCAAAAACGCCGCCCCCTACACCCGTCTGCCGGAAATGCTTTGCGCCGTAGGGTAAGGCGCTTACTTCTCCACGATGACCTTGCCCTTGTTCCTCTCGGCCAGGCCGTCCCGTATCCGCGCCAGGGTGGCGGCAAAGTCCAGGGTGGTCTGCTCGCCGCTGGTCATATCCTTGCAGGCGATGACGTTGTTTTTCACCTCGTCCTCGCCCAGGAACACCACATAGGGCACGCCGGTCTTGTCGGCGTAATTCATCTTGGCCTTGAACTTTTTTTGCTCGGTGTACAGCTGGGTCCGCACGCCGGCGTCCCGCAGCTTTGTGGCCAGTGTGACGGCGGCGGACAGGTCCTCGGTCATGGGCAGGATCAGTACGTCCGCCGGGGCGGTGGGCAGATCGCCGTTGAGCATTCCCTGCTCGCCCAGCACGTAGAACAGCCGGGTCAGGCCGATGGAGATGCCCACGCCGGGCAGCTGCTTGTCGGTGTAGTATTCCGCCAGGTTGTCATACCGGCCGCCGGAGCAGACGGAGCCGATCTCCGGGTGGTCCAGCAGCGCCGTCTCGTACACGGTGCCGGTGTAGTAATCCAGGCCCCGGGCAATGGTCAGGTCCACGGCAAAGTTCTCCTCCGGCACGCCGAAGGCGGACAGGTATTTCACCACGGTTTTCAACTGGTCCAGGCCCTCGTCAAACGTCTCGTTCCGGCCGGCGTAGCCCTCCAGGGCGGAGAGTACCTGATCGTTGCTGCCGGTGATGGCGATGAATTTCAGGATCTCGTCGGCGCTTTCGGCGGACACGCCTACCTCGTCGGTCAGCAGGGTACGGACCTTCTCTGCGCCGATCTTGTCCAGCTTGTCCACGGTACGCATGATGTCGCCGGCCTTGTCGGTCAGGCCCAGCATGGCATAAAAGCCGTTGAGGATCTTGCGGTTGTTCACCCGGATGCAGAAGCGCCTGAGCCCCAGCTCACTGAACGCACGGTAGATGATGGCGGGCATCTCGGCCTCGTTGGTGATGTCCAGCTTGCCGTCGCCGATCACGTCGATATCCGCCTGATAGAACTCACGGAAGCGGCCGCGCTGGGCGCGCTCGCCCCGGTAGACCTTGCCGATCTGGTAGCGGCGGAAGGGGAAGGACAGGTCGTTGTAGTGCAGGGCCACATACTTGGCCAGCGGCACCGTCAGGTCAAACCGCAGGGCCAGGTCGGCATCGCCCTTGTTGAAGCGGTAGATCTGCTTCTCCGTTTCGCCGCCGCCCTTGGCCAGCAGCACCTCTGCCGCCTCGATCACCGGGGTGTCCAGCGGGGTGAAGCCGTACAGGGAATAGGTGCGGCGCAGGATGTCCATCATGCGCTCCATCTGCTGCTGCGGCTTGGGCAGCAGCTCCATAAAGCCGGACAGGGTCCGGGGGGTCATCTCAGCCATTTTCCGTCTCTCCTTTATCTTCGGTGGTTTCGTTTTGCTCGTTTGTCTCCGGCAGCTCCTCCGCACCGGGTGTTAGCGTGTGGGCGGCGGCCTCGCGGGCGGCCTCGGCCTCCGCCTCGTGCTTCAGCTCCCAGGCGACCTCGCGGTAGATATCATCCAGGGCCCGGCCCTTCTTCACGCCGATGCGCTGGCCGATGACACCGCCGACTATGGCCAGCGCCAGACCTACGTACCACAGACCCGGCACAATGACGGGCAGCAGCAGGCCCGCCAGCGCACCGAACCAGACACCCAGCTCCTCGCAGTGGCCCCGGACGGCGTGGTAAGCACCTTTTTTCTCCCGGAGGTGCGCCATTCGCTTCAGCTGCGCCAGGCACATACCGACCCGCAGCAGCGCCAGCGCCGTCAGCGGGATGAAGATGTCCCGCACGTGGTTGTTGATGAAGTCCAAAACAGCCTGCATAGCGTTCTCCTTTGTGTTTGTGTCGGCGGCGCGGACGAAAAAACGCTCCCGTCCCTGCATTGGGACGAGAGCGTAAAACACTTCGTGGTGCCACCCAAATTCGGCCTTGCGGCCCTTTTTGCTCCTGTTACGGGGAGCGCGCCGTGGATGTTTCCATCCCCGCTAACTCGCTGTCTTCACCTGTGCCTTGCCGCGGTGCACTTTCAGCCGATGGCGCACCTCTCTTGCAGCGGCGGTGTACAGGCTACTCCTGCGAGGTCTGCACGGTTATCCCTTATTGTATGCGATTTGCCGATGGTTGTCAAGCCGTAAAGGGCTTGTTCTTGGGGTTGACGATGTCACGCCAGTCCAGGTCGCCCCGGTCCAGACCCAGCACCAGCATCTCAGCGGTGGCCAGGTTGCTGGCAAAGGGCACGTTGTTCTGGTCGCACAGGCGGGAAATATACGTGATGTCCGCGTCCGGCGTTTTCTGGTTGGGGTCACCGAAGCACAGCACCATATCGATCTCATTATAGGCGATGCGGGCGGCGATCTGCTGTCCGCCGCCGTGGGCGAAGGACAGGAAGCGGTGTATGGTCAGCCCGGTAGCGTCGGCGATCTGCTGGCCGGTGCGGGCGGTGGCGCAGAGGGTGTGCTTGGCCAGGATGCCGCAGTAGGCGGTGCAGAACTGGACCATCAGCTCTTTCCGGTTGTCGTGTGCCATCAATGCAATATTCATGGAGGGCTCCTTTCCTTATATCTTCATCAGCGGGGTTTTCTGCCCCATGATGCGTTTCGCAATGTTTTCATAGGCTCGGGCGGCGTAGTAGTTCTGCTCCCGCAGCACCAGTCCGCGGTTCAGACAGTAGGGGACGTCCGGGTCCTCCGGTATCACGCCCAGCAGCGGCAGGCCCGCCGCGTCGATGGCGTCGTCGATGGTGGTGTGCAGCTGACGCAGCACCTTTTTGGACACGCGCCCCACCACCAGATGCACCGTCCCGCTGGGAAAGGCGGACAGCTCTGCGGCGGTGCGCTGGGCGTCCCGCATGGCGGACACGTCCGTGGTGGTGATGACGATCACCTGGTCGGCCATGCACGCTGCCATCTGGAAGCCCTGACCCAGTCCGGCGGGCGCGTCGATCAGGCACCAGTCGTAGCTTTCCCGTATCTCACGCGCCAGCGCCTGCAGCTTCGGCACCGACAGGGACAGCGGGCGGTCGGCCATGGGTGCGGTCAGCAGGGAGAGGGAGGGGTATCGCTCATGGGGCACCGCCGCCTCATGCAGGGTGCAGCGGCCCTCCAGCACGTCGGAGAAGTCCATCAGCGCCCGGTCGCTGAGCCCCAGCGCCAGATCCAGGTTCCGCAGGGTGATGTCACAGTCCAGGCACAGCACCCGCTGCCCCATGTGGGCCAGCGCCAGCGCCACGTTGGCGGTGAAGGTGGTCTTGCCGGTGCCGCCCTTACCGGACGCCACGGCGATGATCTTGCCCATGGACTTCCTCCTTTCACGGGCCGCCTATACCAGCGGCGCTTTTTTGATCCGGGCAAAGGCCCGGGGAAATTGCTTCGGTGTGTGCTGTGTTTTTTCGATGGATACGATGCGGTGCACCACGTCCGTCTCCGGCACGGTGTAGTCCGTGACGCCGGAGAGCTGTCCGCCCAACTGGGCGATGGCGCTGTGGGCCTGCCGTATCTCCTCGTCGCTGGAGACGGACTTCATGGCGGCGAACTGTCCGCCTACCTTTACCAGCGGCAGCGTCAGCTCGCACAGTACGTTCAGCTGAGCCACGGCACGGGAGGCCGCCAGATCGAACTGCTCCCGGTGCTGCGCGGCGAATTCCTCCGCCCGGGCGTGAACGCAGGTCACATTTTTCAACTCCAGGTCTGTCTGGACCTCCTTCAGGAAGTCCACCCGCTTGCCCAGACTGTCCAGCAGCGTGAAGCGGGCATCCGGCGTCAAGATCGCCAGCACCATGCCGGGAAAGCCTGCGCCGGTGCCTACGTCGATGACGCGCTTGCCGGACAGGTCCAGCTGCGCCGCCAGCGCCGCGCAGTCCAGCAGGTGCAGGGTGGCTACGTCATGGGGAACGGTGATGGCCGTGAGGTTCATGACCTTGTTCTTTTCCAGCAGCAGTTCGGCGTAGCGCTCCAGCTTGTCCGCGGCGGCGGGGTCCAGGTCCAGGGCCGTCAGGCCGGCGGTCAGGATATCCCTCATTTCTGCTGCTCTTTCAGCAGGTCGCGGATCTCGGTGAGCAGCTCCTCGCTGGTGGGAGCCGGTTCTTCCTCCTCCTGCGGCTCCTCGTCCTTTTTGCCCAGCTTGTGCAGCTGGTTGATGGTCTTGACCATCAGGAAGATGACGAAGGCCACCAGAACAAAGTCAATGACCGTGCTCAGAAACGTGCCGATGCCCAGGGTAACAGCCTCGGTGACCACCTTGCCTGCCTCGTCCAGCACCTCCGGCTTCAGCACGATATTCAGCTGTCCCAGATCCACGCCGCCGATGAGCAGGCCGATCAGGGGCATGAACACATCGTTCACCAGAGAGGTGGTGATCTTACCGAACGCGGTACCGATGATCACGCCGACGGCCATGTCCATTACGTTGCCGCGCATGGCGAATTCCTTGAATTCCGCAAAAAACTTCTTCATGTGTAAAAGCTCCTATACTAAAAGTATAATTACGGATAACTATTACGATACGCTATCAGTGCAGCGGTACCAGGCGCTCCTTGCCGCCCATGTAGGGCTGCAGCGCCTTGGGTACCAGCACGGAGCCGTCCGCCTGCAGGTTGTTCTCCAGCAGGGCGATGAGCATACGGGGCGGGGCTACCACGGTGTTGTTCAGGGTGTGGGGCAGGTACAGTTTGCCGTCCTCGCCGCGGACGCGGATCTTCAGGCGGCGGGCCTGGGCGTCGCCCAGATTGGAGCAGGAGCACACCTCGAAGTACTTTTGCTGCCGGGGGGACCAGGCCTCGATGTCGCAGGACTTGCACTTCAGGTCAGCCAGGTCGCCGGAGCAGCACTCCAGCTGCCGCACCGGGATATCCAGGCTGCGGAACAGCTCCACGGACCAGCGCCACATCTTCTCGTACCAGGCCTTGGAGTCCTCGGGCTTGCAGACCACGATCATCTCCTGCTTTTCGAACTGGTGGATGCGGTACACGCCACGCTCCTCGATGCCGTGGGCGCCCTTTTCCTTGCGGAAGCAGGGGGAGTAGGAGGTCAGCGTCTGGGGCAGCTTGTCCTCCGGCAGGATCTGATCGATGAACTTGCCGATCATGGAGTGCTCGCTGGTGCCGATCAGGTACAGGTCCTCGCCCTCGATCTTGTACATCATGGCGTCCATATCCGTCTGGCTCATCACGCCCTCCACCACGTTGCCGTGGATCATAAACGGCGGGATGCAGTAGGTGAAGCCCTTGTCGATCATAAAGTCACGGCCATAGGCGGTGACGGCGGAGTGCAGCCGCGCGATGTCGCCCATCAGGTAATAGAAGCCGTTGCCGGATACACGGGCGGCGGCGTCCATATCCACGCCGTCGAAGCGCTCCATGATCTCCGTGTGGTAGGGGATGGGGAAGTCCGGGGTCTTGGGCTCGCCGAAGCGCTCCACCTCTACGTTGCAGCTGTCGTCCGGACCGATGGGCACGGACTCGTCGATCATCTGTGGGATGACCAGCAGCAGCTTGTTCATGGCCGCCTCGGCGTTGGCCTTCTTCTCCTCCAGCCGAGCCATGCGTTCGGCGTTGGCCTTTACGGCGGCGTTGTTGGCGTCGATCTCCGCCTGAAGGGCGGCCTTCTCCGCCTCGTCGGCGCACTTTTTCAGCCTGCCGAACAGGGGACCGTTGGCCTTGGAGATCTTGTTGCGCTCGGCCTTCAGGGCCTCGCCCTCGTTGATGGCCTCGCGGCGCTCGCTGTCCAGGGCGATGACCTCGTCCACCAGGGGCAGCTTGGCGTTCTGGAACTTCTTGCGGATATTCTCCTTTACCAGGTCCGGGTTCTCCCGGATAAACTTGATGTCAAGCATATTCTATACCTCTATTCGATGATGTTTCACGTGAAACGCTTATCGCTTTCCCAGCTTCTCCAGAGCCTCCAGCAGGGCGTTCAGGTCCTCGGTGCCGTAGTATTCCAGCTCGATGCGGCCCTTTTTCTTACCGTTGACGATGCGGCAGGGGCGGCCCAGCTTCTCGCCCAGCTCACGGGCGGCCTCCTCAACATAATTGACGGAAAGCGCGTCCTTTTGGGGCTTTTCTTTTTTCTCGGCGGTGAGTTTTTTCACCAGCAGTTCCGTCTGGCGGACGGAGAGGGCGTCCTTGACCACCGTCTCCGCGGCGGCCTGCTGCTGTTTGCTGCCCAGCGTCAACAGGGCGCGGGCGTGTCCGGCGGACAGCCGCCCGTCCTCCACCATGGCCCGCACCGGCTCGGTCAGCCCCAGCAGGCGCAGGGCGTTGGCCACCGTGGGGCGGGACTTGCCCACCCGCTGGGCACACTCGTCCTGGGTCATGCCGTACTGCTCCGTCAGCACCCGGTAGCCCTCGGCCTCTTCGATAGGATTCAGGTCCTCTCGCTGGAGATTTTCGATCATGGCCAGCTCCATGGCCTTGCGGTCGTCGGCCTCGATGACCACCACGGGCACCTGTGTCAGCCCGGCCATCCGCGCCGCCCGCCACCGCCGTTCACCGGCGATGATCTGATAGTAGCCGGATTGCAGCTTCCGCACGGTCAGCGGCTGGATGATGCCGTGTATCCGGATGGAGTCCGCCAGGTCACTGAGGGCCTCCGGCTCAAAGCTCTTTCTGGGCTGGGTGGAGCAGCTCTCCACCTGGCTGATGGGCAGCAGCAGGGAGGAGGCGCGCTCGTCCTTGGCGGCGATGACGTCATCGCCCAGCAGTGCGCTCAGTCCCTTGCCCAGACCTTTTGTGTTCGCCATACCGCGTCTCCTTTCAGCAGTTGTTCTTCCGCAAAAATTCCGCCGCCAGCGCCGTGTATGCGTCCGCGCCCCGGCAGGTCTTGTCATAGGCGGTGATGGGCTTGCCGTGGCTGGGCGCCTCGCTGAGCCGCACGTTCCGCGGGATCACGGTGCTGTACACCTTCCCGGCAAAAAACCGCTTCAGCTCCTGGGCCACCTGAATGGACAGGTTGGTGCGGCCATCGAACATGGTCAGCAGCACGCCCTCGATGTCCAGCCCCGGGTTCATGCTGCGCCGCACGATACGCACGGTGTTCATCAGGTCGCTGAGTCCCTCCAGCGCGTAATACTCGCCCTGCACCGGCACCAGCAGACTGTTGGCGGCGCACAGCGCGTTCAGCGTCAGCAGCTCCAGCGAGGGCGGACAGTCGATGAAGATGAAATCATAGCTGTCCGCTACCTGCCGCAGCGCAGCCTTCAGCAGGAACTGCCGGCCCTCCCTGTTGATCATCTCCCCGCCGCGGTCCTCCATGTTGATCATCTCCACGCCGGCACCGGCCAGCGCCTTGCTGCTTGGCAGCACGTCGCCATAGGGCGTGGTCACGATCAGCTGGGCCGTCTCTGCGCCGTTGATGAGCGCGTCATATACGCCGTTGCTGGTGGTCTTGTCCACGCCCATGCCGCTGGTGGCGTTGGCCTGGGGGTCAAAATCGCACAGCAGCACCCGCTTGCCAGCGGCTTTTATGGCAGCGGCCAGGTTTACGCAGGTGGTGGTCTTGCCCACGCCGCCCTTCTGATTTACGATCGCAATGATTTTCGCCACAGCAAATTCCTCTTTCTGTCTGAGTTCATTATGATAGTATATACCACCTGCATGGAGGGTTTCAAGAGGGAAAATGCAAATTTTCGCCCTTTTGTTTCACGTGAAACATAAAGGGACAAAAGTAGGGCGGCTGTTTCACGTGAAACAGCCGCCCCGTTCCTCATATCAGTATCACGCCGTCCAGCGGCGGCAATGTCAGGTGCGCTTTCCCGTCGATGACCAGAAATCGCTGTCCGGTCATCGCGTCCTGCGCGGTGGGCGCGTCCCAGGCCAGCGTCAGGTCTGCCGGCGCGTCCCCGGCGTTCAGCGCCGTTACCGTGCGTTCGCCTCCGTGCTCACGCTCGATGGCCAGAGCGCCGCCTCGGGCCAGCAGATAGCGCAGGGCGCCCGAGCGCAGGCTCTCCCGCGTTCGCCGCAGCTGTCCCAGAGTGCGGAAGAAGTCCGTCAGAGCCGCGTCCTCGCTGCCCCAGGGGAAGGCGCCCCGGTTCAGCGGATCCTCGAAGCCCTGCACGCCGGCCTCATCGCCGTAGAAGAGGGTGGGAGAGCCAGGGAAGCTGTAGAGCAGCATTCCCGCCAGACGGAGCTTTGCCAGGCCCCGGGCCAGCTCAGTGGGGGAGAGGCGGTACGCCGCACGCTCCGCCTTGGTTTTCGGTGTGCCCTCCGCGCCCAGCAGCGTCAGAATGCGCGCTGTGTCGTGGGTGCCCAGGAAGTTCATGGCGCCATAGAAGGCGAAGGGCGGGTAGTTCTCATGAATCATCTCCATGCTGTCGCGGAAGACCGCGGCGTCGCCGCCGGCCAGCCAGTTCAGCAGGGCCGTGCGGAAGGGGTAGTTCATCAGGCCGTGGACCTGGCGGCCCAGCAGGTATCTGCGCCGTTGGGAGTAGGCGATCTTGTTGCTGCCGTCCTCCCAGACCTCACCCAGCAGGTAAGCCCCGGGCTTTTCCGCGTCGATGGCCGAGCGGATGCCCTCGATAAAGTCGCCGGGCAGCTCGTCGGCCACATCCAGCCGCCAGCCGTCCGCGCCGCAGCGCAGCCAATGCCGGACCACGCTGTCCTGATCGCCGAAGATGAAGTCACGGTAAGCCGGCTGCGCCTCATTGACGGCGGGCAGGGTCTTCACGCCCCACCAGGCGTCGTAGTCCGATGGCCACGGGTGGAAGCTGTACCAGTTGTAATACTCTGAATTCTGGCTCTGGGCCGCCCCCGGCTCCGGATAGTAGCCCTCGGCGTTGAAGTACCGGCTGTTGCTGCCGGTATGGTTGAACACGCCGTCCAGTATCACACGCATCCCACGCTGATGGGCGGCGGTGCACAGGGCGCGGAAGTCAGCCTCTGTGCCCAGCAGCGGGTCGATGGCCCGATAGTCGCCGGTGTCGTAGCGGTGGTTGCTGGCGGCCTCAAAAATGGGGTTCAGATACAGTGTCGTCACACCCAGGCCCGCCAGATAGTCCAGCTTCTCCGTGATGCCCTGCAGCGAGCCGCCGAAGAAGTCGCGGTTGGTGATCTGCCCGTGCTCGTCCGGAAGGAACACCGGCTGCTCGTTCCAGCCGCGGTGCAGCCACCGGTGCCCCGGCATATGGCTCACGTCCGGCATGGATACACGGCGGAACCGATCCGGGAAGATCTGGTACGTCACGCCGCGCCCGAACCAGTCCGGGGCGGGGGAGGGCTCGTATACCGTCAGCTGCCAGCGTGCCGCCTTCTCCGGCGCGTCCTGCACGCCATTTTTGCCGTACCACACGCAGCGCCCGTCCATGTCCGTCAGGCGGAAGCAGTACCAGCACAGCTCACCGTCAGCCGGCGCGGTGTATGTGCCGGCGAAGCCGCCCTCCGCCGGCGGCAGGGCGCACGTGTCCTCCGTGCCTGCGAACTCCCGGAGCACCAGCAGCTCGCAGCCGTAATAGGTGTCGTCCGCCAGCGCAAAGCGCACTTCGGCGCCGCAGGGGACGGCGCCGAAAGGGTCTTTATAATGTTTGTCTCTCGAATTGAAATAGGGTCCCATGTGTGCCTCTTGTCTCTATAACAGATTTACCGCATCAGCGCGTCCTCGCCGGCGGCGGTGGCGCCGGTGCCATCCCGGGTGAACCAGGCGTTGATGATGTCCACGGCCGCATTGGCCAGCAGACTGCCGCTGCCGCCCTTCTCCACCACGATGGCGATGGCGATCTCCGGATCGTCATAGGGGGCGTAGGCCACAAAGGTGCCGTTGGCGATATCCGTACCCACCTGGGCCGAGCCGGTCTTGGCGCCGGCCTCCACCACACAGCGGGAAAAGGCGCTCCGCAGGGAGTCGTAGGTCAGATCGTGCATACCCTTGGTCACCGCCGCCATGGTGCTGTCCGAGATGTTCAGGTCGTTCAGCGGCCCCTTGCCATATACGCCGACAACTCGTGAATTATCATAAGACTTTACGTTTTTCAGAAGATGTGCCTCATAGTGCTCACCGCCGGATACCAGCGTGGCCACATAGTTGGCCAGCTGCAGGGGGGTGAACAGGTTGTAGGACTGGCCGATGGCCGCCGTGATGGTCTGGCCGTCGGTCCACTCCCGGTCGTGGGCCTCCGCCCACTCCGGGGAGGCCAGCACGCCGCTGACGTCACCGATCTCAATGCCCGTGGACTGCCCCAGGCCGAAGGCTGTGGCGTACTCGTCCAGCTTCTTGATGCCTGTCAGCCGGCCCACCTCGTAGTAGAAGTAGTTGCAGGAGTCCACGATGGCCTGACTGACGTTGATGCGCCCGTGGGTGGTGTGGGCCTGCCGCCAGATCCAGCACATGGGCTGCGGGTCCACATAGTAGGTGTAGATACCCTTGTCTTCGATAATGGTGCTGGGGGTGATGATGCCCTCCTCCAGCGCCGCCACGGACGTGCACAGCTTGAAGGTGGAGCCGGGGGCGTACACGCCCTGGGTGGCCCGGTTAAACATGGGCAGGCGTTCGTCCTTCACCAGCTCATCATAGTCCTGGTTGAACGTCTCCAGATCGTAGGTGGGGTAGCTGGCCATGGCCAGTACCTCGCCGGTGCCGACCTGAATGACCGCCGCCGCGCCGCCGCGCTCGTTGCTGTCCTTGTCGATCATGCCCTGAATGGTACTGGCCAGCGTGTCCTCCACCACCTGCTGCAGGTCGATGTCGATGGTCAGCGCCACGGTGCCGCCGGGCTGGGGCTCCCGGGTGTACAGCTCGCCGGTGATCTTGCCGTTCTCGTCGGTGGTGATGAGCCGCTTGCCGTCATTGCCGTGGAGATATTCCTCAAAGGCCTTCTCCACGCCGTCCTTGCCCACCAGGTCATTCATATTGTAGCCCTTGTCGGCGTAGCCCACATAGCCGGTGCTCTCGTCGCTGCGCCACTCCTCCTGCCATATGGCGCCCACGGTGCCCAGAATGTGCGCCGCCAGCTTGGTGTTGTACACCCGCGCCGCCGCTGTCTTGATGGTCACGCCCCGGTACTTTCCGTCGGTGATGCGGCCCAGCAACTCCGTGGATACATCCTCGGCAAAGGTGTAGCTGCTGCGCCCGTCCAGTTCATACCGCACGCCCACGATCAGACGCGCCTGCGCGTCGGTATAGCTGTCATCGACCTTGTAGAGCTTCCGCATGGCGGCCAGCACTTCCGCGCTGCCGCCGTCCGTGGGCAGCTTGTTGTCGTCCAGATACTCCCGGAAGCTCTCGTTCAGGCTTTTGCTGGTCAGCTGGGGAGAGGACCCTGTGGTCATGGGCAGGGTGTCGTTCCATGTGACGCCCTGCTCCTGACACAGCTGTATCAGCTGCCAGATGGCGTTGTTCAGCGCGGCCTCGTCCTTGCCGAAGCTGCTCTTGTCTACCACCAGCGTATAGGCCAGCCGGTTGCTCACCAGCACCTTGCCATTCCGGTCGGTGATGATGCCCCGGGAGGCGGTCACCGTTTCGCTGGCGGTGTTGCTGGTGATGGATCTGGCCCGATTTTCGCTGCCGTGTACCACCTGTGCGTCATACAGCACCGCAAAAAACAGCACCAGAAACGCACAGAAAAACCCCAGCAGCACATATACCCGCCGCCGGGAGGGGTGAGGATTTTTCATCATAGCTTGGTTCTCCTATGGTCATTCGCTCAGTGTCCGCCGCTGTGCCCACCGGAACAGCGGGTGCGCCGCCGCCGCGAAGGGCAGCGATACCGCCAGCTCCCTGCCCAGCAGCAGGCCCGCCGCGGTCAGCCCCGCGCCGCTGTGTCCCGCCAGCACCGCCATGTGCAGCAGTCCGCAGAGCAGCATACATACGCCTGTCACCACCAGCGAGCACACCACGCCCGCCATGATGACCTGCCCGCTCAGCAGCCACGCTGCCGCCGCGCCAAGCAGGAACGCCAGCGCGTAAAAGCAGGGCAGACCCGCCACCGGCGAAAGAAGGTCGCACGCCAGCCCGAAAAATACCGCGTACAGCAGCGCCTGCTCGTTGCGCTCCAGCGTGGCCGGTATCACCGCGATGGCCGGCAGCAGGAACGGGTGCACGCCCCATACCCGCACGTATACCAGCACCAGCCCCTGCAGCAGTGCCAGCGCCAGCGCGCACAGACAGTACAATATCCACTTCAGCAGTATCGCCCGCCGTGTCATAGCCGTCCTCCGTCATTGGATCACGTCAAAATCCGTGATAATAAACATCTCCTGTATCGCCGCCACATCGCACTTGGGCGAGAGCACCGCGTCCCGCGCCAGCCCGCCGTCATCCGTCTGCACGGACTCCACCGTGCCGATGACCAGACCGGCGGGATAGTAGCCGCCCAGCCCGGACGTGACGATCACATCACCCTTGATCAGGTTCGCGCTGTCGCTGAGGTATTGCAGCCGCAGCCGGCCTTCGGCCATCAGCGCCAGGTAGCCGCCGGCCACCGCCGTCTCGCCGGTGCGGAATACCCGCGCGCCGAACTGGGAGTCCGTGTCCAGCACCGTGGACAGCCGGCACCAGTTCAGGCCCACGTCTGTGACCACACCCACCAGGTTCCCGGCGCTGTCCACCGCGCAGTCGCCTATGGCCACGCCGTGCTGACTGCCCCGGTCCAGCACCAGCGTGCTGGCCCAGTTGGATACGTCGCGCTGGGTGACGCGGGCCGCCTCGAACACCAGGTCGCTGCGCTGCTGCCGCAGGCCCAGCAGCTGGCGCAGCTCTTTATTCTCGGTCGCCGCCGGCTCCATCTGCCGCAGCTGTTCCTCCAGCTCCGCGATCTGCTGCCGCAGCTCGTCGTTCTCCTGCTGCAGGGTCTCCACGTCCTCAAACCGCTGGCTAATGCCGCCGACCCAGCCCGCCACGGCGGAACCCGCCGCCCGGAAGGGCGAGGCGATCACGCCTAGGGCATTGTGCAGCAGCCCCGTTCCGGAGCTCAGGGCCGACACCACGCACAGCACCACCGCGATGGTGGCCGCCGCGGCCAGCAGCCATATTCCCGTTTTCGTAAAAAATCGCTTCATGTGTCGTTTGTTCCTCTCTGAAGTCTCCCCCGGCAGGGGAGGCGGCAGCGCACCCTCTCAGAGGGAGCGAAAGGGGCATTATCCCAGCAGCTGTATCCCGAATTCGCCCAGCATCTCCGCCAGCAGCACCACCGGCAGCCCCATCACGTTGAAAAAGTCGCCGTCGATGCGCTCCACCAGCAGCGCGCCCTGCCCCTGTACGCCGTAGGCCCCGGCCTTGTCCATGGGCTCGCCCCCGGCGATGTAGGCCTTCAGCTCCCGCTGTGTGGCCGGACGGAAATACACGTCCGTGTGCTGGGCGCGGGTCAGGGCTTTCTCCCCCTGCCGCACCGTCACACCGGTACAGACGGTGTGGCGCCGACCCTGCAGGGCCGTCAGCATTTGCAGGGCCTCCGCCTCGTCGGCGGGCTTGCCCAGCTTCTTGTCGTCCAGAAACACCATCGTATCCGCCGTGATGACGATCTCGTCCGCGTCGGACGCCACCGCCTGGGATTTCTCCCGGGAGATGTAGCACACCGTCTCCTCCGGCGTCAGCCCGGCGGGGAAGTATTCCTCCACCTCCGGCACCCGGACGGTAAAGTCGGTGATGCCCATCCGACGCAAAAGCTCCTGCCGCCGGGGGGACCCGGAGGCCAGCACGATCTTTGCCATATACGTCACCTGCCTGTGGAGCCGAAGCCGCCGGCGCCCCGGTCCGTCTCGTCCAGGTCCTCCGCCACCGTCACCGTGGGCTGCACCACCGGCACCACCATCAGCTGGGCGATCCGGTCCCCGGGCTGCACCGTGTACGGTTCGCTTCCCAGGTTCACCAGCCCCACGCCGATCTCACCCCGGTAGTCGCTGTCGATGACGCCCACGCCGTTGGAAAGGCACACGCCCTTCTTGATGCCCAGCCCGCTGCGGGCGAACACCAGCGCCGCGTAGTCCGCCGACGGCAGGGCGATGGCGATGCCCGTGGGCACCAGCCGCCGTTCCCCGGCTGCCAGCGTCACCGCCTCGTCGATGCAGGCACACAGGTCCATGCAGGCCGCGCCGGCGGTGGCAAAGCGGGGGAGGGGTATCTCCGTCCCGATCTTGGGGGACAGGGCCTTGATCTTCAGCTCCATAGTAACACCTTTTTCTCCTGAAATTGAATACGGTTTGTAAATTATAACGAGTGTTATACCATTTGTTTTACTCTACGCCCCGGTAGAACAGCCCGCGTGTGCTGTTGTCACCGGCGGTGACGGTCCCGGCCCTGTGGGCGCGGAGAAGCGCCGCGCACTCCGCCGCCGTCTCTGTGGTAAACCGCAGGCGTCCGTACCGCAGGCCGCACCGGAACACCTCCGGCTTGTCCGCCAGCACCAGCGTCTTTCCGTTCTCGATCTCGCACCGGCACCCGTAGGCGCACAGCACCGGGAACTGCTCGCCCCGCCGGTCGGTCAGTACGCTGCCCGCCCCATGGGCGCAGCCCACGCTGTTCTTCGTCACGCAGTTTTCGGTGATCATCAGCGGCAGGCGGCCATAGACAAGGGCCTCGCAGTCCGCATATTTTCCCAGGTCCCGCACCTGCTGCCACCGCAGCTCAAAGCTGGCCGTCACGGACGACAGCCCCTGCTCCTGCCAGAAGCGCACCGCCCGGCTGTTGTACACGTTCAGGCCGAAGTCGCCGCGGAGCGTTTTGCCCAGTCCCTTCACGATGGCCAGATGGCCCAGGTTGCCGATGGCCGCGGAGGCGACCTCCGGGTGCCGCTGCAGAATATCCCGGAACACCGGTTCGTCCGCCGTGCGGAATATCCGGGGCAGCACCGCGCAGAACTCCGCCTGCCCGATATAGGGCATCAGGTCCATCTTATCCAGCAGCTCCGCCGGGATATACACGATGGCGGGGCGTTCCGCCAGCAGCTCGGCCGTCAGCTGATCGGGCCTGCTGATGGACACGGTAAAGTCCAGCTCCGCCGCGCCCGCCGGGGCCTCCGGCAGGGGAGAGGCGGGCAGCTCCCGGCGCTTCGGGATGTCCGTCCGCCGTGCTGCCAGCTCGTCCAGCAGCTCCCGCCGCAGCGCGTTCACCGCGCTGGCGGACACCATCAGCCCCTCGTCCAGCTCTATTTCGATCTGATCCGCCGCGAACACCGTGCCGCCGGTCTTGGTCAGCCGCTGCCGAAGTTCCTCCTCCGTCACGGCGCGGTTTCGCGCCTCCTCCGGCATATCGCCCGTGGCCATGACTATGGTGACGCCGCCCGGGACGGCGCACGCGCCGCTCAGCCGCACCGGTTCGCCCCGGCGTACTGTCAGACGGAGGTTCACAGGTATCTTTCGGTTCTCTTTTCCGTTTTCATAGGTCTCACGGGCCGCGGCGAACAGCGCCTTCGGCTCCGGTACGTTCTCCGGCCGGGTGCCGAACATGGCCTTGCCCTTTTTACCAAGCCAGTAGCCGTCGGTGAAGCCGCTGCGGGAGAAGGCTTGCTTCAGCGCCCGGGACTCCTCCGCCGTGGGCAGCCGCCTTTCGTCCAGCAGGCGGCGGTAGATGCCCGTTACCACGGCCACGTATTCCGGCCGCTTCAGCCGTCCCTCCAGCTTCAGGCAGTCCACGCCCATAGACGCCATATCCCGCAGATAGGCGGACAGGTTGGCGTCCTTCAGGCTCAGGGGATGCGCGTCCCGGCAGGGGCCGTTCACGCCGTAGGGCAGGCGGCAGGGCTGGGCGCAGGCGCCCCGGTTGCCGCTGCGCTGTCCCAGCACGGCGCTCATCTCGCACTGGCCGGAGTAGCACATACACAGCGCCCCGTGGCCGAACACCTCGATCTCCGCGCCGCAGCCGGCGCAGATCTCCCGTACCTCGTCCCGGTCCAGCTCCCGGGCCAGCACCACGCGCTCCATGCCCAACGCCGCGGCCGCATTGGCGCCGCCCAGCGTGAACAGGCTCATCTGCGTGCTGGCGTGAAGAGGCAGGTCCGGCACGATCTCCTTTGCCAGGGTCAGCAGGCCCCAGTCCTGCACCAGCACCGCGTCCACGCCCATGGCGCTGGCCTTCCGCAGCGCCGCGGCCGCCCCGGGCAGCTCCCGGTCGGTCAGCAGGGTGTTCAGGGTCAGGAACACCCGCACGCCCCGCAGATGGCAATACCGCACCGCCGACGCGAATTCCTCATCGGTAAAGTTTTTCGCGCTCCGCCGCGCGTTGAACGCGCCAAAGCCCATATACACCGCGTCCGCGCCATTCTGCACCGCGGCGGTCAGCGCCTCATATCCCCCCGCGGGGGCCAAAAGCTCCATCATCACCGGCGGTTATTCTGGTTCTGTGCGTTCTGCAGCTTCCGGCGCAGCTCAGCGGCCTCGTTCTTGGCGCGGCTGGCCTCGTCCAGATATGTCTTCAACTGCCGGCGCAGATTTTCCGCGCCCTCCTGCGCCTTGGTGAGCTGGTCCGCCAGATTGACCGCCGCCAGCACCGCCGCCGCGTCACGGCTCATGTGGGCGCTGTCCATCAGCTTCTGCATCTCCGCATCCACCATACCGCCGATCTTCTCCATGTAGGCGGCGTCCTCCTCCGCTACGAGGATATACTCCGTGCCGCAGATAGACATCGTTACCCGGTTCGCCATGCCAAAACCCTCCTTAATTCATTTCGTTGGGTATATATACTTATACAAATAGCATTATACCACAAAACCCGCCGGAGAAAAGTCTATTTTGGCGAAAAGCGGAAATTTGTAAAAAGTTGTCCCGCCCCGCTTTACGCCGACCCCTTTTTCGTGTAGAATGGAGAGCACGAATGAGAGGGGAGGTCATCGCCATGGACGGCTATATACTTCGGAACAGGCAGGAGCAGCTGACGCTGCCCGCCGATGCGGCCGACAAGCTGCTGCAAAGCGGGCAGGGCGACGCCGCCCTGCTGTATCTGGCCCTGCGCCGCTTCGGCCGGGGCGTCACGCCGGAGGAGCTGGAAAAGGTCCTGCCCATCAGCCGCCTGCGGATCGACGCGGCGGAGAAGGTTCTTCAGGACCTGGACCTGCTGCCTCGACCGGCCCGCCAGGCACCGCCCGATCCGGCGGACGAACGCCCGGTCTACACCGCCCAGGACATCGCCGGACTGCTGACGGACAACGAGGGCTTCCGCCTGCTGGTGCCACAGACGGAGCAGCAGCTGGGCAAGAAGCTCCGCACCGCCGACTTGCAGATATTGGCCGGTCTTTACGATGACCTGGGTATGCCCGCCGACGTGATCTATCTGCTGGTGTGCCACTGTGTTGAACGGGCCCGCAGCCAGTGGGGCGAGGGTAGACGACCAACCATGCGCCAGGTGGAAAAAGAGGGCTATCGCTGGGCACAGCTTGGCATATTTGACCAAAATTCTGCCGCAGTATACCTGAAAAAATGGGCAGAGCGCAACAGGAAGTACACTTCCTATTTGTCGAATTTACGAATTCTTAACAGGCCGCCGGTGGAGGCCGAACGCCGCTACATCGACCAGTGGATGGACATGGGCTTCCCGCCGGAGACGGTGGCCCTGGCCTATGAGCGCACGGTGTTCTACAAGAAGGATCTGAACTGGCGCTACCTTAACGGCATCCTGCGCCGCTGGCACGACGCCGGCTGGCACACGCCCCACCAGGTGGAGCAGGGCGAGGCCGCCGCCCAGCGGCCCGCTGCCAGTAAGCCCGCTGCCCCCGCCGGGGACAAGGACGCCTGGATGCGCCGCTATATCAAGAGGTGAGAATATGTCATACGACGGTATCATCATGCAGCGGGCCATTGCCCGCTTCGACCAGGCCCGCCAGCGCCGGGAGGCCGAGCTGGACCAGCGCCGCCGGGAGGTCTTTGCCCGCCAGCCCCGCCTGCGGGACATCGACCGCACCCTCCGCACCACCATGAGCCGTATCGTGGCCGCCGCCGCCAAAAAGGGCGAGGACCCGCTGCCCGCCCTGCGGGTCCTGCGGGACGAAAATCTCTCCTTGCAGCGCGAGCGCGCCGCCCTGCTGGAGGACATGGGCTATCCCACCGACTATCTGGAGGACAAGCCTGCCTGCTCCCTCTGCGGAGACACCGGCTATACCCGGTCCGGCGTCTGCGCCTGCCTGAAGCAGTACTACGCCCGCGAACAGCTGGCGGAGCTCTCCCGGCTCCTGCCGCTGGGCGAAGCCCGGTTCGACACCTTCCGCTTTGACCTGTACGACAGCGCCGTGTGGGACAGCTACGGCGTTTCGCCCCGGGCCAACATGGAGCGCAACTTCGACGTCTGCCGGGACTTTGCCCGCCAGTTCTCCCGGGGCAGCGGCAGCCTGCTGCTCTCCGGCGGCACCGGTCTGGGCAAGACGTTCCTCTCCGCCTGCGTCGCCCGGGAGGTCAGCGACGCCGGCTTCTCCGTGGTCTACGACACCGCGATCAGCGTTTTCTCCCGCTATGAGGACGCCAAGTTCCGCCCCGACGAGGTCAGCGATGCCGACGTCCGCCGCTGCGAGAGCTGCGACCTGCTGATCCTGGATGACCTGGGCACCGAGATGACCACCGCCTTTGTCCAGAGCGCCCTCTATCAGATCGTCAACGGCCGTATGCTCTCCGGCAGGTCCACCATCATCAGCACCAACCTGGCCCCGGAGGAGCTGGGCCATCGCTACGGCGCGCCCATCCTCTCCCGTATCGAGGGCGCCTATCAGATCCTGCCCTTCTTCGGCGAGGATATCCGCACAAAGCAGTGACCGCCGCACCCGTCCCGACAGGGGCGGGTGCATTTTTTTATTTCCCGACGGTCTTCGCCCGCTTTCGACAGGCCTCCCGCCGTACAATAGGCGAAAAAAGGAGGCGACCGCCATGAAAAAAGACCAGAAGACCGATTTCCTCTCTGCCCGTGTGCGATACATACCCATCAACGATATCCGTCCCAATCCCCAGCAGCCCCGCCGCCGGTTCGACTCGGAGAGTTTGCAGGAGCTGGCGGCCAGCATCGCCGCCTACGGCATTCTGCAGCCGCTCACCGTCCGGCAGCAGGGCGCAGTCTACGAGCTGGTGGCCGGCGAGCGCCGCTGGCGGGCGGCACGGATCGCCGGGCTGCGGCAGGTGCCCTGTCTGCTGGCCCGGGTGGATGAGGAGGACGCCGCCCTGCTGGCCCTGATCGAGAACCTCCAGCGCCGCGACCTGGACTACATGGAGGAGGCGGCCGCCATCGCCCGCCTGCTCCGCCGCTACGGCCTCAGCCAGCAGCAGGCGGCGGAAAAGCTGGGCCGCAGCCAGTCCGCCGTGGCCAACAAGCTGCGTCTGCTGCGGCTGGAGGAGCCGGTGGCGGAGGCTCTGCACCACTACGGCCTGACCGAGCGCCACGCCCGTGCCCTCCTGCGTCTGGAGGACCCGGAGCAGCGCCTTGCCGCCGTCGAACACATCGGCAAAAACCAGCTGAACGTCGCCGATGCCGAGGCCTACATAGACCGTCTGGTCGCGCAAAACCAGACAACGCAGCCCCGCCGCCGCAGCGCGTATATCATCAAGGACGTCCGGCTGTTTCTCAACAGCGTGGACCGGGGCGTCCGGCTCATGCAGACCGCCGGCGTCGGCGCCAAAGTCTCCCGCCGGGATACGGAGGACGCCATCTGCCTCACCGTCACCATTCCCCGCGCAAAGCCGCAGAAAGAGGTGTCGTAACGCTTTTGTAACCCATTCCTTGACAAACCGTGATACAATGCAGTAACGGCACGGCATTTTGCCGGTATTGCCCAAACCTGATGATACAAAGGAGGGGACACCATGAGCGACGAGTTGAATATGTCCTCTGTTACCGCCGATCCCGCGCCGGAGACGGCCGGCAAGCGCGCGGCCCCGGAAGAAAAGCCTCCCAAGACCCCCGGCAAAAGAGCCGGACTGATCATCGGCATCGCCGCGGCGGTGCTGGTGCTGGCCTACGCGGGCTGCTGTGTGGCCGCCAACGCGCTGTATTCCCACACGGCGTTTCCCAACACCTCCGTGCTGGGCATGGATGTGTCCGGCCTGTCGGCGCAGGAGACCGAGCAGCGCTGGACGGAGCAGGGGAGTGCCCTGCTGGACGGCATGACCATCCGCCTGACCCGTGACGGGCAGGAGATCGGCAGCACCACCCTTTCCGACCTGGGCGTCGCCGTTCTGCCCGTCTATGTCTCCAAGGCTGCCGGCTGCGACGTGCAGGACCGGGGCTGGGGCAGCGATGTGACCGCGTTCCTCCGCGGCGGCTGGCGCTTTATCGAGAGCTGGTTCAGGGCCGTGGATGTCACGCCCCAGCTGGACGTGGACGAGGCGAAGCTTACCGCCGCCTGTGAACAGCTGTCCGACACCGTGGGCTGCACCGTAACGGACGGCGGCTACCGGCTGGCGGAGGGTGAGGGTCTGTATATCACCAAGCCGCAGGACGGCGAGAAGCTGGACGCGGCGGCGCTGCGCGCCGAGTTGGCGCAGCGCTTCGAGAGCCGCGACCTGTCCGCGGCAGCCCGGTCCGTGGAATGTGTGTTCGCGGCCCACACCGCCGCGCCCATGGACGTGCAGGCGCTCCACGACGAGATCGCCGGCACCATGGCCGCCGCCATCTGCGACAAATCCACCGGCAAGCCCACCCAGTCCCGCGTGGGCGTACAGTTCGATGTGGAGACGGTGCAAAAGCAACTGGACGCCGCCCAGCCGGGCGAGGAATTCCTGGCTGACGCCCAGGTGCAGTTCCCGCCCGCCGCTACCGAGGAGTTGGAGCAGGCCATGTTCCGGGACGTGATCGGCACCTGCACCACCACCTGTGCCGGCCCCTGGGGCCGCCGCCAGAACATCAAGCTGGCCTCCGCCGCCATCAACGGCCGTATCTATAACCCCGGCGAGGAGTTCTGGTACAACGCCACCGTGGGCCAGCGCACCGAGGCCCGGGGCTTCCAGCCCGCCGCCGCCTACTCCGGCGGCAAGACCGTCACCTCCATCGGCGGCGGTATCTGCCAGGTATCCTCCACGCTGTACTATTCCGCCCTCATGGCGGACCTGCAGATCGTCCTGCGCTACGCCCATATGTTCGACCCCGGCTATATGCCCGTCACGGGCTGTGATGCCACGGTCAGCTGGGGCGGCCCGGACTTTGCCTTCCGCAACAGCACCAACTACCCCATCAAGATCACCACCAGCTACAACGACGAGACGAACCAGCTGACCATCACCCTGCTGGGCACCAAGACCGACGACCACTATGTGGAGATGACCAACCAGTTCCTCTCCTACTCCGAGCGCAAGACGGTCTATCAGGAGTCCGAGCGCATCGCCCCCGGCACCACCGAGGTGGAGCAGTACGGCCACAACGGCTACGCCGTCCAGACCTACCGCAACGTCTACGCCGGCGACGGTACGCTCCTCCGCAGCACCAAGGAGGCGTACAGCGACTATGACCGGGCCGACAAGATCATCCTGGTCGCCCCCGGCGAGCTGCCGCAGTAAATAAAGAAACAGCCCCCTGCCGGGGGCTGTTTTCTGCTTTCGCTGTGTCTTCGCCGGGAGCAGACAGAGAAAAAGACCGGCGAAAGCCGGTCTTTTCTTTCTGCGTATCATTCTCTCCGCAGGGCTTCGATGGGGTTCAGCTTCGATGCCTTCATGGCCGGCACCAGGCCGAACACCACGCCGATGACCATGGAGAAGGCCACGGCGATGATGCACGCCGGTACGCTGATGGCCACCGGTGTCCCCATGATGTGGGACATCATCTCCGCCAGGCCGATTCCCGTGGCCACGCCCAGTATGCCGCCCATGCTGGTCAGCACCGCCGCCTCCGTCAGGAACTGCCAGAGGATGCGGCTCTGCTGCGCGCCGATGGCGATCTTCAATCCGATCTCGCGGGTGCGCTCGGTGACGGACACCAGCATGATGTTCATCACGCCGATGCCGCCCACTACCAGCGAGATAGCCGCGATCCAGATCAACTGCTTGTTGGTGCTCTCCGACAGGCTCTGCAGATCGCTGGCCTGCTGGAGGAGGTCCTTGGACTCGTACTTGTACTTCGTGGTCCGGATGGCGTTCTCGTTCAGATACTTGGCCACATTGTCACCGGCGGCGGTCATGTCGTTGGTGCTGGTGGCCCGCACCGCCGCGTACTGGGGTTCATCATACCGGTACGGCACCGACCAGCACACGTCCGGGATGAAAATGGTCCCCGCTGTGCTGCCGGCGTACATCTGATAATCCTTAAAGCTGTTGATCACCGGTCCGCTGCTGGAGCGGGAGGAGACCACACCCACCACGGTGAACGGCATCCCGTTGATCTCGATGGTGCCGCCGATGGGGTTCTCGCCCTGGAACAGCGACTTTGCCGACTTCGCGTCGATCAGCGCCACATTCCGCCGGTTCTCATAGTCCGCCGCCGTGAAGGAGCGTCCGTAGTTCACCGCGTAGTCCACGGCCGTCAGATAGTGGTCGTCCACGCCGTACAGCGACCCGCTGAACGCCGTATTGCCCACGTACACGTTGTCGCACCAATCCCGGGAGTAGTACATACTCACCAGCGACACGCTGCCCAGCTTCTCCATCTCATCCCGCATCTCCCGGGTCACTGGGTCGATACCCTCCGGCAGCGCCGAGTAGTTCAGGTCGAAATAGTTTTGGCTGTCCGTGGCGCCGATGGTCACCCGCACCACGTTGTTGCCCGCGCCGATCAGGTTCTGCTTGATCTGCTCGTTGGTGCCCTGAATGGTGGACACGATGGTGATGATCGCGGCGATACCGATAATAATGCCCAGCATGGTCAGAAACGACCGCAGCTTGTGGCTCCACACGCCCTGAAAGGCGAGATTTATATTTTCCAACATATGGTTATCCCGCCTCCTTTATATGCCGTAGTTGTACAGCTGGTCGGTCGTGGCCTCCTGGGTGTGGGCACCCTCCACCACGTCGCGTCCATAGGGGAACGCCACGTAGTCGTCGATGGTCAGCCCGCCCCGTATCTGGGTGTAGCTGCCCCACAGATCCCGGCCGGTCTGCACCCACCGCTGCTCCAGTCTGCCGTCCTCGCCCCGGGCCATCACATAGCTCTTGCCGTTGTCGGTCCGGATGAACATACTCTGCAGATACAGTGAGCTGCCGCTTTCTTCCGCGCTGGTGTCCTTCTGGTACTGTATATCCACATAGTCATTGGGCTGCAAATTCGCGTCCTCGGTGACAAACACCTTGAAGGGGTAGTAGGACACGTTACTGTTGCCGTCGCCCCAGTTGTTGCCGTTGCTGGTGGGATAGTCGTCGATGGACACGATGGTGCCCTCGCAGGCTGCGCCGGTCATCCAGCTGCTGATGGATACGCTGTCGCCCACCTGCACGCTGCCCAGATCCATCTCGCTGAGGGTGCCGGTGACGTAATATCCACCGCCGCCGGACAGCTCCACCACGGCCTCGCTGTTGTTATAGGCCTCGTCCGGGTCCCGCACGGCCTTCACCGTGCCGTCGAACTCCGCGTACACGTTGCCGTCGCCCAGCTCCGCCAGCTTCTTGTCCAGCTTCAGCTTCGCCACCTTCAGGTTGACCTCCTGCTCCTTTACCGCCTGAGCCTTCTCCAGAATGGCCTTGTTCAGATCCAGCTGGGTCATGGAGGACTCCAGCAGCTCCTGCACCTGGGCGATCTTCCGCTGCAGCTTCTCGATCTCGGCCTTCTTGTCGCCGTAATCCGGCGCGCCGTCGGTGAACTCTTTGAAGCCGTTGTTCCACGGCTTGACGGTCACAGATACCAGCTTTTTGGCCGTTGTGCCGCCGCCTTCGCCGCCGGCCGGGGGCTGCTGCGGGTCTTGGCTGCCGCCACCGGCTTCACCGCCGCCGGTCTCGCCGCCGCTGGGCACATCCTCCGTCACCGCCGTCAGGATATAGCCCTCGTTGCCCATCACAGCTCCGCCCAGCTTGTTGCCCGCACGGGTGACAAACACCAGATACAGCGTGCCGTCCGTCTTGCCCAGACTGCTGAAAATGCGCATCAGGTCAGCCTGCGACAGCGCGAAGCTGCCGTCGCTGTCCGTCGTGCGGTAGTAGTAGATGGCATTGTCCTTGTCGTTGCCGCTGCCGGTGCCCAGCTTCATGTCGTCGGTAATGATGATCTGCTTCAGATCCACCACGTCCGTGTTATCGTCCGGGCTTTTCGTGGCGTCCTCAATAAGCTTGTTCAGCTCCTTTTCCAGCTTATCATACTCCGCCTGCAGCGTCTCCTTGTTCTTCGCCTTCTTCAGCAGCTCCAGCTCGTTTTTCATGACCTCCAGGTTCTCCGTCTGCCGGTCATAGTCGATCTTGGCGCGCTCCACGGTGGCCTGTGTCAGGGTGGAGTCATAGCTCACCAGCACCGTGCCCTTCTTGACGCTGTCGCCCTCCTTGACCCACACCTTCTTCACCGTCTGGCTCTGGGAGATGTAGATCTTCTGCAATTTGTCCGTGGTCACCATACCGCTGGTGTTGGAGGTGTCCCCCCAGTAGTCGGTCATGGCGCACTCGTTGACGGCGTATACGTTCACGTCGCCCCGCTGGGCGTTCCTGGCGATGGTCAGTCCGCCCCACACCGCGCCGCACACGCCCACCACGCAGGCGGCGGCGATAATGCCCTTTTTCAGCTTCTTGCTCATGCGCGGCTTCTCACCGTCGGTGCGCTTTTCGCCGATATGCAGCTTTTCCCGCAGCGTCAGCTTCTCACTCATAGTCGTCACCTCCCGACAGTACGCCGTCCCGTATGGTCATGACCTTGGCGGCGTGGTTGGCGATGGAATGGTCGTGGGTGATCATGATGATGGTGGAGCCGCTGTCATGCAGCTGCTGAAACAGCTCCATCACCGCCGCGCCGCTGGCACTGTCCAGCGCGCCGGTGGGCTCGTCGGCCAGCAGCAGCTTCGGATTGCCCACGATGGCCCGTGCGATAGCCACCCGCTGGCACTGTCCGCCGGACAGCTGGTCCGGCCGGTGCTCCACCCGGTCGGAAAGCCCCACCGTCTCCAGCGCGGCCCGGGCCCGTTCCAGCCGTTCCGCCTTCTTCACCCCGCCGTACAGCAGGGGCAGCGCCACGTTTTCCAGCGCCGTCAGCTTCGGCAGCAGATTAAAGCTCTGGAACACGAAGCCCAGCTCCTTGTTCCGCACCTCCGCCAGCTGCTTGTTGTTGCAGGTGGTCACGTCCCGCCCACCCAGCAGATAGCTGCCGCTGGTGGGCACGTCCAGACACCCGATCAGGTTCATCAGCGTGGTCTTGCCGCTGCCGGAGGGACCCATGATAGCCAGGTATTCCCCCTCCTCCACGTCAAGGTTCACGTTTTTCAGGATATGTGCCACGGACTTTCCCATGGGGTAGTCCTTGCATATATCGCGCATTTCCAAAATCATGCTCAGCCCTCCATCGGCGGAATGACCGCTGACGCGGAGGCGGCCTCGCCGCCGGGAATCACGGCTGCGGTGCTGCCGTCGTCCGTGACGGTGTCGTTCTCAGCGGGCATATCGCCGCCGTCCATGCCGTCCATGCTGCCCGTGCCGTCCATATCCTCCATGCCGTCCGTGTCAACCATGCCGTCTATATCTCCCGTGCTGCCGCCGGCGCTGGGGTCAAAGGTGGCGTCGTCATAGGTGATGCACGTCATGCCCGCCTTCAGGCTGTCGTCGGGATAGGCGATGTAGTCCTCCGCCGTCAGGCCGTCCGTCACGGGATAGGTGTCCGTCTCCGTGTTGTACTCGCCCAGGGTGATGCTCCGCTTCTCCAGCTTGCCATTGCTGTTCTGAGCCCACACCCAGGGCTTGCCCTCGGCGTCGTTGATGAAGTAGCTGGGCAGGTTGATCAGGCTCTCGTCCTGGGTGTCCTCCTGACCGTAGTCCGGCTCTATGTACACGTGCTGGCCCATCAGCAGGCCCTCGCCGTCGCCCTCCAGCGTCACATAGAAGGGGTACTTGCTGGACATGGCCGTGTCGCTGTCGCCGTAGTCGCTGCGGCTCTGCTGGGCGTTGTTCCAGTCGATGGAGCTGATGCTGCCCTTCCACGTCTGGTCGCTGACCCGGGAACGGATGACAACCGCCGTGCCCTCGGTCAGCACGCTGGCGTTGTTTTCATTCACATAGCCCTTGATGCGGAAGCCGCCCGTCTCCACGATGGTCATGAACGGCAGGGCGTTGCCGGAGTTGTCCGTGCCGCCGTCCGGGTTCAGGGACTGCACCTCGCCGTCCACCGGGGACTTGACGGTGCTGTCGGCGGTGTTGGCCTTCAGCTTCTCAATGTCCTTTTTCTTGGTGGCGATGTTGGCCTTCGTCTCCAGCACCTTCACGTTCTGCTCCCGCAGATCCAGGGCGTACTGCCGCTTGGTGGCGTCGTCATAGGTGCTGTCCATCAGCTTCTGTATACGCTCCAGCTCCGCCTGCTGGTCCTCCAGCGTGGCGTTCAGCTGCTCCAGCTCCAGCTGGGCCATCTCCAGGTCGGTGCGGATCTGGCTGAGGTCATAGGTCAGCAGCACGTCGCCCTTTTTCACGCTGTCGCCCACCTTCACCTTGATGGTGTCGATGGTCATGGCGTCGTTTTTCTTGATGGTCGTCTCGCCCAGCGGGCTGACGATGCCTGCGAACCGGTCCGCCAGACCTACGGACCCCAGCCCGCAGATCATAGACACCGACTGCACGGAGGCCTCGCCCTCCGCTGCGCCGCAGCCGGACACACAGCCCAGCAGCATCACCAGCGCCAGTACAAAAGCCGCTTTTTTCATGTCGTGTTCTCCTTTTTCCTTCCCGCGCGCCCGCGGGATGATTTGCCTATTTACTTAGACGGCAGAAATTGTCATTCCGTTCCGCCGCTGCCCCCGACAATATCATATCATGCACCTGGCCTTCAAAATGTGAACAAATCGTGAACACACGCTTAAGACCTTACTAAGGTTCCGTATCAAAACGGTGGCAAAACGCCCCGCGGAATATTGACAGCGTGCGGGGGAGTGTCCTATTATTATGGTGTGCCGTGTCCATCCCGGACATCTTACCGGTGTACGGGCGCCTTTCGGCGGACACGGCCTGCGTACGACACCACCGGCAGGAGGTTTTGCCATGAACAAAAAACGTATCCGCCAGATGGACCTGGCCCTGCGCCGCCGCCTTTCCGACCGTCCCGCCGCGGACTATTTTGCCCCCGGGGACGCCCTGCTCCGCACCCTCGAGACCGAGGGCTATATGCAGCGCTTTGCCGGGCTGTTCAGCGGCGCGCGCCTCCGCTGCGCCGACGTGCTGGCCCTCTGCCGCCCGGAGCTGGAGACGCTGTGCCCCGGCGAACCGTCCGAGGGCTGGCTGGCCTATGCCTACGACTATGCCCGCCGCCTGCTCTACCCGGAAAAGACCGATGCGGAGCCCTTCGCCCCCGGTGCGGTGTTCCTGCTGTCGGTGCTGCAGGTGCTGTTTGCCGCCGAGGCGGAGCTGCTGCCCCACGACCCGGCCTGGACCTTCGATTTCCTGACCGATGATGAGCTGGCCGGCAGTCCCTGTGCCCCGTCCTATCAGCGCTTCCTGCGCCTGTGGAGGCGGGAGTTCGTCTATGAGCTGATGCGTTTGGGCCTGGAGGTCACGCCCTACCGCACCCTTGAGCATATCGCCGGCGTCCACCACATCGCCGTCACCGCCGCCCGCGCCCTGCGGAAAAGCGGCGTGGCCGTGGACGTGGCCCTGGTCTCCGGCGCCGCCGCCGGCCACGATCTGGGCAAGTTCGGCTGCCGCCCCGGCGAGCGCGTGCCCTACCTGCACTATTTCTACACCGACCAGTGGTTCCGCCGCCGCCGGATGACCGATATCGGCCACGTGGCCGCCAACCACTCCGTCTGGGACCTGGAGCCCGACTACCTCTCCGTGGAGGCGCTGCTGCTGATCTACGCCGACTTCCGCGTCAAGCAGCTCCACGATGCGCAGGGCCGGGAGATCACACGTATCTCCACTCTGGCCGAGGCCTTCCAGGTGATCCTGGACAAGCTGGACGACGTGGACGGCGAGAAGCAGAAGCGCTATACCCGGGTCTACGCCCGGCTGGAGGACTTTGAGCAGTTCATGGTCAGCTGCGGCGTGGATGTCACCATGTCCGGCGGCGATACGCCCCCGCTGCCGGAGAAGCACACCGCCCTTATGACCGACGACGAGGCCCTCCGCGCCCTGACGCTCCGCTGCGTGGGCCACAATATGGAGCTGATGCACCGCCTCACCGATCAGCGCAGCTTCGCCCGTCTGCTGGAGGAGGCCCGCGGCGAGACGGATTGGCGCCGTCTCCGCGCTTATCTGGCGGTGATGGAGTCCTACTCCCTCTATCTGCATATCCCACAGAAGGTCCAGACCCTGACGTTCCTCTACGAGCTGCTGATGCACCGCGAGGGCGATATCCGCCGTCAGGCGGCGGCGCTGCTGGGCGAGATCATCGCCGGCTTCCACGCCGGCTACGCCAAGGAGCGCCCCGCCGACATCCGCCCGGACCCCCGGGCCATCACCGACGTGGACCAGTGGAGGCTCTATCTGGACAAGATACTGTATCCCGACCATAAGCTCATGCCCCAGCACCGCCGCTGGATCGGCTATACCCTGAAATTCGCCGTCGGCTCCCTGCTGAGCCACTGCCCCGGCCGGGAGGAGCGCTTCCTGGCCCCGGTGTTCGCCTACTACCGCAGGCCGGAGGATCTGGACGACTACACCGCCTTCCAGCTGCTGGATACCGCCGCCGCTCTGCCGGATACGGCCTATACGGCCAGCCGCGCCCGGCAGATGACGGACTTCGCCGCCGCCCTGTCCCTGCGTAAGGACCTGACCATCCGCATGGCCGCCGTGCTGCTGCTGGACCGTCTCGCCCGCCTGTACCCGGAGGACGGCCGCGCGCTGGAGGCCGTGACCGCCGTCCCCGACGGCGACAGCGGCACCCTGCGCTATCTCAAGCAGGATGTGCTCTCTCAGGGCGCGCCCCTTCTTCTGCCGGAGGACGTGGTCTCCGAGATCTTCCTGGACAACCTGAAGACCGCCACCCCCTGGATCACCAAGCAGGGCAACCTGCGCCTGCTGACGGACTTTGCCCGCAGCGGCAAAAGCCCCGCCCTCCATATCGCCACCCACCTGTCCAATCTCATCAAGGTCAGTGACCGCGTCACCGTCCGCCACAGCGCCGGCAACGCCCTGCTGGCCCTGGCGCCCCGACTGACGGCCGACCAGCGCAACGAGGTGGCGGTGGAGCTGTGCCGCGGCCTGGAGCTGGGCCAGCAGGAGTTCACCAAGTATATCCCCGACTACCTGGGCCGTTTTGCCCTGTGGCTGCCCCCGGCGGAGCTGGATGAGGTGCTGGACGACCTTCGCGTGAACCTCAGCTCCTCCGACAGCCGCGTTACCGCCTCCGTGCTGGACACCGTGGGCGTCATCTATGAGGCGTACGATGCCTATCGCTCCCGCTTCCCGGAGACGGACGACGCCTACCGCCGCCGCCGTGAACGGCTGCTGGGCCTGCTGATGCGGGGCCTCAGCGGCATTGACGGTGCCACCCGGCAGGAGGCCCTGTTCGTGTTGGGCCGCCGGGTCTTCGGCTCCGGAGAGCTGGGCCGCCACGAAAAGCGCCGCGCCTTTATGCTCACCCAGCGCAAGCTGCTCTCCGCCCAGGACGAATTCCCCGGCGAGGGCCTGACGTTCTACTACCGGGCCGCCATGCTGGGCAAGCTCTACCGCTTCATCACCGAGGAGCGCCTGTTCCACAAGGGCTTTGACTTCGGTGCGCCCCGCCCCGTGGCCTTCTTCCCCGGCACCTTCGACCCCTTCACCCTGTCCCACAAGGGCATCGTCCGGGCCATCCGCGACCAGGGCTTCGAGGTCCTGCTGGCCATTGACGAGTTCTCCTGGTCCAAAAAGACCCAGCCCTACCGCCTGCGCCGGCGCATCGCCGCCATGGCCGTGGCCGACGTGTTCCACGTCAGCATCTTCCCGGAGGACTTCCCGGTGAACATCGCCAACCCGGAGAACCTCCACGAGCTGCGCGCCGCCTTCCCGGGCCGCAGCGTGTCCATCGTGGTGGGCAGCGACGTGGTGCTCCACGCCTCGTCCTACAAAAAGCCCGTCACGCCGGACTCCATCCACACCTTCGACCACGTGGTCTTCCGCCGCACCGAGCCGGACGCCGAGCCGGCGGATTACAGCTGCATCACCGGCAAGGTGCTGGAGCTGACGCTCCCGCCCCAGCTGGAGGAGATCAGCTCCACCCGCATCCGCGAGGCGGTGGATGCCAACCGCGACATCTCCAACCTCATCGATCCCACGGTGCAGGAGTTCATCTATCGCCGCGGCCTGTACCTCCGCGAGCCCCAGGACAAGCCCGTTCTCCGCACCGAGGACCTGAGCTTCCTGCCCGCCTCGCCGGAGACGGCGGAGAAATTCCTCCGCACCATGCTCTCCGTGCCCACCGCCGCGGCGCTGCGGACGCAGATCGAGAGCCGCGGCGACGACGTGATGGTCTGCCGGGACACCGACGGCACCATTCTGGGCGCGGCCAGCTACGCCTGCCTGGACTCCGCCCGCCTCTTCGCCCGCCTGGGCGACCCGGCCCTCTCCGGTCTGGTCCGCCAGAACGCCGGCGGCCGCACCCTGCTCATCAGCGGGCTGTTCGTGCCCCGGGGCGAGCGCCAGAGCGACCTCTGCCAGCTGCTCATCACCGAGGTGCTGACCCTGGCCCTCAGCCGTGAGTTCACCTATGCCCTCTACCTTCCCCTGGAGGGCGCCGTCTCCGGCTACGGCCGCCAGCTGCTGACGCTCCAGGGCTTCGTCCCGGCTGGTGACAGCACGGACGCCCTGGCCGTGGATATGCGCTGCCCCATCGTCCTCAGCCGCAACGTGGACACCGCGGTGAAGGCGCCCTTCAGCTCCTCGCCCCGTGTGCTTGCCGCCATCGCCGCCGCCCACCGCCGCCTGCAGGCGGCGCTGACAAAGCTGCAGCCCGGATCTCTGGTGCTCAGCCTGTCCGCCGGCGTCATTTACCACCGGCTGCTCCAGCGTATCACCGGCCGCAACGGCGTCCCCGCGGAGCCCACCACGCCCCGCGTCCTCGGCCCGGATATCTGCGTCCCCTACGGCAAGATCCTCCGCGGCGTGGCCGTGCCCAACACCGTCACCAAGACCCTGCGTACCGACAAGGTCTACGAGCCGGACCTCAGCACCTATTCCATCGAGGCCTACCCGGACTACTCGCCCCTGCCCGACCAGGTCCGCACCATCCACGCCTTTGCCCGCCCCGTCATTCTCGTGGACGATATGCTCCACGACGGCAAGCGCATCCGCCGCCTGGCCCCGCTGCTCGCCGAGACGAACACCCCCGTGGATCAGGTGCTGGTGGGCTACCTCACCGGCATGGGCCGCGATCTCATGGAGCAGCTGGGCTACGACGTGGACGCCATCTACTACCTGCCCAACCTGCGCCTGCGCTTCGTCGAGTCCACGCTCTATCCCTTCATCGGCGGCGATACCGTCCGCCGCAGCGAGGCCCTGCCCGGCGGCCTTCAGCCCGCCGTCAACCGCATCCTGCCCTACACCGCCCCCGAGTACACCGGCATGGACGATGAGACCGCCTGGGAGCTCTCCCTCTGCTGCCTTGAGAACGCCCGCGACATTCTTCTGGCCCTCGAGACCGAGTTCCGTTCCCTCTACGCCCGCAACCTCACCCTCAGCCGTCTCGGCGAAGCGGTCATCCTGCCCCTCTGTCCCGACAAGGGCGGCTGCATGACCTACGATCTCTCCCGCGCCGCCAGCACGTATTTGGAGGGAGATATAGAGCTTCTCAAACGTATGCGCCCCGCGAGATAATGCACCGTCTTTTCCGCCCTGCCATCGTCAAATCTCCTCGACGTACACACGGTACGCCTTCGTCGGTTTGCCATCGGCAGGACGCAAAATCCGGCACATTCTCTATTCCTCAGGGGGGGGCCTGCGCCTCCGCGCCTCGGCTTGACACAAAATCTGAACCTTTATCAAGACTGTGCGGCGCCGCCTCGTCATCGGCAGGACGCAAGATCCGGCACATTCTCTATTCCTCAAGGGGGGGCCTGCGCCTCCGCGCCTCGTCTTGACACAAAATCTGAACCCT
>FR881541.1:0-6917 GCA_000435555.1 Firmicutes bacterium CAG:176
GTCCCGCCGCAGCGCCGGCAGCAGCGGCCGTTCCGCCGCGCCGCGGGCGAACACCGCCCCCTCCAGCACCAGGAAGAATATGTCCGTGTACAGTGCCTCCTGCGCCGACCGGTGAAACTCGTTCAGCAGCGGCCGGAACCGGTCAAAGTCGTAATACCGGCAGGCCAGACCCAGCACCGTATTGCCGTACAGCTCGGCATCTCCCGCCCGGTCGAAGGTCAGCAGCTCCGGCTTGCGGGCATAGTCCCCCCAGCCGTTCCACACCTGATTTTCCGCCCGGCGCGTCTCTCTGTCCTGTCTGTCCATATCAGTCGAACAGCTTGTCCCGGGTGGCGTCCCTGGGCAGGCGCGCCCACACCGCGTCCGCCACCAGCTGGCGCTCAAAGGGCTCAAAGGCCTTGTTGATGATGCCCAGGGCCAGCGCCTGCCCGGAGGGTATCCCCTTCTCGATCAGGTGCAGGGCCGCCAGCAGTCCCCGCAGGTCCAGCGCCTTGGTGGATATCTCACCGCTGTCGCACTTGGTCCGCAGGTCCCGGAACAGCGCCGTCAGCTGCTCGGCCCACTCCCGCTTCAGGGTGGGGAAGCTGCGCCGCAGCAGCTTCTGCAAATTCTCGTCGGAGATCACCGGCATATCCACCACCACGAACCGGCTCACCAGCGCCTCGTTCAGCTCACGGGTGCCGGCGTAGCCGTAGTTCATGGTGCCGATGAACCGCGCCGCGTCGTCCAGCTGTATGCGCTCATACCCCGGCACATCGATGACGCGCCGGTGGTCCAGCGTGGCGTGCAGCACAGCCAGCGCCTCGTTCTTGGCCATGTTCACCTCGTCCAGCACGCCGAAGCCGCCCAGCCGCGCACAGGCGCACACCGGTCCCTCCCGGAACACCACCTGCCCGTCCTTCAGCGTGTCCGCGCCGATCAGGGCCGCCGCGTCCACGTTTACATACATGGACACGTCCCACACCGGCCGTCCGAACAGCGCCGCCAGGTCCTCCGCCAGCACGTTCTTGCCGGTGGCCTTCGGCCCCGCCAGCAGCAGGTGCTCGCCGCACAGCAGCGCCGCCGCCGCGCTCTCCCATACCTCCCTGCCGTAGTAGAGATACTTCGGCACGGGCACGCGCTCCTGCGCCTCCGGCGTCAGGGGGTGGGCCTCCCGGAAGCGGCGTACCTCGTCCAGCAGGCCGCTGTCCACGCCCTCGTCCCGCAATTCCTTCCAGATATCCATAGACTCGCCTCATTTCATCTCCGGATGATGCCAAATTATACTCCCGCCGCCCGCTAAGTGTCCGTTAAGGATGTGCGGTCCGTTCCCTTTGTCATATCCGCCCGCGTTCCGCCATATAGATAGAGCACAACGGCATGGGAGTGTTGCGTTATGCGAGACGATCTGGAGCAGCGGGCCAAAGAGCTGGCCCTGTACATGATAGAGAACCGGACCACCGTCCGCGCCGCCGCCAAGAAGTTCGGCGTCAGCAAATCCACCGTACACAAGGACCTGTCCGAGCGTCTGGCTCTGTGCGACCGGGCGCTGTACACACAGGTAAAGGCCATACTGGACGAAAACCGTTCCCAGCGGCACATCCGCGGCGGAATGGCCACGCGCCGCAAGTATAAGGGGATATGAAAAAAGGGACGGCGGCGCCGTCCCTTTTCCCGTATAAACCAAAACGGACACCCTTGCGGATGTCCGTTGCGTTTGGTCATTAGCCAATGTTGTTCAGCTTCAGCGTCAGCGCGCTCTTCTTGTGGGCCGCGTTGTTCTTGTGCAGCAGACCCTTTGCAGCAGCCTTGTCGATCGCCTTGACCGCCACCTTGTAAGTGCCCTCGGCCTCGGTGCGATTGCCTTCAACGGCAGCAGCCTCGAACTTCTTGATAGCAGTCTTCAGTGCGGACTTATTGGCTTTGTTGCGAGCATTTCTCGTCTCTGCCACCAGAACACGCTTCTTAGCAGACTTGATATTCGGCAAACCAAACACCTCCCCGACTTGAATTTTTTGTGCAGCGAAAATATACACTTCCACGCAGGATGATATTTTAGCATCTTTGCCTGAAAAATGCAAGACTTTTTTGCAATTTCCGCGGCAGTTTTTGTATAAAAGCGATTTCACCGGCCATGCTACCCAAAAGCCACAATATTTTGTGTTCAGAAGGGAGCGTTGACCACTACTATGAACCTCTCGCGTACCGATCTGGCCGTGGAAACAGCGGAGGCGCTGCCCACCGGCCGGGATATGTTTGCCCCCGGCACCGGCGTCACCAAGTCCGAATGCCTGCTGTGCGGCTGTCCCGTCACCCGCATCCATGTCCATACCCCGGCGGGCGCCCGGGCCATCGGCAAGCCCGAGGGCCGCTATATCACCATCGACCTGCGCCCCGCCCTGTCCCGTCAGGAGGCGCTGACCGGCCGGGCCGCCCTCTGCCTGTGCCGCGAGCTCCGCGCCCTGCTGCCGCCGCCATCGGACGGTCCCGCCCTGGTGGTGGGCCTGGGCAACGACGCCATGACCCCCGACGCTGTGGGGGCGGCGGCGCTGGAGCACCTGCTGGTCACGCGGCACATGGTCCGTTCCATGCCCCGGCAGTTCGGCGCGCTGACGCCGGTGGCGGCCCTGGCCACCGGCGTGCTGGCCCGCACGGGGGTGGAGACGCTGGAGCTGATCCGCGGCGCGGCGGACCGCCTGCACCCCTCGGTGGTCATCGCCATCGACGCGCTGGCCGCCCGCAGCCGTCACCGGCTGTGTGCCACCGTGCAGCTGGGGGACACGGGCCTGATCCCCGGCAGCGGCGTAGGCAATCACCGCAAGGCAGTCAACGCCCGGACGCTTGGCGTGCCGGTCATCGCCCTGGGCGTCCCCACGGTCATCGACGGCGCGGCCCTCTGCGGCGACGAGGACGCCCCGCCCTCCGGGTTGTTTGTCACGCCCCAGGACATCGACCGCCGCGTCCGTGAGCTGGGCCGGCTCATCGGCTATGGCGTCACCCTGGCGCTCCAGCCCGGCCTGACGCCGGAGGATGCGGCCGCCCTGCTGGGATAGCCCTTGCAAAATCCTCCCCGACGCGGTACAATAGGACATCAAAACTTCGGAACGGGAGGTATCGCACATGGAATTCAACCCCCAGATACAGCTGGCCGGCCTGCTGGAGTGGATGGCCGAGCAGATGAATGCCTGCCGCGGCAAGACCGCCGTCATCGGCATCTCCGGCGGCAAGGACAGCTCCACCGTGGCCGCCCTGGCCGTGGCCGCCTATGGCCGCGAAAACGTCCTCGGCGTCCTCATGCCCGACGGCGTCCAGCCGGACATCGACTACTCCCAGGCGCTGGTGGAGCACCTGGACCTGCCCCACACCACCATCAACATCCACGACGCTGTTCAGGGTGTGCTGGGCCAGATGGAAAAAGCGGGCCTGACCCCCAGCCGCCAGACGAAGGTCAATCTGCCCAGCCGCGTCCGCATGGCCACCCTGTATGCCGTGGCCCAGTCCGTAGAGGGCGGTATCGTCATCAACACCAGCAACCTCAGCGAGGACTGGGTGGGCTACTGCACCATCTACGGCGACAGCGCCGGCGCCTTCTCCCCCCTGGGGATGTACACCACCGAGGAGGTCGTCGCTCTGGGCCGTCAGCTTGGCCTGCCGGAGAAGTTCCTCATCAAGCCGCCGTCCGACGGCCTCACCGGCCTGACCGACGAGGACAATCTGGGCTTCCCCTACCGCGCGGTGAACGAGTACGTCCGCCGCGGCGTGGTGGACCCGGCCATCAAGGAGCGCATCGACGCCCTGCACCGTGCCAGCCGCTTCAAATTCCAGACCCTGCCGGTCTACCACAACGGCCTGCCCATGGCGCTGACCGACGAGACCGATTATTATAACTGAGCCCCGTTTCCTTTTGTGCATCTTTTTTCTCTCCGCCTTTTGAGAATACAGGGCTTTGGACCCTTCGGGAACACAAAGGCACACCATGACTGACTCAAAAGTATAAAAAAGAGCACATAAGCAGCACATGCGGAGGACGATCAGGTAAACGCTGCGTAAACCAAAAAGCAAGCAAACATACGTTGCCGAAAGCAAAAAAAAAGCAGAAACACCCCGGCCATTGGGCCGGGGTGTTTCCGTGTGTTTGTGTTAGGAGAGAGAGAAAATCACATCAGGAAGTGTTGTTCCTTTGGATGATGCTATAATACCCTCTAATTTTGGCCGAATCTTGAAGCGGCCATGAACAATTTGTGAATTCTGCCTTTTACACCGCGTTTTTTCCACAGCAGGCAGCACATTTCACTGAAACTTTCTGCTCTCGGCCACAGCCATCTGGTCGCAGCGGTTGTTTTTTTCGTTCTCCGCGTGGCCCTTCACCCAGTGGCAGCGCACCTCGTGAATATCGGTCAGCGCCAGCAGCTGCTCCCACAGGTCCGGGTTCAGCGCCGGCTTTTTGTCACTCTTCACCCAGCCCCGCTGCTGCCAGCCCCTGGCCCAGCCCTTTTCCAGCGCGTCGATGACGTACTTGCTGTCGCTGTACAGCTCCACCACGCACGGCTCCTTCAAAAGCCGCAGCGCCTCGATGACGGCGGTCAGCTCCATGCGGTTGTTTGTGGTTCGGGCCGCGCCGCCGGAGAGCGCCTTCTCCGCACCCTTATAGCTGAGTATCGCCCCCCAGCCGCCCGGACCCGGGTTGCCGCTGCAGGCCCCATCGGTGTAGATCGTAACGGTTCTCATATATCCTTCCTTCACTCCACCCCAACGACGCGCACCGTTCCGTCCTGCACGGTAAAGCGCACGTTCTTTCCTGCGTAAGCCATGCCGTACACGCGGTCGGGGTCGTCCTGATACCGGGGCCGCGGGTCGGCGGCCAGGGCGCTCAGCAGCCCATGGCGCTGTCCGCTGTCAAATTGCGCCAGCAGCTCCGGAGGAAAGTCCACCGTCAGCACCGCGCCGGCATCGCCGCCGGTAAAGCCGCCGGCGGCGTCGGGATAGCTGTCCGCGTAGGCCAGATAGGGTTTGATGTCTACGATGGGCGTTCCGCTGACCATATCCGCGCCGCGGACATACAGCACCGGAGAATCCGGCTCGTCCAAGGCCACACGCTCCAGCTCCACAGCGGAGAGCCCCAGGCTGTTAGGCCGGAAGGGCGAACGGGTGGCGAACACGCCCACGCGCTCGTTGCCGCCCAGCCGGGGCGGCCGCACGGTGGGCGACCAGCCCTGCCGCAGCGCCCGGTCAAACTGCCAGATGAGCCAGATGTGTGAAAAGCCCTCCAGGCCCCGCACCGCGTCCACGTCCCGGAAGGGCTTTTCGAACACGATGCGTCCGGGGCAGTCGGCAATGCCGCTCTGCCGCGGCACGCCGAACTTCTCCGCAAAGGGCGTCTCTATCCGCGCGATGATGTCCAGCCCGGAGCCGTTCACAGCGGGGCCTCCTCCGGCGCTGGCTGCTCCTTCTCCTCGGGATCGGCCAGTGCCAGCGAGATGACCCGGTCGCCCTCCTCCTTGAAGCGCATGACGATGACGCCCTGGGTGGCACGTCCCGCCACGCGGATATTTTCCACAGGTGTGCGGATCAGGATGCCCGCCGCCGTTACCAGCAGCAGGTCCTCGGTACCGTCCACCACCTTCATGCCCACCACCGGGCCGGTCTTGTCCGTGACCATATAGTTGCGGATACCCATGCCGCCGCGGTTGGTAATGCGGTACTCCTCAATAGGCGTCCGCTTGCCGTAGCCGTTCTCGGTGATGGACAGCACGGTCTTGTCCGCGTCGGCGCGGGCAGCCCCGATAACATAATCGCCCTCCCGCAGGCGAATGCCCCGGACGCCCACGGCGGTACGTCCCATGGCGCGCACATCCGTCTCGTCGAAGCACACCGCCTGTCCGTCGTGGGTGGCGATAAGCATACGGTCATGCCCCCGCGTCTCCGTCACGGAGATCAGCTCATCGCCCTCGTCCAGCGTCAGGGCGCGGATGCCGTTGTTCCGCAGGTTCTTCAGGGCACTGACCTCCAGACGCTTCACCGTGCCGTTCCGGGTGGTCATGAACAGGTACAGCTCCTCGTCGCCCGTCTCCCGGAAATGGAGCATAGCCTGCACACGCTCGCCCGTCTCCACCTGCAGGATGTTGACGATATTCACACCCTTGGCGGCCTTGCCGCTTTCCGGGATCTGATAGCCCTTCTTGCGGTAGACCTTGCCGGTGTCGGTAAAGAACAGAATATAGTCGTGGGTAGACGCGGTGAACACGTCCACCACCGTGTCCTCCTCACGGGTGGTGATGCCCTTCTTGCCCATGCCGCCCTTACTCTGAGCGGCGTATTCGCTGACCGGCGTGCGCTTGATGTAGCCGTTCTCCGTCAGGGTGAAGACGCACTGCTCCTCCTCGATCAGGTCCTCGATGTCCAGCTCGTCCTCCACGTCCTGGATCTCGGTCTTGCGGTCGTCGCCGAACTTGTCGGCAATGGCGGTCAGCTCCTCCTTGAGGATGGACTTCACCAGTCCCTCGTCGCTGAGGATACGCAGGAAGTAGGCGATCTTCTCCTCCAGCTCCTTGTACTCGGTCTGGAGCTTCTCCCGGTCAAGACCCTGCAGCGCCTTCAGGCGCATATCCAGAATGGCCTGGGCCTGCACGTCGTCCAGCCCGAAGCGCTGCATCAGATTCTCCTTGGCGTTGTCGTAGCTGCTGCGGATGATCTTGATGACCTCGTCGATGTTGTCCTGGGCGATGAGCAGGCCCTCCAGCAGGTGGGCGCGCTCCTGGGCCTTTTTCAGGTCGAAGCGGGTCCGGCGGATGATGATCTCCTCCTGGAATTTCAGGTACTCGTCGATGATGTGCCGCAAGGACAGTATTTTCGGCTGCCGCTGGTTTTCCACAAGCGCCAGCATATTGATGGCAAACGTGGTTTGCAGCTGGGTCTGGGCAAACAGACGGTTCAGCACC
>FR881541.1:6942-21918 GCA_000435555.1 Firmicutes bacterium CAG:176
TCAGCACCACTTGGGGATTGGCATCGCGCTTCAGCTCGATGACCATTCGCATACCGTTGCGGTCGGACTCGTCCCGGATGTCGGAGATACCCTCCAGCCGCTTGTCCTCTACCTGGTCGGCAATGACCTTGATGAGCATCCGCTTGTTCACCTGATAGGGCAGCTCCGTGATGATGATACGGGTGCGGCCGTTGTTGAACTCCTCAAACTCATGCCGGGCACGGACTATGAGCCTGCCCCGGCCCGTGGCGTAGGCGGCGCGGATGCCGCTGCGTCCCATGATGATACCCTTCGTGGGGAAGTCGGGGCCCTTGACGTGCTCCATCAGGTCGCCGAGGGTGGCGTCCGGGTCGTCCAGCACGCAGATGCAGGCGCCGATGACCTCCCGCAGGTTGTGGGGTGGGATATTGGTGGCCATGCCCACGGCGATACCGCTGGAGCCGTTGACCAGCAAATTGGGGAACCGGCAGGGCAGCACACGGGGCTCCTTGCGGCTCTCATCGAAGTTGGGGTCCCAGTCCACCGTGTCCTTTTCGATGTCGCGGAGCATCTCGTTGGAGATCTTGCTGAGACGGGCTTCGGTGTATCGGTAGGCGGCCGGGGGGTCGCCATCCACGGAGCCGAAGTTGCCGTGGCCGTCCACCAGCATATAGCGCATGGAGAAATCCTGCGCCAGACGCACCAGCGCGTCGTACACGGAGGCGTCGCCGTGAGGGTGATACCGGCCCAGCACATCGCCCACGCAGGTGGCGGATTTCTTGAAGGGCTTGTCGCTGGTCAGGTTATCCTCGTACATGGCGTACAGGATACGCCGGTGCACGGGCTTCAGGCCATCCCGCACGTCAGGCAGCGCACGGCCCACGATGACGGACATGGCGTACTCGATATAGGAGTTCTCCATCTCCGGCACCAGCGGGGACTCTACGATATGCTGGTTGGGAAAACGTATTTCTTCCGGGTCGTATTGGGGCTTTTTGCTCATACTGACACGACCTCCTTAATAATCCAGATTTACCGCGTACTTGGCGCGCTGCTCGATAAACTCCTTGCGCGGCTCCACCTTCTCGCCCATCAGGACGGTAAACGTGGCGTCCGCCTTCACCGCGTCGTCCAGCGTAATGCGCCGCAGCGTCCGGGTGTTGGGATCCATAGTGGTCTCCCACAGCTCGTGGGCGTCCATCTCGCCCAGACCCTTAAACCGGCTGATGCCGATTTTCACGTTGGGGTCGCCGTTCCGCATCTCGTTGGACACCCGGTCACGCTCCTCGTCGGAGTACGCCACCCGCTGCTGCTTGCCGCGGGTCAGCTTGTAAAGCGGCGGCACGGCGGAATAGACGTAGCCCTCCTCGATGAGGGGCCGCATATACCGGAAGAAGAAGGTCAGCAGCAGGGTGCGGATATGGGCGCCGTCCACATCGGCATCGGCCATGATGATGATCTTGTGATAGCGCAGCTTGTTCTCGTCGAACTCCTCGCCGATACCGGCGCCCAGCGCGATGATGACGGGCTGGAGCTTGTCGTTGCCGTAGACCTTGTCCACCCGGGCCTTCTCCACGTTGAGCATCTTGCCCCACAGCGGCAGGATGGCCTGGAACCGGCTGTCCCGTCCCGCCGTGGCGGAGCCGCCTGCGGAGTCGCCCTCCACGATGTACAGCTCTGTCAGCTCGGGGTTGTTCTCGTTGCAGTCCCGCAGCTTGTCCGGCATGGCCGCGCCGCCCAGCACCGTCTTGCGGCGGATGGACTCACGCGCCTTGCGGGCCGCCTCCCGGGCGCGGTTGGCGGTCATGGCCTTATCCAGAATGGTGCGGGCCACCACGGGATGCTCCTCCAGATACACCGCCAGCTGGTCGTTGACGATGCTGTCCACCAGCGTGCGGATATGGGCGTTGCCCAGCTTGGCCTTGGTCTGGCCCTCGAACTGAGCCTCCGTCAGCTTCACGGAGATGACGGCGGTGATGCCCTCGCGCACGTCCTCGCCGGAGACCTTGTCGCCCTCCTTGATCATGCCGTACTTCAGGCCGTAGGCGTTGAGTACGCGGGTCAGGGCCGCCTTGAAGCCCGTCTCGTGCATGCCGCCTTCCGGCGTATGGATATCGTTGGCGAAGGACACCAGCGTCTCGTTGTAGCCGTCGTTATACTGGATGGCGATCTCCGCCGTGCTGTCGCCCTTGGCGCCGGAGAGATAGATGACCTCCTCGTGGAGCGGGGTCTTGTTCCGGTTGATGTAGGTAACGAACTCCCGGATGCCGCCCTCGTAGCGCATGGTCTCCGACTGCTCTCTGCCGGACCGGGCATCGGTGATGGTGATCCGCAGTCCCGCGTTCAGAAACGCCTGCTCCCGCATACGGGTGTGCAGCGTCTCATAGTCGTACTCCAGTGTGTCGAACATCTCGCCGTCGGGCTTGAACGTCACCGTTGTGCCGGTATGGTCCGTCTCGCCGATGATCTTCATCTCCTGGGTGATATTGCCCCGGGAGAATTTCATCTCATAGATTTTGCCGTCCTTGTGTACCTGCACCGTCAGCCACTCGCTCAGAGCGTTCACCACGGACGCGCCCACGCCGTGGAGGCCGCCGGAAACCTTATAGCCTCCGCCGCCGAACTTGCCGCCGGCGTGCAGCACGGTGAACACCACCTCCAGGGCGGGCCGGCCCGTCTGGGCCTGGATATCCACGGGAATACCACGGCCGTTATCGGTGACGGTGATGGTGTCACCCTCGTTGATGGTCACGGTAATGTCCGTGCAGTAGCCGGCCAGCGCCTCGTCGATGGCGTTGTCCACGATCTCATATACCAGGTGGTGCAGACCGCTGGCGCTGGTAGAACCGATATACATACCCGGCCGCTTCCGCACAGCCTCCAGCCCCTCCAGCACCTGTATTTCTGATGCGTTGTATTCCGTATCCACCACGGTCTTTTCCAGTTCTGCCATGTACTACTCTCCTTTTCCTTGGACCCGCTTGCCCAGCGTCCGGGAATTGATCTGCGACAGATACACGATCTGCCGGTGATAGGGATGATCACACACCACGAAGGACCGCGGTATGTCCTCGCAGGCACTCTGTACCACGCCCTCCTGCTCGGCTCCCTGTAAAAACTCTCTCGTTTTTTTTGAGGTAGAGGTGTTGTCCAGGTCAAAGATACCGATGACCCGCCGGTCCTCTACCATCACGTTCATACCGATGTGCAGATACGCCATCACAGTACCTCCCCGCCCCGCACATGGAACACCCTGCCGCTGAGCAGCGTGTCCAGCCGGTCGTTTTCGCAGCAGGTGATAAACACCTGTCCGCCGCTGATGCGATTCAGTACGTATTCCTGCCGCCGGGGATCCAACTCGCTGAGCACATCGTCCAGCAGCATTACCGGATACTCCCCCATGGCGTTTTTGTGTATCTCGCGCTCCGCCAGCTTCAGGCTCAGTGCCGCCGTCCGTACCTGCCCCTGCGAGCAGAACTGCCGCGCGCTGCGCCCGTTGACCAGCACCTCGATATCGTCCTTGTGGGCGCCGGACAGGCACAGCCTTGCCGCGCGCTCCGCCGCCTGATGGCTCTCCATATGCGCCGTCAGCGCCGCGTAAATATCTGCCTGACTGCCCAGCGGGTCGGCGACGGTCCTGACAGTCTGGTACGTCAGGGTCAGCTCCTCCCTCTCGCCGCTGCACTCATAGTGTGCCTGCCGGGCATATTCCGCCAGCGCCGCACAGAACCGCGCCCGATAGCCTACCAGCACTGCGCCACTGCGGCACAGGCCTTCGTTGAATTCCGGCAGCAGGTCCAAAAGCTCTGGCTTGTCCTCGCTGTCCCGCAGGATGCGGGTCTTGTGCTCATACAGCCGGCTGTACTGGCTCAGCGCCTCGGCGTACCGCGGCCGCAGCTGGCACAGCGACAGGTCCATGAACCGCCGCCGTTCCGCCGCACCGGCCCGGATCAAAAACAGATCCTCCGGCGCAAAAAATACGGTATGCAGCACGTCGGACAGGGCGGCGCTGTTTTTGGCGGGCACACCGTTAACGGTCATTTTCCGACGCTTTCCGCGGAAGAGGCGTATGTCCGTCACAAACTCCCGCTGCCGGGAAAAGATATCTCCCAACAGCGCGGCCTCCTGCATATCAAAGCCGATCAGCTCCTTGTCTCCGTGGGCGCGGGGACTTTTTCCACAGCTAAGATATACAATGGCCTCCAGCAGATTTGTTTTTCCTTGGGCGTTCTCTCCGTAAATAACGTTGCAGCTGGGGTCGAACGTCAGCGCCTGCGTGCCGTAGTTCCGCCAGCCCTGCAGGTGCAGGGCGTCAACTCTCATACGTCACCGTCAGCATCTGCCCGTTGAAGGCCACCACGTCGCCGGGCCGGATCTTCTTGCCACGCATGGTGCACACCTCGCCATTTACCGTCACGTCACCCTCCTGGATGACGAGTTTGGCCTCGCCGCCGGTCTCTACCGCCGCGGCAAACTTCAGCAGATCCTGCAATTTGATATATTCCGTTGTGATGGTGATAGTCTCCATAATAATGAACCTCGTTCATAGATATAATATGCCGTTTTTTTCTTCAATAAAAAGCGCGCACACAGTTCGATAAAGGTGCAGCTCCTGCGTTCTGCCGATGGCAAACCAACGACGGCGTACCGGGTGTATGTCGAGGAGGTGTAACGATGGCAGGGCACAAGAGATGTGCCTTTATTGCGCCTTCAGGCGCACCGGCAGCACCATATAAAGAAAGTTGTCACTGTCATCTACGGGCGTGATAATACAGGGCGAAATACCGGTGTTCAGCTGCATTTTCACCGTGTCTGCCGGGGCATAGCGCAGGGCGTCCATGAGATAGCGGTTGTTGAAGCCGATCTCCAGCTCCTGTCCGTCGCCGCGGACGGGGCAGATATCCCGGGCTTCGCCGTTTCCGGTCCGGGCGGACATATACACCCGGTCCTGGCTGAACAGGCAGCGTACCGGACTTTTCAGCTTCTCGCTGATGACCACGCTGACGCGGTCCAGGCTTTCGATCATCGTCTTGTTGTCCACCTCGATGCAGATGGGGTTGGTGGTAGGTATGGCATTCTTGTAGTCCAGGAATTCACCCTCCAACCGGCGGCATATCAGCTGGGTAGCCCCGGCCTCGAACATCAGATGGCGCTTGCCCTGGGTCACCGTCACCATGTCGTCGGTGTCGGCGCATATTTTCTCCACTTCGTTCAGGGCGGCGCCGGGGGCCACGAACTTGAAGGCCCCGCCGTCGATGTGCTCCAACGGCTCGCGGCGCAGCGCCAGACGGAAGCCGTCCACCGCCACCATGGTCAGTCCCTTGTCGCTGATCTCAAACAGGGCGCCGGTGTGGATGGGACGGGCCTCGTTGACGGAAACAGCAAAGCTGGTCTGGTTGATCATGGCCTTCAGCGTCCGCTGCTCCAGTGTGACGGAGAACTGGTCGTCCACCTCCGGCAGCTCCGGATAGTCGTCGGCGCTGAGGCCGGGAAGCTCGAAGCTGGCATCGCCGCAGTTCAGCTTCACGTTGAACTTGTCGTCTGCCTCAAAGGTCACCATATCATCCGGCAGGCGGCGGATCATCTCGCCGAACAGTCTGGCGTTCAGCACGATGTGCCCTGCCTCGGACACTGCGGCCTCTACCGTGGTGCGTATGCCGGTCTGCATATTATAGCCGGACAGCCGCAGTCCCTCGCCGCACTCCAGCAGGATACCCTCCAGCGCCGGGATGGAGCTTTTAGCCGCCACCGCCCGAGACACCGCGGCCACCGCCTGTTGTACCAGTGCCTTTTCACAGGAAAATCTCACCATATCCGTCGTTCCTCGCTTTCCTAAAGTCATTGCCGCCTGCGCTGTCTGAAAGATCAGCCCTATGCAAAAAAGCGGTTCTATTTTTCTAAATTAAATCATAAACTAATCTTTTATTTCAGTAGTCTTATTAGTAGGGAAATTTTATGTGGACATCCATGTTTATCCCGCGCTGTTATCGGCTTTTTTATAGACATACCGTTATGGAAAACACTCCGGGTTTCCCACAGCTTCATGTGTGATACGGATGTTACACAGTTTTTCCACGTGGATTACACAGAAAATGGGGAAAACCTTGTCCTTTCATTTCCTCTCCCCCAGCACCCGTGTTTTTTCACTTTTTGCTGTTGATGTTGGTGGTGATCTCCTTCACCTTTTCGGCAAAGGCGGGGTCGGAGCGCATCGTGCTCTCCACCTTGTCAAGAGAGTGCAGAATAGTGGAGTGGTCCCTGTCGCCGAACTCCTTGCCGATGTCGTTCAGGCTCATGGAGGTCATACGGCGGATGAGATACATGGCGATCTGCCGCGCGGCCACCACATCGCGGCTGCGGCTTTGTCCCCGCAGCGTCTCCTCGTCCACATGGAAGTAGCTGCATATGTATCCCACGATAATGGCAGGGGTGGGGGCAAAGTCGTTGCTCTTCTTCAGCATATCACGGATGGCCCGGCTGACGGTCTCCTCGTTTACCTGGTCGTCCAGCAGATCCCGATAGGCCAGTATCTTGTTCAGCGTGCCCTCGATCTGCCGCACGTTGGAGGTGATGTTCTCCGCGATGTAGTCCGTCACCTCGTTGGGCAGCTTCACGCCCAGCATGGCTGCCTTATTCTGCACGATGGCGAACCGTGTTTCAAAGTCCGGCGGTGCCACATCCACCATCAGGCCCCACTCGAACCGGGTCCGCAGCCGGTCCTCCAGCTGGGTGATCTCTTTTGGGGGACGGTCCGATGTCAGCACGATCTGCCGGCCGGACTCATACAGGGTGTTGAAGGTGTGAAAGAACTCCTCCTGGGTCTGTATCTTGCCGGCGATGAATTGGATATCGTCCATCAGCAGGATATCCGTCTGCCGGTACTTTTCCCGGAACTCCGCATTGCGGTTTTCCCGGATGGAGGCGATCAGCTCATTGGTGAAGTCGTCGCCCTTCACATAGACGATCCGTGCCTCTGGCCGCTTTTTACGCAGGGCGTTGGCGATAGCGTACAGCAGGTGCGTCTTGCCCAGTCCGCTGTCACCGTAGATAAACAGCGGATTGTAGTTCTCTCCGGGCTTCTCGGTCACCGCCTTGGCGGCGGCAAAGGCCAGCTTGTTCTGGGGTCCCACCACATACGTCTCGAAGGTGAAGGCCTCCGACTCTGACAGATCGCCCGGCCTGTCCGGCGCCACACCGTGGTAAGCCGCCAGCTGCTGATCGTCCAGAATTTTTACCTCCAGGTCCGTGGAGAACAGGTCCCGCAGCGCCGCCTTGATATGGGGCAGGAACCTGGCCTCGATGGTGCTTTTTTTAAAGGTATTGCTGCAATGGAGCACGAAGGCCGAGTCCTCCATTGTCACCACCGTTACCTCGTCGAACCAGGTGTTGATGGTGGTTTCGGACAGCTCATGGCTCAGCCGTTTGAGCACGCTGTCCCACAGGTCTTTCATGGAATTCAAGCAAAAGCTCCCCTTTCGGCGGAGGCTGTCTGTTTTCCTCCGCAGTAAAATGGCGGGGGGTGTACCGCCGCAAAATATCCCACTACATTATAGCAGAAAACACGCCGGAAGTCTACACCTATTCTAAATATAAACTGCCGGCTTTTTCCCTGTTTTTCCCGCAAAAACTGGCGCTTGTGGGTAAATTTTTGTTGACAGTGCCCCCCTGTATCTGTATAATATACTCCGCGTGGTTGCACGCAGATGTGCAACAGGCGTGGAAATGTTTACTGCGGCGGTGAATATCTCACCGCTGTCGAGTAAGCGCGGGGCCTTGTTGTCCCGCCGGATAATCTTAAAAATGGAGGTGTCATGCAATGTTCCGTACCTATCAGCCCAAGAAGCGTCAGCGCTCCAAGGAGCACGGCTTCCGCAAGAGAATGGCCACCCGCAACGGCCGCAAGGTTCTGGCCCGTCGTCGTGCCAAGGGTCGTGCCCGTCTGACCCATTGAGGTCACGGAAGGTGCATCGCACATACAGATAAGCCCTGAGGGACGGAGGATCGAGATCCCCGTCCCTATCGGTGTATCTGGCGAGGCAAAACCAGTATAGCGAGGGAACACATGGACGCAAGAGTAACGGTGAAGCAAAACAGCGACTTCCGCCGCATCTACCGCAGGGGCCGGTCTGCCGTCTCCGGCGGCGTGGTGGTCTACTGCCTGAAGAACAGACAGGGAATGAGCCGCCTGGGCGTCACCGTCTCCACCAAGCTGGGCCACGCCGTGGTCCGCAACCGTGTCCGCCGCCGGTTTCGTGAGCTCTATCGCCTGCACAGGGCCGATATGCTCCCCGGCTGGGATATTATCATGGTGGGCCGTGTCCGTGCCGCCGAGCTGCCCTATCACAAGCTGGAAAAGCAATACCTCCGCTGCCTTGCAGAGCTGGGATTGCTGCGGGAGGATGTATGAAAAGACTTCTTCTCTCCGCCATCCGCTTTTATCGCCGGGCCGTCTCGCCCCTGTTCCCGCCCCGCTGCCGCTATATCCCCACCTGCTCGCAGTACGCCCTTGAGGCGGTCGAGAAATACGGTGCGGCCAAGGGCGGTTGGCTGGCCTTCAAGCGTCTTATGCGGTGCCATCCCTTCCACCATCACAAGGGCGGCTGGTATGATCCGGTGCCCTGAACCAACCCCCTCAAAAAACTACGGAGGAATAAAAGCCTATGTTCGCACAACTCGGCTACTACATCTGTGTGCCGTTCGCGTGGCTCACCCGCCTGTTCTATACCTGGACGGGCTCTTATGGCGTCGCTCTGATCCTCTTCACCCTGATCGTCAAGCTGGTGCTGCTTCCCTTCCAGCTCAAGAGCAAGAAGAGTATGCTCCGCATGGGCCGCATGAACAGCAAGGTGCAGGAGATCCAGAAGAAATACGCCAACAACAAGGAGAGGCAGCAGCAGGAGATCGCGGACCTCTATGCCCGCGAGGGTGTCAACCCCATGTCCGGGTGCCTGTGGTTCTTCCTGCCCTTCCCCATCCTGATCGCCCTGTACTACATCATCCGCACACCTCTGCGCTACTTCATGTCCCTGTCCAACGAGGTCATCGCCAAGATCACCGAGCTGGCGGTGTCCCTGGGGTATGTGTCCGGCGCCAGTGGTCAGGCCTCAGCTTATGACCAGATCTATCTGGCCAAGTTCATCCACGATAACTGGTCCAGCTTCGAGGGTAAATTCGACGGTCTTATCGACTTGAACTACACCTTCCTCAGCATGGACCTGTCCGCCGTGCCCAAGGATCTGTTCAGCCAGTTCCCCTCCGGCGGCTGGCCCGTCATCGGCATCATGCTCATGCCGCTGATCTCCGCCGCACTGCAGTTCCTGATGACCCGCATCTCCATGAAGACCAACGGCAACAGCAACATGAACGGCTCCTCCAAGGCGATGCTCTACATGATGCCCCTGATGACGGTGTGGATGGGTTATATCCTCCCCGCCGCCCTGTGCGTCTACTGGATCGCCAACGCCGCCTTCTCCTGCATTCAGGAGCAGGTGCTGAACAAGCACTTCTCTAAGGTGCTGGACCGCGAGGAGACCGACAAGGAGCGCCAGAAGCGCGAGGCCCGCTACGCTAAAATGCAGGCTGCCCGCGAGAATTATAACCGTCAGCTGGAGCAGCAGGCCCAGTCCAAGGGAGGCAAGAAGCCCCAGCCCCAACCCAAAAAGAAAAAGACCGGCGAGAGCACCACGGAAGCCGGTAAGGTGGGCAATCGTCCCTACGCACGGGGCCGCGCCTACCGCGAGGAACACTACGACGAATAAGGAGTTTTGTCTATGAGTTATATCGACGTAACGGGCAAGACTGAGGACGAGGCGCTGCGTAAAGGCCTTGAGCAGCTGGGCATGGACCGCGATGACGTGTCTGTCTCCATTCTGGAGCGTGCCAAGACAGGCTTCCTGGGCATCGGCGCCACCCCCGCCCGTATCCGTATCACCTATGGTCCCGAGGAGGCAGACGTTGCCGCCCCCGCCGAGGTGAAGATCATCCCCGAGACCCCTGCCGCCCCCAAGGCGGAGCCCAAGACCGCCGTCCCCGCTAAACCGGCGGCGCCAAAGGCTGACAAGCCCTGTCAGGACCGTCAGAGCCGTCCCGACCGCAGCGACCGTCCCCGCCCCGAAAAGAAGGAGCGTCCTGCCCCTGTGGCCCCGGCCATCGATCTGCCCGAGTGTGACGACGATAACGCCAAGCGTATCATCGCCTTCGTCTCCGGTCTGCTCCAGCATATGGACAGTGCCGCCGAGGTCAAGGTCTACGAGGTGGAGAAGGGCCGCTACAAGGTCATTCTGGTGGGCGAGCGTCTGGGTCAGCTGATCGGCCATCGCGGCGAGACGCTGGATGCCATCCAGCAGCTGACCAATTATGCCATCAACACCGGCAGCGACAGCAAGCGTGTTCGCGTCCAGATGGATGCCGAGAACTACCGTGCCCGCCGTGAGCAGAGTCTGGAGAGCCTGGCCCGCAAGGTGGCGACCAAGGTACAGAAGTACCGCCGTAGCGTGACCCTGGAGCCCATGAACGCCTACGAGCGCCATGTGATCCACGCCGCCCTGCAGGATGTCCCCGGTGTCACCACTTACTCCGTGGGCACTGAGCCCAACCGCCGCGTGGTGGTCTCCTATGACCGTGCCCAGGCCCGATAACAGCAAAAAAAGAAAGCCCGAAGGGCTTTCTTTTTTTGCGTTTATACACCTGTTCCGTCAAAGGCCGGCGTGTAGGCCTCCTCGGCGGAGGTCCGTTCCTGCACGAAGCCGTCCTCAATGCCGCAGTTCCGCATATAGGTCACTGCCGCCCGGTACTCCGCCGCCGTCACCCGCCGCGCCAGCCGGCCCGTCATGCCAGTCGGCGGCGTATACTGGCTCATCAGGGACATCGCCACGTCACCGGGCGCGAAGGTCTCCGCGATCCAGTCCAGCACTTGCCGGGTGTTGTTCAGATACCCCGGCAGCACCAGATGCCGCAGGATCACACCCTGTTTCATCAGCCCGTTCTCGTCGTACACCGGCCGTCCCACCTGACGAAACATCTCTCGTATGGCTTCGCAGGCCGCGGGAAAGTAGTCCTCCGCCCCGGAGAGTGCCTTAGCCAGCGCGCCGTCGGCATATTTCAGGTCCGGTAGATATATGTCTACCTTTCCTTCCAGCTGCCGCAGCGTATCGACCTTTTCATACCCACCGCAGTTGTACACCACCGGTACCGGAAGCTTTGGCTCCAGGGCCGGCAGTATCCACGGCAGAAAGTGTGTGGGCGTCACCAGCTCGATGTTGTGTGCGCCCCGGGAGATCAGCTCGTCGAATATCTCCCGCAGCCGCGCCGTGGAGATATCCTTTCCCTGACCACCGGCGGAAATGCTGCCATTCTGACAGTAGCAGCACCGCAGGGTACAGCCGGAGAAAAACACCGTTCCCGCGCCATTCGTGCCGGAGATGGGCGGCTCCTCCCACCGGTGCAGCATGGCCCGTGCCACCCGCAGTCCGGCGGGCATACCGCAGAATCCGCTGCCGTGCTCCGCAGTGCGCTCTGCCCCGCAGTTACGGGGACATAAGGTGCAGATCATACCTTGTGGATGTCAAAATCCGGGCCCAGGTCGCCAGCCATCCAGTGGCGGCGACACAGACCGATATACTTGTCATTGGCACCCAGCACCACCTGTGCGCCCTCCTTTACCACATGGCCATTTTCGTCGAAACGGGCGTTAAAGGCCGCTTTTTTGCCGCACCAGCAGATGGTTTTGACCTCCTCCAGCTTGTCCGCCAGCACCAGCAGGTGGTAGCTGCCGGGGAACAAGTCGCCCTTGAAGTCGGCGCGGAGACCGTAGCAGATGACGGGGATGCTACAGTCATCGACGAGGTGGACGAGATAATAGACCTCGTCTTTTGTCAGGAACTGGGCCTCGTCGATGATAATGCAGGCATAGGTCTGCAGTTCGGTTTCCGACATTTCGCGCATCTCATCGAAGTAGATGCAGGGGTGTTTCAGGCCGATGCGGGAATAGACCATATGGTCGCCGTCGCGGGTGTCCAGACGGGGCTTTACCAGCAGTGTCTCCTGGCCGCGCTCCTCGTAGTTGAACCGCGCCATCAGCGCGTTGGCCGTCTTACTGGAGCCCATGGCGCCGAACTTAAAATACAACTGTGCCATCCCTGTTTCTCCTTTATTTGCATACGATTTTATTTATTTTCCAACTTTTTGAAGGCGGTGGGCATGGGGTAAAGGTCCCGGTCATCAGATGCCCAGACCCAGTCCGGAGGGCCGTCGCCAGCGACGGTTAAGCGAAATACCGTCATATTCCAGCGGAGATGGGTAAAGATATGCCTGTCCGAAAAGCGCTTCTCCCAGGAAAGCGGCGTGAGTCCCCAGTCCAGAAGCTGTTGTGCCGCAAGGGCTTCCGTCAGCATCCCCTCGGTGTTGGGAAACTCCCACAGGCCGGAGAGCAGGCCCGTTTCCGGGCGGCGGCGCAGGGCTGTGCGGCCATCGGGGGTGGTCAGCAGAAAGACCGTCAGGTCCTTTTCCGGCTTGGCGGTATTTTTTTCCCGCACCGGCAGCCGGGACTGAAGCCCCGCAGCCTTTGCGGCACAAAGGTTTGCGGCGGGACAGCTTTCGCAGTTGGGATTTTTTGGCAAGCAGACTGCGGCACCCAGGTCCATCATGGCCTGGTTAAAATCGCCGGGGCGGTCGGTGGGCATGACGGCCGCCAGCGCATCGCGGACGTGCTGGCGTGTCCGCGGGTCAAGGACGTTATCGCCGCAGGAGGTCAGCCGCGCCGCGATACGCAGTACGTTGCCGTCAACGGCAGGAACGGCTTTATTAAAGGCGATGGAGAGTATCGCGCCCGCCGTATAGTCGCCGATTCCGGGAAGTTGTATCAGGTCGCTGTACGTGTCGGGGAGACAGCCACCGTATTGGTCCACCATGACGCGGGCGGAGCGCTGCAGGCTGCGGGCGCGGCTGTAATAGCCCAGGCCCTGCCACAGGGAGAGCAAGCGGTCTTCCGCTAATTCCGCCAGGGCGGGCACGTCCGGCGCGGCGGCCATAAACCGCTCAAAATAGGGAAGCACCGCCTGTACCCGCGTCTGCTGGAGCATGATCTCCGACACCCAGGTGCGGTAAGGCGTGACGATATCTCGCCAAGGGAGAGAACGTTTTTCCCGGTCGTACCAGGGCAGCAGGACTGCCGGCAGAGAGGCCAGCGGGAATGGTATTTTATGGGAGCTTTGGTTGCTGTTTTTGTTACTCTTGTTTGCCATTTATTTTCAAATGCTGTTGTCTGATCGCTACTTTTTGTTGCTCTGTGGTAAAGGTATATTAAAGCGGGAGGCGTAGTGGCAGCGGCGGCAGAGAGCCTCGGCGGGCTCACGGCAGTCAAAGCCGCGGCGGATGCGCTGGGCCCGGGGCGTGTTGAGAATGTAGTCCAGGCTCTGGTGGAAAATGTTGCCCAGGGCCAGCCGGCCCTCGCTGTCCAGACAGCAGGGGATCACGGTGCCGTCGCACAGCACGCCCAGCTGGCGGCGCAGGCCGTAGCAGTACTGGGTGTCGTCGGGGCAGTCGTTGTTCTCGTCGCCGGGCCAGTAGAAGTGCTCGTCCTTCTGTATGTAGATGCGGGGGGCCAAGCGGCGGTTGTGGAGCATATCCTCGGGGAGGTGGGCGGTATTCTGCCCGGTGAGCTCGCCCAGGATGCGCTCGATCTCCGGGTTCAGGGCCTGGGGCATGCCGCTGTTCCACAGGCGCAGGGTACAGTTGACCCCAGCGGCGGCCAGCTTCTGGCAGCTGCGGAGACAGCCGGTGACGTAGTCCTCCAGGGGCACGTTCAGGTGGTTGCCCTCGGAGGGATGCACGTTCAGGTGGTTGCCCTCGAAGGAATGGAGAGAGACGGCTACCTTATGCAGGGCGGGGCAGGCAAGCAGGATTTCCAACTTTTTGGGCAGGAGCGTGCCGTTGGTGGTGATGCAGACACGGAAGTCCAGCTGGGCGCAGGTATCCAAAATTTTCCCCAGCTCCGGGTGGAGCAGCGGCTCGCCCATAACGTGGAGGTAGATATACTGCGTGACAGCACGCAGCTTTTTGGCCGCCACCGCAAAGTCGTCGGTACGCATGGCCATCAGCGGCCGGTGGTGGCCGGCGCAGAAGTCGCAGTGGAGGTTGCAGAGGTTGGTGATCTCCACATAGGCGCGCTGGATGTTCATGGCAGAGCCCCCTTGTCCTTATCGTGTCGGGCAGGTGTGCCTGCCCGCACTGTGCTATGGCAACATTGTATCACATCGCGGGGCGTTTGAATAGGGAAAGTTTACCGGGGCGGCTGGGGGGCGCGTATAAAATGTTTGGTACGTTTGGGATGATGAAAACCATGTATTTTTGAGAAAAATACCGTGTTTTTATCATATAATAGTTGCAATTTCTTATAGAATGTGGTACGGTATACGCAGAACGAAGCCCCGCCCGCGAGGCGAATAAAACGGAACATCAGGAGGTACGTCCATGAAATACCCGAAGACCGGCAGTGAGGTCTATGTGAGCCTGAACCTGTCCAACACCATGCTCACCGGCATCGGCAAGGGCACGATTACCCGGGAGGAGGTCTCCGCCAGCTATCTGAAGCGGCTGTTTGCCGAGCACGGCGTCATCGTGTCCGCCAAGCCGGAGCAGCGCCGTCTGCTGGAGATCGTCAACGAGCGCTGTGATCTGGAGCTGGAGATCCCCGAGCAGCTGAAGCTGTTTCAGCTGTCCGAGGAGCACCGCCGGCTGGTGGTGATCGAGGTCACCGGTCTGCGCCGGAAGAACGGCTCCCTGCTGCCGGAGTACACGGAGGAGGAGTTCAACGAGGCCACGTTCGCGTTCGTGAAGTACTACGTGCAGGGCACCCACTACGACACGCTGGTGGAGGAGAACAAGAAGCTGAAATTCGAGCTGGAGCAGGAGCTGGAGTGGCGGAACCGCACGGACAACTGATGAGATACAAAAAGAGACGGCGAAGGCCGTCTCTTTTTTTGCGCCTGCGGGCGCGGG
>FR881542.1:0-5587 GCA_000435555.1 Firmicutes bacterium CAG:176
TGCTGAAAATGAATAACATCACCAAGACCTTCAACAGCGGCACCGTGGACGAGCGCGTGGCGCTGGACCACCTGAGCCTGACGCTGCGGGACGGGGATTTCGTCACCGTCATCGGCGGCAACGGCGCCGGAAAGAGCACCATGCAGAACGCCATCTGCGGCACCTGGCAGCCCGACGAGGGCAGCATCGAGCTGGACGGCGTCAACGTTTCCTCTCTGCCGGAGTACAAGCGCGCCCGCTACCTGGGCCGCGTATACCAGGACCCCATGATGGGCACCTCCGCCGGCATGGAGATCGAGGAGAACCTGGCTCTGGCGGAGCGCCGCGGCCGGCATCACACCCTGCGTCCCGGCATCCGCCGCGGCGAGCGCGAGGACTATCGCCGCCGCCTGCGGGAGCTGGGTCTGGGTCTGGAGGATCGCCTGACCACCAAGGTGGGCACCCTCTCCGGCGGACAGCGTCAGGCGCTGACGCTGCTGATGGCCACCCTGCAGAAGCCCAAGCTGCTGCTGCTGGACGAGCACACCGCTGCCCTGGATCCCCAGACGGCCCAGCGGGTCATGGATATCACGGACCGCCTGGTCCGGGAGAACCACCTGACCACGCTGATGATCACCCACAATATGCGCGACGCTATCCACTACGGCAACCGCCTGCTGATGCTGCACAACGGGCGGATCGTGATGGATATCTCCGGCGAGGAGAAGGCCCGGCTGACGGTGCCGGACCTGCTGGCGCTGTTCAGCAAGGTCAGCGGCCAGGAATACGACAACGACCGCGCCCTGCTGGCGTAAACGCGAAGCCGGGGACTGTCCGTGAGGACAGCCTCCGGCTCTCTGCGCTTGACGGGCTGTGCGGCGGATGGTATGATGGTGGACGGAAGCGCCGGGGCCGTTCCGGCGCAGGGGAGGACGCCATGAAGAAGATAGACAACTGCGAGAATTCCACCGTGCTGGTGGCGCTGCTGCTGGCGGGCATCCTGCTGGTCATGGGCGCCTACCGGCTGTTCTCCTGGCTGTGCAGCCGGGGGCTGACGGACACGCTGACCTGGGTGCTGGGCGCGGCGGCGCTGGTGCTGGCGGCGCTGGGCCTGCTGCTGGCGAGCCGCAGCTTCCGGCGGCTGAAGGAGCTGCATCTGTAAGAGAACACCCCTGACCGGCAGGTCAGGGGTGTTCTTTCTTTACAGCTCGAGGGTCGCCGGCACAGCGTCCGCCGGGATGGGGCAGGTGTACCCGGCTGCCGTCCGCTGCCGGAACTCGGCCTTGGCGGCCTCCAGCAGCGCGGGCTGCTCCAGCAGATCAATGGCGGCGGCGCACAGCACCTTGCCGGCGTGTACGGTGGCCTTATGGGCCATGGGCGTCTTGTTGCAGGACACCACCTGCCAGCTGTGGCAGGGGACGTGGTTGGGCCACACCGCCACATGGATCTGTGCCGTGGGGCACTGATAGCTGACATCGCCCACGTCGGTGGAGCCGGCGTTGAAGGCGGGACCCTGATACAGCGGCATCAGGAAGTCGTTGAAGTGGCCGGTCTGCATGGCCTTCACCTTTTCGGCGAAGGCGGGATCGTTCTCCGCGCCCACGCCGCCGGGGACGTCACGCCCTTCGTAGGTGGCGGACAGTGCCTCCATGAAAGCGTGCTCCTCCGCCGTGCAGGGCGGTACGCCCAGCTGGGAGAAGTTGTCGTACAGCACCTTCTCCAGCGCGTGGTTGCACACGGTGTCGGACAGGCCGTCCACGAAGCGGCGCTCGATGGTGGTGTCCGTCATCAGCGCCGCGCCCTGCGCGATCTTGTCCACCCGCTGGTGCAGAGCCATGCAGTCCTTGACGAAGTTGGAACGGATCATGTACAGGACGCTGGCCTGGTGCTGCACCACGTTGGGGCTTACGCCGCCTGCGTCCAGAATGGAGTAGTGCACCCGGGCGTCGCGGGGCATATGCTCCCGCAGGAACTGCACGCCCACATTCATCAGCTCTACCGCGTCCAGCGCGCTGCGGCCCCGCTCCGGCGCGGTGGATGCCTGGGACGCCAGCCCGTGGAACGTGTAGATCATCTGGATGCAGGAGTTGGTGGAGCCGGTAGTCACCTCGCTGCTGTCGCCGGGGTGCCACGTCAGCGCCGCGTCAAGGCCGTACCACAGGCCCTCCCGAGCCATATAGGCCTTGGACGCCACACCCTCCTCGCCGGGGCAGCCGTACAGGATGACGGTGCCGCTTTTTCCGGTCTGGGTCAGATAGTGCTTCAGGCCGATGGCGGCGGCCATGGCCCCCGCGCCCAGCAGATTGTGGCCACAGCCGTGGCCGCTGCCGCCCTTCACCAGCTCGTGGTACGCGGTGCTGCCCGCCGCCTGCGAAAGGCCGGACAGCGCATCGTACTCCGCCAGCAGGCCAATGACCGGCCCACCGCTGCCGAAGGAGGCGGAGAAGGCGGTGGGGATGCCGCATATGCCGTCCTCCACCTGAAAGCCCTCAGCCTTCAGCACCTTGACGAACAGGGCGGCGGACTTTACCTCCTGCATGGACAGCTCAGCATAGTCCCAGATGGCGTCCGCCACCTCTGCCACCAGTTCCTTCTTCTCGTCAATGGCGGCCAGCGCCGCCTTTTTTGCATCGTTCATTGTCTGCTCCTTTTTCACAGCACCTTCTTCAGGAAATCCTGAAGGCGAGGGCTCTGGGGGTGATCGAAAACATCGGCGGGGGTGCCCTGCTCGGCGATCTTGCCGGCGTCCATGAACAGCACGCGGCTGCCCACCTCTTTGGCGAAGCCCATCTCGTGGGTGACCACCACCATGGTCATGCCGGACTGGGCCAGCTCCTGCATGACCTCCAGCACCTCGCCCACCATCTCCGGGTCCAGGGCGCTGGTGGGCTCGTCGAACAGCATGACCTCCGGCTCCATGGCCAGGGCCCGGACGATGGCCACACGCTGCTTCTGTCCGCCGGACAGCTGGGAGGGGTAGTCGTTGGCTCTGTCTGCCAGGCCCACGCGCTGGAGCAGCGCCATGGCCTTCTGCTCGGCCTCCGACTTGGGGACTTTTTTGATCTTGATGGGCGCCATGGTCAGATTCTCCAGCACGGTTTTGTTGGGGAACAGGTTGAAATGCTGGAACACCATGCCCATTTTCTGCCGATGGAGGGGGAGGTCCACCTTCTTGCCGGTGATGTCCACCCCGTCGAAGATGATGGAGCCGGAGGTGGGCGTTTCCAGCAGGTTCAGGCTCCGCAGGAATGTGCTCTTGCCGCCGCCGGAGGGCCCGATCACCGCGATAACGTCGCCCTTGTACACGTCCACCGTGACGCCGTCCAGCGCCTTGACGTCGCCGCCGTTGTAGTATTTCTTCAGGTCCTTGACCTGGATAAGCGTCTGTGCCATCAGATATGCACCTCCCGCTGCTGCTTCCGCTTGCGCCCATAGCCGTTGTTCCGGTCGGCCTTCTTCATTTTTCTTTCAAAGTGGCCGAACACCTTGCTGAGCACGAACGTCATAATGAAGTAGATGACGCCCACGATCACCAGCGGCTCGATGGGCAGGTATGTGGCGCCCTTGACCACCAGGTACTGGGTCATCAGGTCGCCGATGAAGAACGTGGAGCCCAGGGACGTGTCCTTGATGATCATGATAAACTCATTGCCCAGGGCGGGCAGGATGTTCTTCACTGCCTGGGGCACCACCACGAACCACATGGCCTTGCTCTCGCAGAAGCCAAGGCTCAGCGCTGCCTCCTTCTGCCCCGGATCTACCGCCTGGATGCCGGAACGGATGACCTCGGACACGTAGGCCGCGCTGTTGCAGATCAGGGCGATGGCGATGCAGAGGAACTTCTGCTTGTTCAACGCCGGGATCAGCATGGGCAGGCCGAAATAGAAGAAATACAGCTGCAGCAGCATGGGCGTGCCGCGGATGATCTCGATGTAGATGGTGGACAGCCACCGCAGCGGCGGTATCTTCGACATCTTCATCAGTGCCAGCACAGAGGCGAACACCGCGCCGAAGGCTACGGTGATGGCGGCCAGCGCCAGCGTGTACGACACGCCGTCGATGAGGAATTTGTCCCAGTATTTCAGGAACAGGGCCGCCAGCTTTTCAAAGTCAATGAATTTCATGGTGATTTCCTCTTACTGTGTATACGGCGGCGGGTACGGCTTTCGTACCCGCCGCGGTGTATATCCGTGTCAGTTCAGTGTCAGCTCCTGTGCGTTCTCGCTCTTGCCCAGCTCCACGGCGTCCTTGTACCAGCCGTCGTAGAGGTTGGCCTCCTTGGCCTGTGCCAGAATGGCGTTCACCGCGTCCAGCAGCTCCGTCTCACCCTTCTGCATCATGATAACGTTGGCGGAATACTCGGCCTTCACGTCGAATTCCCAGGTGCAGATGACCAGATCGGGGTTGGCGTCCACGATCATCTCCGCGTTGCCGTAGGCCACGGCCAGCGCCTCGATGTTGCCGCTCTTGAGCTCCATGACGCCCACGGTGATGTCGCCGATGGAGATGGGATTGGCACCCGTCAGCTGCTCAGTCACCAGCTGCATCTGCAGGGAGGCGTTCTGCGCGCCCACGTCCTGACCGGCCAGATCATCGGGGGAGGTGTACTTATCCGCGTTCTCCTTCTTGATGAGCAGGGCCTGTCTCGTCTCGTTTTCACCGGCGTAGTAGTAATCGCTGAGCTCATAGTTCTGGGCTCTGTCCTCCGTCCAGGAGTAGCCGGAGATGCTCATGGGGACGGAGCCGGTGTACACGGCGGTCTGGCTGGCGTCGAAGCCCATAGGCTCGATGACCAGCTCCACGCCCAGGTTCTCGGCGATGTACTTGGCCAGCGTGATGTCAAAGCCCACATACTGGTCCTGACCGGTTTTGGAGGAGTCCACGAACTCCATGGGGGAGAAGTCGGGGCTGAGGGCCACGGTCAGCACGCCGTCGGCCTTGATCTTTTCCAGCGCGTTGGCCGGCTCGGTCACGGTGTCGTCGTCGGTCTTGTCGTCGGTCGTCGTATCAGCCTTGCTGCCGCAGGCCACCAGAGAAAGCGCCATCATCAGCGCCAGAAGCAAAGAAACAAACTTTTTCATGGTCGTATATCCTTCCGTATATGGTGAATATTTATTCATGTATAAAATGTATGTGGTCGGGAGAGTTTATGCCGCGCGGTGCAGGCGGTGCGCCTGTCGTCGTCGCGGCAGTGCCATCGTGCCAACCCCTTTGCTGTGGTGATTTTTCATGGGTCGTACCGCCTTTCCAGTGTGCGTTTTCCGGGGATGGGCTTGCCGCCGTCCGGTGCAGCTCTCTCGTTGATGTTGCATAATTTACCACCACAGTCCGGGAATGTCAAGGCAAAATTGAATATTTATTCGCAGAATATGCGATTTTGGTGAATATACTTACAGCATCGGCTAAAGCGGCGGGTCATTTGCATCAAAATGACGGGATCCGCCAGCAAAAAAAGAGCACCGCCTTTAGGCCGCCTGGCATAAGAAAACATACGCCGCAAAAGGCGCGTTTCGCGCAGCCCCATCGTTGCGCCGCCTTGACAGACATCCAGTATGCCTGCGGCGGCGCGCCTCCGCTCTGCCCCAAACGCGCTCTTTTTCGGTGCGAA
>FR881542.1:5595-14812 GCA_000435555.1 Firmicutes bacterium CAG:176
GGCTCTGCACAAAACGCGCTCTTTTTCGGTGCGAAGCAGTTTTGCCAAAGTAAATTCGAGCTGAAATTGGCTGCAAAAACGCCCGCATGCTGACGCATGTGGGCGTTTTTGCGGTCGATTTCAGCCGGATAGACACAGGCAAAACCGTGTGTTTTCTTGTGTCAGGCGGCCTTTCGGCGGTGCTCTCTCGTGTTGTGTATGTGAATTACTCCTCCGTCTCGATCAGGCCGTAGCCGCCATTGTTGCGGTGGTACACCACGCACACGGCGTTCGTCTCGATATTGCGGAACACATAGAAGGAGTGCCCCAGCAGGTTCATCTGCAGAACGGCCTCGTCGGTGGTCATGGGCTTGACGGAGAAGCGCTTGGTGCGGATGATGTCGAAGTCGTTGTCCTCCACCACGTCGAATTCGGCGGGCACGGTGGACACCAGCGCGTCGGGCCGCAGATTCTTGGCCAGGCGGGTCTTGTTCTTGCGGATGCGGCGGTCGATGAAGCTGACGGCCTCGTCGATGGCGCTGCGCATATCGCCGTCGGGATCCTCAGTCTGGGCGCGGAACAGCGTGCCGTTGGCGGCGCGGATGGTCAGCTCCACCACACAGCGGTTTTTCTTCTCCACAGCAAAGGTCACAAAGGCGTCTGCCTCCTCCGGGAAATACTTGTCCAGCTTACTGATCTTTTTCTCGGCGTATTCCTTGATGGAGTCGTTGAGAGAGATCTTCTTGCAGGCGAATGTGAACTTCATAGTGTTTGCTCCTTTCCGTAACGGGTAACGGTGCAAGGGTCGGGGAGTGGTTTCCCCTTATCCTTGACTAATTATAGCAAATATGTCTTGCGTTGAAAAGAGGGTTTGGAAGAATTTGTGAAATGTTCACAAAAAATTCGCGGAACGGTCAAATTCGACAGCCTTCGACTTTTTCCGCCAAAATGCGGCAAAAGCTCCTATTTACAAGCGCTTCGACCCGGTGTACTATACGGTTCGGAGGCTTTCCAATATCCCACCCGCTTGCGCCGTCCCCGCCGGGGGCGGCGTCTTTTTGTCTATGGCCCCGCCGTCCTTGTATTTCCCCGCCGGGTGTGCTATACTGTCCACGATATTTCAACTTCGCCCCCGCCGGGGGCAGGGAGGTCCTCTTGGAAAGAACACAGGTACAGATCCCCGCCGCGCAGCTGGACCGCCAGCGGGATTTTGAAGCAAAGCTGAAGGAAATGCACGCCGCCCGGCCCCTCCGCGCGCTGGTGGATACCTTCGGCTGCCAGCAGAACGTGGCCGACAGCCAGTATATCATGGGTATGCTCCGGGCTATGGGGTGCTCGTTCACCGACGATCCGGCCCAGGCGGACGTGGTGGTGCTGAACACCTGCGCCATCCGCGACCACGCGGAGAAGCGGGTGTACGGCAATCTGGGTGCGCTGACCCACACGAAGAAGGCCAACCCGGCGCAGGTGATCTGCCTGTGCGGCTGCATGGCGCAGCGGCCGGAGGTGGCCGAGAAGGTGCGCCAGTCCTACCGCCATGTGGATCTGGTGTTCGGCCCGCAGGCCCTGTGGAAGTTCCCCGAGCTGCTGTATCAGGTCTATACCCAGCGGCGGCGGGTGTTCTCCGTGGAGGATGAGCACGGCGCCATCGCCGAGGGTATGCCCGTGGTCCGCGAGGGCCGCACCCGCGCGTGGGTGTCCATCATGTACGGCTGCAACAACTTCTGCTCCTACTGCATCGTGCCCTACGTCCGCGGCCGGGAACGCAGCCGCGACCCGGAGAGGATCATCGACGAGGTGCGGGAGCTGGTGGCCGACGGCTTCCGGGAGATCACCCTGCTGGGGCAGAACGTCAACTCCTACGGCAAGGATCTGGGCACCGGCTATGATTTTGCCGATCTGCTGACCGACCTGGACAAGATCGAGGGCGACTATCTCCTGCGCTTCATGTCCTCCCAGCCTAAGGACGCCACCTATAAGCTGTTCGACGTGATGGCCGCCAGCCGCCATGTGGCCAAGCAGCTGCACCTGCCGGTGCAGTCCGGCTGCGACCGGGTGCTCCGCGCCATGAACCGCCCCTACGATGTGGCCAGGTATCTGGACCTGATCACCTACGCCCGCAGGGTCATGCCCGACCTGGTGCTGACCAGCGACGTGATCATCGGCTTCCCCGGTGAGACGGAGAGCGAGGCCATGGAGACGGTGGCCCTGGTGGAGAAGGTCCGCTTCGACGCCCTGTTTACGTTTATCTTCTCCCCCCGCCCCGGTACCCCGGCGGCGAAGATGGAGGACCCCGTCCCCCGTGAGGAGAAGCAGCGGTGGTTTGACCGGCTCTGCGCCGTGCAGAACGGCATCTCCGAGGAGCTGCACCGCCAGTATGTGGGGCAGACGCTGCGCTGTCTGGTGGACGGCGAGAGCGACGACGCCCGCTGGCCCCTGACGGCCCGTACCGCCGGCGGCCGCCTGGTCCACTGCACCGGCGACCGGGCTGATCTGGGCGAATACCGGGATGTAAAGATCACCGACAGCAATACCTGGGCGCTGTTCGGCACGATCGAATAGAGCAAAAAAAGAAACCGCCGCAGGCGGTTTCTTTTTTTGTCAATCGCTGTCCAGCTTGAGGACGGCCATGAAGGCCTCGGTAGGCACCTGCACTGTGCCCAGATTGCGCATCTTCTTCTTGCCCTCTTTCTGCTTCTCCAGCAGCTTCTTCTTGCGGGTGATGTCGCCGCCGTAGCACTTGGCCAGCACGTCCTTGCGCATGGCCTTCACCGTCTCGCGGGCGATGATACGGCCGCCGATGGCCGCCTGAATCGGCACCTCGAACAGCTGGCGGGGGATGTTTTCCTTCAGCTTTTCGCACAGCCGCCGGGCGCGGGGATACGCCTTGTCCCGGTGGGCGATGAAGCTCAGGGCGTCCACGCCGTCGCCGTTGAGCAGCAGATCCACTTTCACCAGATCACTGGTGCGGTAGCTGGACAGCTCGTAGTCCAGGCTGGCGTAGCCCTTGGTGTTGGCCTTCAGTGTGTCAAAAAAGTCGTAGATGATCTCGTTCAGCGGCATCTGGTAGTGCAGCTCCACCAGGTGGGTGTCCAGATACTGCATATCCTTGAACTCGCCCCGGCGCTCCTGGCACATGGGCATGATGTTGCCCACATAGTCCTGGGGACTGATGATGGACACCTTGACATACGGCTCCTCGGCGTGCTCGATGGTGCCGGGGTCGGGGTAGTTGTGGGGGTTGTCCACCTTCACCATGGTGCCATCGGATTTGTAGACGTGGTAGATGACGCTGGGCAGCGTGGTCACCAGGTCCAGATTGAACTCCCGCTCCAGGCGCTCCTGGATGATCTCCATGTGGAGCATACCCAAAAAGCCGCACCGGAAGCCGAAGCCCAGGGCTACGGAGCTCTCCGGCTCGAAGGTCAGGCTGGCGTCGTTCAGCTGCAGCTTTTCCAGCGCGTCCCGCAGATCCGGGTACTTGCTGCCATCCTCGGTGTAGATGCCGCAGTATACCATGGACTGCGCCGGGCGGTAGCCGGGCAGCGCCTCGGCGGCGGGGTTCGCCGCGTCGGTGACGGTGTCGCCCACCTGGGTGTCCTTCACGTTTTTGATGCTGGCGGTGAAATAGCCCACCTCGCCGGCCTGTAAGGCGTCCGTCGGCTCGTTGCCGATGGGCTTGAGGTAGCCGCACTCCAGAATGGTGTACTCCGCGCCGGTGGCCATCATGCGGATGGTCTGCCCCTTCCGCATAGTGCCCTGCTTGATACGGAAATACACCACCACACCCACGTAGGGGTCGTACTGACTGTCGAACACCAGCGCCTGCAGGGGCGCCTTGGGGTCGCCCTTGGGCGCGGGCACATTCTTCACCACGTCCTCCAGTACAGCCTCGATGTTGGTGCCCAGCTTGGCGGAGATCTCCGGGGCCTCCAGTGCCGGCAGGCCGATGATGTCCTCCACCTCCTGCTTGGCCTTCAGGGGGTCGGCGGCGGGCAGGTCGATCTTGTTGAATACCGGCAGGATCTCCAGGTCGTGGTCCATGGCCAGATAGGTGTTGGCCAGGGTCTGCGCCTCCACGCCCTGGGTGGCGTCCACCACCAGCAGCGCGCCCTCGCAGGCGGCCAGAGACCGGCTGACCTCATAGTTGAAGTCCACGTGGCCCGGCGTGTCGATCAGGTTCAGGGCGTAAGTCTCCCCGTCATTGGCGGTATAGAAAATACGCACGGCACGGGATTTGATGGTGATGCCGCGCTCGCGCTCCAGATCCATATTGTCCAGCAGCTGGTTCTCCATCTCGCGCTCCGGCACGGCGTGGCACTTCTCCAGCAGCCGGTCCGCCAGCGTGGATTTACCGTGGTCGATGTGGGCGATGATGGAGAAGTTGCGGATATGAGATTGGTCAAACATACAGAAAACCTCCTTAGGGTAAATCCACGCTGACCGCGCGGATAGCGCGCACAAGCGTTTTGCGGAGCAAAACCTTGCCGCAGGCGGAATTCATTTCCGCCGAGGATGTCAAATGAAAAGAGGGGTCCCCGGCTTGCCGTCAGGCAAGTTGGGGAAGGGATTTACCGTGGTCGATGTGGGCGATGATGGAGAAGTTGCGGATATGGGATTGGTCAAACATACAGAAAACCTCCTTACTTCCCTGCCCGTTCGTCCACGTTGTGGATGACCTGAGCGGCGCTCTGCCCGATGCCGGGCAGGGTGGTCAGCGCGTCGGAGCTCAGGTGGGGAAGCTCATCCGCCTCCGTCAGTGCCCGCATATAGGCTCCGCGGCTCCGCAGCAGCGCCGCGTCCACTGCGCCGGCATCGAAGTCCACCGCCTCTGTGGCGAACAGATCCTCATTGCCGCCGCTTTGCCGGTACAGCCGCCGCAGCAGATCGTACAGCGTGGCGCCGAGGCAGTCTCCGGCGGCGGTGATGGCCTCTCGGCTGTTGGTGCGGCTCAGCAGGTCGAACAGCAGCCCTGTGGTGTTCACCGCCAGCTTCTTCTGCAGCGTGGCCATGATGCTCCCCCGCAGGGAGCCCTTCTCCGTGCTGCCGTCGTACAGCGTTTCCGAGTCGATCATCGCGCCGTCCCGGTTGGCGGTGCGGCCAAGCAGAAAGTCCGCCGACACCCGGTAAAAGTCACACACCTTACACACGAAGGCCAGACCCGGCTCCCGTATGCCGTTTTCATAGTGACTCAGCAGCGCCTGACTGATGCCCAGCGCCGCCGCTGCCTTCCGCTGGCTGATGCCCTTCTCCTGCCGCAGCAGGCTCAGTGTTCTGGAAAAATCCGTTGCCATGTTTCTCTCCCACCCTATCTTGTCTTGGCTCCGGGGCGTATCCCACCCGGAAATAAAATACAGCTTGTAAAGTATATCTTATTTTATACAGCTTGTAAATGCTTTTTTGCGCTTCGCCGCAGAAATATTTGCACCTGCCCGCCCGAAGTGCTACAATAGCAAAAAAACACCGGAGGTGCACGATGGAAGAACTCATGCTGTATGTCCGTTACCAGGCCAAGCCCGGCTGCCGGGAGAAATTTGTCCGCCAGCTGGTGGAGGAGGGCATCCTGACCCTTATTCGCCAGGAGGACGGCTGCCTGGCCTATGATTACTACTTCTCCGCCCAGGACGAGAACGAGCTGCTGCTTATCGAGCGCTGGCAGAGCGCCGAACACCAGCGCGTCCATATGCAGCAGCCCCACATGGCCCGCCTGAAGGCCATCAAGGAGCAGAACGTGGACAGCACGACCCTGGGCAAGGTCCGTCTGGAGGCGTGAGCCATGCTGTTTGACACCCACGCCCACTACGACGATGCGGCCTTCGACCCGGACCGCGAGCTGCTGCTGGAGAGCCTGCCGCAGCGCGGTGTCGCCCTGGTGCTGAACCCCGGCTGCGATCTGGACAGCTCCCGCAAGGCGGTGTCCTACGCCGCTGCCTACCCCCATGTCTACGCCGCCGTGGGCATCCACCCGGAGAACTGCGCCGGCTTTGTCCCGGCGGATATCGACGTGCTGCGTGAATTGGCCCGACAGCCCAAGGTGGCGGCCATCGGTGAGATCGGTCTGGACTACTACTGGGCTGAGAACCCGCCCCGGGAGCTCCAGCAGCAGGTGCTGCGCGCCCAGCTGGCGCTGGCCCGCGCGCTGCGCCTACCGGTCATTTTCCACGACCGCGAGGCCCACGGGGACTCGCTGGCCATCGTTCGGGAGTTCCCCGATGTTACCGGCGTGTTCCACTGCTTCTCCGGCAGCCCGGAGATGGCGCGGGAGCTGCTGGACCTGGGCTGGTACCTGGGCTTCGACGGCCCTGTGACCTACAAAAACGCCCGCCGCGCTCCGGAGGTGGCCGCCGTTACGCCCCTGGACCGTATGCTCATCGAGACGGACAGCCCCTACATGACCCCGGTGCCCCATCGGGGCGAGCGCAACGACTCCGCCTATGTCCGCCTGGTGGCGGAGAAGCTGGCGGAGTGGAAGGGCGTTCCCGTGGAGCAGCTGGCCCGCGCCACACTGGAAAACGGCAAGCGTCTGTTCCGCATATCCGAATAAAGAGAGCGCCTGACCCAGCGGGTCAGGCGCTCTGTTCTGTGCCTTAGTTTCCCTTTTTGTCGATGGCAGAGATGGCCAGGGAGCAGACGATACCCACCGCCGCCAGGCCGATGATCAGGAAAAACGTGCTGTTATAGGACCCGCCGGCGTCATACAGCGCACCGGAGACGGTGCTGCCGAAGCTGGCGAAGATCAGGTTCGTGTTGATCAGGGGGAAATTCACCGGATAGTGGCCGGGACCGAAATAGGCGCGGCAGAAGGCGGAGTTGGTGGGCGTGACGCCGGAATAGGCCAGGCCGCCCAGCACAAAGCCCAGGATGACCACCGTCACGCTGCCTCTGGACATGGCCAGCAGCAGCACCGCAGAGGTCAGGATGAACAGGCCGTTCACCAGCTGCATGGACAGGCTGCGGCCGTACTTGTCGTACATCCCGCCGAAGAGCACGCGGCCCACGGCGTTGCAGATGGAGATCAGGCCCACGATGGTGGCCACGGAGGCCGCCGTCTGGTCGGCGCTGGCCTGCCACACCACGCCGCTGGCCTGAGAGATCAGGGCCAGTCCGGCAGCGCTGACCGCGATGGCCCAGACGTAGTACAGCCAGAAAGTGGTTTTTTTCAGCATTTGGCCGGGAGTGACATCCGCGGCAGCGGGACGGGACACGGTCTTGCCGCCCTTGACCGCCGGGGCGGTAAAGTCTGCACCGGGTGCTACGAAAAAGAAGGAGCACACCGCCAGCACCGCAAAGCATACGATGCCCAGCACCAGAAAGCTGGTGCGCCAGCCGCCGACGCCGGCAGGTGTCCAGGCCTGGTACAGCTTGCCGATCAGAAAGCTGCCGCCGCCGAAGCCCATCAGCAGCACGCCGGAGATCAGGCCGGGCCGATCCGGGAACCAGCGGACCATGGTGCTCATCACGGCGTTGTAGCTCAGGCCGGAGCCCAGGCCGCACAGCACGCCGAAGCCCAGGTACAGCGTCAGCGGCGACTGGCAGCGGCTGGCGATGAAAAAGCCAGCCAGAAACAGGACTGCGCCCAGGCGCACGGCGTTTTTGGCGCTGAGCCTTCCGGCCAGCAGGCCGCACAGCAGGGAGCCGATACAGAACAGGATCATCACCAGGGTGAACGTCAGGCTCAGCTGGGCCTTCGTCCAGCCGGTGAACTCGGCGCCGATGGGGGTGGACAGCACGCTCCAGGCGTACACAAGACCTGCGAACAGCAGGACGATGACGCCCACAATGGCGTAGACCCAGCGGTTGAGCTGCTTCATAGGGAATACCTCCGTATGTGAAAAATCTTTCAGTCACCTTACAGTTTATCGAATGGTTCGACAAAATGCAAGTGGGAGTTTCCGATAGGGAAAAGTATTTTTGATAGGCGCCGCCGGACTGTTCACAAAAATTTTCCACTTTGCGCCGCTTTTTGCATGGAAACTTTACACAGGACATGATAATATATAGTGTAACACGACCGAAGGGCGGGATGGCTTTGGACCTGAACAAGAAAAACATCAAGCGGATCATGCTGCTGATCGCCTTTGCGGCACTGCTGTACTGGGGACTGAACAACCTGAAGTGGATCAGCGGTGTGCTGGGCAGTCTGCTGGACCTGCTCTCGCCGCTGTTGATCGGTATCTGCATCGCGTTTGTGCTGAACCTGATGATGGTGGCGCTGGAGCGCCTGTGGGACCGCGGCCTGATCAAATGGAACAGTCCGTGGAACGCCAAGCTGAAGCGGCCTGTCTGCCTGACGCTGACGCTGCTGCTGTTCCTGGGTATCATTTTTGCTATCTTCTTCATCCTTATCCCCCGTCTGGAGGAGGCCGGCACTACTATGGTAGCCAATATCCCCACCTATGTGAACCAGATCCAGGTCTGGTGGACAAATCTCAGCGACTTCGCTGCCGAGCACGGCGTGACGCTGCCGGAGCTGTCCCTCAGCGCCGACCAGGTCAAGGATACCATCACCGGTTTCCTACAGGAGAAGGGCGACAGCGTGGTAAATACCACCCTGAACATCACTACGTCCATTCTGTCCGCGTTGGTGAACTTCCTGCTGGCGCTGGTGTTCTCCCTGTATCTGCTGGCCCAGAAGGAGACGCTTCTGGCACAGTCCCGCCGCCTGCTGCGGCGGATCCTGCCCCAGAAGGCCGCCGACCGTCTTATGCGCCTGCTGAGCCTGACCAACAACGCCTTTTCCAGCTTCGTCACCGGACAGGTGACCGAGGCGTTTATCCTGGGCACCCTGTGCTGCATCGGTATGCTGATCCTGCGCCTGCCCTACGCGCTGCCGGTATCGGTCATCATCGCGTCCCTGTCGCTGATCCCCATTTTCGGCGCGTGGATCGGCGCGGCCACCGGCGCGTTCCTCATCGTGTTCCAAAGTCCCATCAAGGCGCTGACCTTCCTGATCTTCCTGCTGATATTGCAGCAGGTGGAGGGAAACCTGATCTACCCCAAGGTGGTGGGCAAGTCTGTGGGTCTGCCGGGACTGTGGGTGCTGGCGGCCGTGACCATCGGCGGCGGCGCCTTCGGCGTGCTGGGTATGCTGCTGGGCGTACCGGTGTGCTCGGTGGTCTATGTGCTGGTGCAGGATTACATCCGTTCCGGCAAGCCTGCCAGGACAGATGGCGTACCTCCGACGCAGTCATAACACACTATATATAAATATAAAAGGGCGTCCCGCCGCGGCGGACGC
>FR881542.1:14839-18006 GCA_000435555.1 Firmicutes bacterium CAG:176
GACGCCCTTTTTCCGTTGTTCACAAATAATTAAAACCCCGGCTATTGACAACGGTTCCCGCCGGTGGTACACTGCGTTTAGCACTCAAAGATAACGAGTGCTAAACGGAGAATGGACCTATGGAACTGACCCAACGAAAAAAGCAAATACTGAAGATCGTGGTGGACAGCTACATCAACACCGCTGAACCGGTGGGCTCCAAGGCCATCGTGGCGCTGATGCCGGAAAAGGTCAGCTCCGCCACCGTGCGGAACGAGCTGGCCGACCTGACGGACATGGGCTACCTGGAGCAGCCCCACACCTCGGCGGGACGCATTCCATCGGCCAGGGGCTACCGGCTGTACGTCAACGAGCTGATGGACCGCAAGACCCTGTCGGCAGAGGAGGAGGCCAGCATCAATACGGCGCTGGCAAAGCCCCTGCAGCAGGTGGAGCAGGTCATCGACCAGGCGGGACAGATGGTGTCCAGCTTTGTGGGCTATCCCACCTACGCTGTAGCGGACCACCGCACGGCGGCCACGGTACAGCGGTTTGAGCTGATCGGCGTGGACGCCTCCGGCTTTATCGCCGTGGTGATGCTGTCGGACAGTCGGGTGAAGAGCCAGCTGATGCGGACGTCGCTGCCCGTTGAGGCGGAGGCGCTGCCGCAGCTGAGTCACCTGCTGAACACCCACTTTACCGGGGTGTCCGCGGAGCAGATGAACGCCACGCTGATGAACCTCAGCGAACAGGTGTCCGGCCAATGGTTCCTGATTTTGAACCAGGTGACGGAGTACGCCGGGTCGCTGCTGGAGGAGTCCAACCACCAGCAGGTGTACACCAGCGGCGCCAGCCAGCTGCTGAAGTTCCCGGAATTTCGGGATATCGACAAGGCCCACGACCTGATGAGCTTTATGGTGGACAACAAGCAGGAGCTGCCTGTGCCTGCCGGGGACGCGCCCATGCAGATACTCATCGGGCCGGAAAACGTCAACGACGCGCTGAAGGAGAGCAGCGTGGTGATCGCCAGCTATGATATCGGCGATAATATGCGCGGCTTAGTGGGCGTTGTGGGTCCCACGCGTATGGATTACGCCGCGGTCGCGGCGCGGCTGAGCTACTTTGCGGAGAGCCTGAGCCGTATGTTTGGTAAAAAACAGCTACCGGAGGATACAACGGAATGAGCGAAAAGGATAATAAAAAGAACAAGAAGGCGGCAGAGGCCGCCGAGAGCGCCGCGAAGGAAGCCGCGCCGGAAGCGGCGGAGAGCGCAGCGGAAGCGGCCGAGACGACCGAGGAGACCTACACCGTCACCAAGGCACAGATGGAGCAGATGGAGGCGCTGGCAAAAACGCTGGCGGACGCCAATGACAAATACCTGCGGCTGGCGGCGGAGTACGACAACTACCGGAAGCGGACTGCGCGCGAGAAGGAGCACCTGTACAATGACGCGAAGATCGACACCATCAAGCCGTTTCTGGCGGTGCTGGACAACCTGGAACGGGGCGTGAGCCAATTTGAGGAGGGCGACGCACACCGGCAGGGACTGGAGCTGATCTGCAAGCAGTTCGAGGAGGTCTTGACCAAGCTGAACGTTGCGGAGATACCCGCCCTGGGTGAGAAGTTCGATCCGGAAAAGCACAACGCGGTGATGCACACCGAGGACGAGACCGCGGCGGAGAACACCGTGGTAGAGGTATTCCAAAAGGGCTACACACTGGGCGACAAAATACTCCGCTTCGCCATGGTGAAGGTAGCCAACTGAGAGGGAGGAAGCTATTATGGAAGGCAAGAAACTGTACAAGAGCAGCACAGACAAGAAGATCGCCGGTGTATGCGGCGGCATCGCGGAGTATTTCAACATCGACTCCACGCTGGTGCGTTTGGCGTGGGTGGTGTTCTGCCTGCTGGGCGGAAGCGGTGTGCTGGCCTATATCATTGCCGCGCTCATCATGCCGGACCGGCCCTATTAAGCGGCCAGATCAAATACAGTAAGCAATAAATATTTATCTATATACAGGAGGCAATCATTATGTCTAAAGTTATCGGTATCGACCTTGGTACGACCAATTCCTGCGTAGCCGTGATGGAAGGCGGCGAGGCAGTCGTTATCCCCAACGCGGAGGGCAACCGCACCACCCCGTCCGTGGTGGCGTTCAGCAAGACCGGTGAGCGTATGGTGGGCCAGGTGGCAAAGCGCCAGGCCATCACTAACCCGGAGCGCACCATCTCCTCCATCAAGCGTGAGATGGGCACCGATCACCGCGTGACCATCGACGGCAAGAGCTACACCCCCCAGGAGATCAGCGCCATGATCCTGCAGAAGCTGAAGGCGGACGCTGAGGCGTATCTGGGCACCACCGTCACCGAGGCGGTCATTACCGTGCCCGCCTACTTCACCGACAGCCAGCGTCAGGCCACCAAGGACGCCGGCAAGATTGCCGGCCTGGACGTGAAGCGTATCATCAACGAGCCCACCGCCGCCGCATTGGCCTACGGTGTGGATAAAGAGCAGGCACAGAAGATCATGGTCTACGATCTGGGCGGCGGCACCTTTGATGTGTCCATCCTGGAGATCGATGACGGCGTGATCGAGGTGCTGGCTACCGCCGGCAACAACCGCCTGGGCGGCGACGACTTCGATCAGTGCATCATGAAGTATCTGGTGTCCGAGTTCAAGAAGAGTGACGGCATCGACCTCAGCGGCGACAAGGTAGCCATGCAGCGCCTGAAGGAGGCCGCCGAGAAGGCCAAGATCGAGCTGTCCGGCGTGACCACCAGCAACATCAATCTGCCCTATATCACTGCGGACGCCACCGGCCCGAAGCATCTGGACGTCACCCTGACCCGGGCGAAGTTCAATGAGCTGACCGGCCACCTGGTGGAGGCCACCATGGGCCCCGTGCGTCAGGCTATGTCCGATGCCGGTCTGAAGCCCAGCGACCTGGCCAAGGTGCTGATGGTGGGCGGCTCCAGCCGTATCCCCGCTGTGGTGGAGGCCGTGAAGAGTTTTACCGGCAGCGAGCCGTTCAAGGGCATCAACCCCGATGAGTGCGTGGCCATGGGCGCCGCCCTGCAGGCAGGCGTGCTGACCGGCGACGTGAAGGGCCTGCTGCTGTTGGACGTGACCCCCCTGTCCCTGGGTATTGAGACCATGGGCGGCGTGTGCACCCGTCTGATCGAGCGCA
>FR881543.1 GCA_000435555.1 Firmicutes bacterium CAG:176
CGGCGGGGAACCCGCCGCCGCCCCGGCCCCGCAGGCCGGAGTCGGAGATCTCCCTGCAGATCGCCGCGCCATCCATGTCGAACAGCGCCTTTTCAAAGGCGGTGTACCCGCCCTTGGCGATGTATTCCTCCAGATTTTCCGCGTCGCTGGCGCCGCAGCTGGCCAGCACCACCCGGTGCTGCTTCTTGTAAAAGGGGATATCCTCCTGCCGGGGATAGGATACGCCGTCCTGGTGATAGGTCAGCCGTTCGATGACCTCGCCGCCCAGCAGCGTTCTCTCCACGATCTCGCGGCAATCCTCCGGCTTCACGCGGACATACATCACACCCAGCGGCTCGATATGCACCAGCGGTCCCATCTCGCAGAAGCCGTGGCAGCCACTCATCTTGATGTGCAGGCTCTTCTCCGCGTCGCCGTGGTGGGTCAGGCCCACATACACCTGCAGTCCCCGCTGGGCACACTCCTCCCGCAGGTTCTCATACACCTTCATGGACCCGCTGGCGATACAGCCCGTACCGGCACAGATCAGCACGTTCAGGGATGATCTGCTCCGTTCCAGCGCCTCCACCGCCTGTTCGTGCATGGCGCGGAAGCCCTCCCGTGTCAGCTTGCTCATTCCGCCGCCTCCTTTCCGCGAATGGCCTCCAACTCCGCCAGCGCCGTCTCCGGCGTCATCTTGGCGTACACCTCGCCGTCAACCGTCATCACCGGTGCCAGACCGCAGGCACCCAGACAGGCCACCGTCTCCAGCGTAAATACGCCGTCGGCGCTGGTCCTGCGCTTGCCGTCCAGCTTCAGGTACTCATAGATCGCGTCGTAGATAGGCCCGGACTTCCGCACATGACAGGCCGTGCCGTCACAGACCTTGATGATGTGCTTTCCTTTGGGTTCCAGCGAGAAATTCTCATAAAACGTGGCCACGCTGTACACCCGTGAGACGCTGATGTGCAGCATATCCGCCACCAGTTCCATATTCTCCTGGCTCAGGTAGTTCTCCGATGCCTGTATCTCCTGCAAAATGGCGATGAGCTTCGCGCTGTCGCAGTCGTGGGCCCGGACGATGGCCACCGTTTTCTCCCGTTCCGATCTCATGCTCTCTCCTCCTAAAACGTGTTGAACGCCGTGTCGCTTTGCCTGTTAATTTTCTAACACTCCACCCGTACTGTACCATAGGCCCGCCCGCCTTGCAACAGCAAAAGAGGGGAAATTCTCGCCGTGCAAACTTTTCTCCACCCTGCACAAAAACGTCCCCGCTTTTTTGCCTTAAACGGCAAAAAGCAAGGGGGCATAACTTTTTTTCATGGCTTCGACAGCATAAGTGCCCCCCGCAGGCCCATGGGCCTGCGGGGGGCACTTATGCTGTCGAAGCCATGAAAAAAAGTTATGCCCTCTGTTTACATGATACCGGACTTTTCCTTGCTGGCAGCGATAGCCGCGTTCAGTCTTCGGGCCGGGTAATATACCAGCAGGCCGAACACCGTGAACAGCGCGCACATGCCCAGCAGCACCAGCGCGCAGCGCAGATATGTGTCGCCGTACATACCGCCCACCGTCTCCCGGATCATATCCATGCCGTAGTGGAAGGGCATGAAGGGATACAGTGTCTGGAACAGCTGCGGCAGCACGTGCACTGGGTACGAGCCGCCGGACCCGGCCACCTGAATGACCATGATAACGACCGACAACGCCATACCCACGTTGTCCAGGGCATACACCAGCGCGTAGTTCATACTGGCGAAGTTCAGCGAGCACAGGCAGCAGGCCAGCACGAACAGCGCCGGCTCCGCCGTCTCCATCCCCACGAAGTACAGGCAGCCAAAGGCCGTCACCAGCGCCTGGGCCATGGCCATCAGGAAGAAGGTGGCGAACCGCCCGAAATACCGCTCCACGGCCCGGCACCCGGCAAACTCCGGCTGGGTCACCGGCACCTTCAGCATCACGGCGGTCAGCAGGCTGCCCACAAACAGCGCCAGCATGACGTAGTAGGGCGACATGGCCGCGCCGTAGTCCTTGATCTCATAGATGATCTCCGTGTTCAGCTGCACCGGCGAGCTGAGGTAGTCCGCCATGCTTTCGGCATCGCTGCTCTCCATCAGCTCCGTAAAGCGCTTGAAGGCTTCGCTCTCCGTCACCCGGCGCACATCGTCCTCGATGTCCGCCAGATACGTCTCCACCGTGTTGGCCAGGGTGATGCCCGCGTCCAGCGTAGGCTGTACGGTGGTCATGGCATCGGCGTAGCTGTCCAGCGTGCCGGACACCTCGCCCAGGCTGCCGCCCACAGCCCCCAGCAGCTGCTGGACGGACCGCAGCGTGGTCTGGGCCTGGGCCCCGGTGGTGTGCAGATATTCGTTGACCTCCTTATTGGTCCGCACCGCCGCAGCCAGCAGCTCCTGCCGCACCTGATGCAGCATATCCAGCACCGGTCCCTGCAGGGCCGACGGCTCCAGCGTATCCACCAGCGCGTCCAGCGCCTCCAGATCAGCGATGGCCGTCTCCAGCTGCGCCTTCACGGCCTCGTCCTCGGTGGCCGCCAGCTGGTCCGCCAGCGCGGCGATGGCCGCCTGTATCTTCCGGTGCAGGTCCGCCTTCAGCGCTTCGTCGGCGGCAGAGGTATCCATGTTCCGCAGCATATCCTCTATGTCGCCTAATACCTTATCCGTGTTGTTCAGCACCGTCAGCAGGTCGCTGTACGCCGTGTCCGCCGCGCTCAGGCCCGTGCTGATAAGCTGCACCGTGCTGCCCGCCGCCGCATCGGCGTCCTCCACCGTTCCCCGTGCGTCCGCGATGGTCACGGACGCCGCGGTCAGCAGCCCATCCGCCCCGTTCATCACGTCCTTCAGCGACAGCAGCACCTTCTGCAGCTGCGCCATCTCCTGCCGCGCACCGGTCAGCTTATCCATAATGCCGTCCGCCAGCGCCTCCGAATCCAGCCCCATGGCCTTGAACACGGAGCCCGCCGTGGTCAGCGCTTCGGCGGCCTTGCCGATGACCGTGGTGTTGATCTGCTCCTGCACGGCGGTCTTGGCCTTGCTGGTGATCTTGGGGGCGATGGCGTTCTTCTTCTCGTTCTCGTAATACTGTATCTGCGGGTGGCGCAAATCGCCGGACAGAATACTCACAAAATCCTCGGTAAATTCCTCCGGCACGATCAGCGCCGCGTAGTAGTCGCCGGACTCCACCCCGTCCAGGGCCTCCGCCCGGCTGTCCACGAACACCCAGCCCATCTGGTCGTTGCTCTCCAGCCCCTGGAGCACCAGCGCGCCGATGTTCACCTCCAGACCCAGCACCTCGCAGCCCGCGTCCTCGCTGGCCACCGCCACGCTGATGCGGCTGGTGGACGCCGTGCCGTAGGGATCCCAGTTGGACAGGATGTTGAACCAGGCGTACAGACACGGCACCAGGCACAATCCCAGCAGCACCACCACCGCCACCACACTGGCCGTCAGCCGCCGCCAGTCGGCGCGAAAGATATTCCAGATGTTCTTCATCGGTCCACCTGCCCTTCCCGGCTCTCCGCCGCACCGCGCCGCAGGTCATCGGACAGCCCCTGTATCGCCCGGGTCAGCGCGTCCAGATCGGACGCCAGCTTCTCCGGGTCGTCCAGCAGCCGTTCCAGCACCCGCGCGCCGCTGTATACCGGCGCGGCAGGCGTCGGCGCGCTGTCTGCCTGCGGCGCTCCGCCGTGCACCTCCCGCAGTATCTCGTCCACGGAATATGCCTCCGGCTCCGGCGCTGCCGGTGCCTTTGTGACCGGAGTCTCCTCCGCAGGTGCCGGGGATATCTCCGCTGCCGCAGCCGTCTCCTCCGGCGCAGGTGCCGCTTCCGCCGCCGTTGCCTCCCTCTCCGGCGTCTCCTGTTCCTCCCGGGTGCCGTGGCGCAGCAGCAGACCCATCCGTGGCACCTTGGGCAGCTCCGGCAGCTCCAGCAGTGTGCCCAGGCTCTCCTGCTCCATCTGGGTGATGTTCTCCAGCTTCTTTTGCAGCTCATAGTCCGCGTACTCCACGGCGATCAGATATGCCGCCACCGCGAACATGGACAGTATCCACAGCATCAGGGTGAACACCTTGTTCCCCCCCGCCAGAAACATCAGCAGCATCAATCCCAGCGTCACCGCCAGCAGCATCCGCATACCGACGCGTATCCGCCGCCGGTTGTTCCGGTGCAGGGTGCTGACCTCCTCCAGCAGGCGGTCATACAACTCCTGATAGTCCCGTTCTTTTGTCATCGGTCAACACCTCCTTTCACAGCAGCTCCGTCTCCTCCAGCTTCTCCTCCATAAAGTGGTTCAGTCCCATGAAGGGCCGCCGCACCAGCAGGCCGATCACCAGCGCCGCCGCAGCAAACAGCAGCAGGAAGCCGATCTGCTGCCAGTAGTAATTCCCGTACATCCCGCAGATGCACTCGCGCATGGCGTCGATGGCATAGGGGAAGGGGAAGAAGCGATAGATCTTCTGGTAAATGGCCGGCAGCAGCTCGATGGGGAACGTGCCGGAGGAGCCTGCGATCTGCATGACCATGATGACCACCACGATGGCCTTGCCCACGTCGCCGAAGGAGATGGCCAGGGAATAGATCAGCAGGCTGAATGTGAAGGCCGTCAGCGCGCCCGTGAGATACAGCATCCCCGGGTGCAGGCACTGCACCTTCAGTATGTACAGATCACCGGTGACGATGACCGCCGCCTGTATCTGGCTCAGCACGAAAAAGAACAAGTACCGCCCGAAGTACAGCTCCGCCGGCTTCTGGTCGATCAGGCCCTCCGTCCGGGCGTGTATCTTGATGAGGGACGACAATATCACGCCGCCTACCCAGATGGCCAGCACCGTGTAGAACGGCGTCATGGCCGAGCCGTAGTTGGCGATGGGATACACCGCATTCACGCTGGTCTGCACCATTTCCGGGAAATACTGGCCGTACACCGCCGGGTCGCCGCCCAGGATATCCACCAGCGTATCCATGTATTCGTCTGTGGTCAGCCCCTCCAGGTCGTCTATGGTGCTCTCCAGTGAGGTCAGCAGCTTCTCCGTAGCCGGCCGCAGCAGCGCCATGGTGTCGCCCACAGCGTCAGCGGTCTCCGCCAGTGCGGTCTTCATGGCCTTGGCGTCCCCGGCCAGCGCGGCCATGCCCTCCATGGTGTCCGCCACCTGACCGGCCACGGTGTCCAGCTCCTTTTGCAGCGCCTTTGAAGTCACGGGGATCTTATCCACCATCGTCCGGATGGACTTCACCAACGCGTCGCAGTCCGCCAGCAGGTCGGCAGAATCCGGACTCTCCGCCAGTGCCCGCAGCTGCTTTGCTGTCTTGCGGCACTCCGCCGCCGTCTGCCGCGCCGCCTCCGCCTGGATCTTGCCCGCCTCCGTGCCGGAGGCCTCCAGCCCCGCCGCCCACGTTTCCAGCGTGTCCGCCGCCTTTTCCAGCTGCGCCGCCGCATCTCGCAGCTGCTGCTGTGCCGACGGCAACTCCGGCGCGTTCCCAATGGCGCTGTTCAGCCGGTCCAGCGCCCGTTCCACCCGGGCCAGAGCCGTATTCAGCTGCAGCTGTATCTCCGCCGCCGTCTGCTGCAGCTGTGCGCCGTCCGGCAGGTTCTTGTTGATATTGGCCACGGCCGCCTCCAGCGCCGCCGCGCTGCTCTCCGACACGCCGCTGCCGCCCGCTGCCTCAAAGGCGTCCATCATCCGCCCGCAGGCGTGCAGCAGGTCCTGGGCCTGGTACAGCACGCCCTTCACAGCGGCCTCCGGATCGTCGGCGGTCAGGTCCGCTGCCAGCAGATCGCTCTGCTCCATGATGCCGCCGATGACCACCTCCAGATAGTTTTCACTGATGGAGCGCTTCAGCGTCTCCACCGCCGTGTCGGTGATCTTGGTGGCCACGGCGTTCTTCTTGGCGTTTTCGTAGTAGGTGATGGCCGGCTTACCGGTCCAGTCCGTCAGCATCCGGTACATATTCCGGCTGAACTGCTTGTCGATGACCACCGCCGCGTAGTAGTCGCCGGACTCCACGCCGCCCTTGGCCTCCTCCTCGGTGTCCACGATGACCCAGTTGATGGACGTGGCCTCCCGCAGGTCGGCCACCACGTCGTCGCCCTTGTTCTCGTAGGTGCCGTCCGCGTCGGTATAGCCCTCGTCCAGCGACGCCACCGCGATGGATATCCCCCCGGTGTTGCCGTAGGGGTCCCAGTTGGAGTAGATATTCAGCCAGGCGTACAGGCTGGGCAGCAGGGCGATGGCAACCACCACCACGCAGGCGAAAAAGCACTTGCTCAGCGTCCGTATATCGGTTTTGAATACCGTCCAGATATTACGCATACTGCCTCCTTACGCGCGGCACGCCGCGCTGTATATAAAGCTGTCGTTAACAATAGTGTATCAGTATGTATTATACAGAAAGCCGCCATGATTTGTCCACACAAAACCCGTTTTTTGCCCAAAAAAACAGAAAAGAGACGGCTCCCGCCGTCTCTTTCGTTCTACTCTTTTTCTGTATCCTCCGCCACGATGCGGTAGTAGGTATTCCCCGTCAGCTTGTACACGATGGCGTACAGCAGCGCGAACACCGCAAAGCTCACCGCCGTTGTGCCGATCAGCAGCCCCCGGTTGTCCAGATTGAACAGGATCAGCAGCTTGTGGATGAACGGGAACGCGAAGCACAGGTGCACGCCCGCCAGCACCAGCGGCAGATAGAACACCGTCAGCAGCTGGCTGTTGATGCTGCGGCGGATGTCCACCTTGGTCATGCCCACCTTCTGCATGATGTCGAACCGGCTCTGATCCTCATAGCCCTCCGAAAGCTGCTTATAGTAAAGGATAGCCACTGCCGCGAAGATAAACACGATACTCAGCATGATGCCCAGGAAGAACAATCCGCCGTACATGCCGTAGAAGTCTGCCCGGTTGGCGGCCTTGGACTCCACGCTGACGCCCACGCCCCAGTCACTGCTGACGCCCGCCAGATACCCGTTCAGCGCGTCCTCCAGATTGGGCGTTGTTCCGTCGATGTTACCCTGCTGGTTTTCCGGCAGATCAGTGTCGAAGGCGTAGTGCCACACCACCGTGGGATAGCTGTGGTACTTCTCCATGAAATAGTCCTGCAGCGCCGGCACGAACTGCTCAAAGTCCGGCACCACCACCATCAGGGACGGCGTGATATCCGCCGCCGACGGGCCGCCCAGCATGGGGATCTCCCGCTTCATCACGTGGCGGATCATGCCGCCGTCGATGGACAGCGTATCGCTGTCGAATTCCGCCCGCAGCGCGGCCACATACACCTGCCCGTCACTGAGGGGCAGCGTCTGCCCCGTGGCGGCATTATAGTCCTCCAGCGGCAGGATGTGTATCTGTACGGCACGGGTGCTGTCCGACACACTTGCACCGGAGCTGTCGGTACGGATGTTCCCGCCGTCCACCAGTCCGCTGATGCTGATCGTCCGGTATTCCGCCACATTGGACACATTGCCGCCGAAGTTGAAGATGGTGCTCTCCACACCCTGCCGCACCTGTGTCAGCTTCTCGCTGTCCAGCAGATACCTGTCGCCGTACACCTTCACAGACAGGTCGCGGGGATACCGGG
>FR881544.1 GCA_000435555.1 Firmicutes bacterium CAG:176
CGGCCTCCATCTCCACGGCCATGACGCCCATCTTGGCGAAGCGCATATTGCGCCCGGCGGCGTCATAGAACGTGTCGGAGGAGTACAGGTTGCCCACGGGCATTTTCACGCCCAGCTCCCCGGCGCTCTCCACCGCGGCCATCAGCAGGTCGAAATCGCAGATGGGCGCGTAGCTGCCGCCCAGCTCGTACTGGCTGGCAAAATCGGAATTGGTGCAGGCGCCCTGGCCGGCCACCACGCTGCCCAGCTCCAGGTCGGCACGCATGGCGCCGGCGCTGCCCACGCGGATAATGTTCTCCACGTCGTATTGGGTGTACAGCTCATAGGAATAGATGCCAATGGACGGAATGCCCATGCCGCTGGCCATCACGGACACCGGCACGCCCTTGTAGGTGCCGGTATAGCCCTGCACGCCGCGAACGTTGTTCACCAGCTTCGGCTCGGTGAGAAACGTCTCGGCGATGAACTTGGCCCGCAGCGGATCGCCGGGCATGAGAACGGTCTTGGCGAAATCGCCCTTGTTGGCGTTATTGTGGGGAGTCGGCATAGTGGTTCCTCCTTATATTTACTGTTCCATGGCCTTCACGGCCTTGACGATACGGCTGGTGCCCAGACGGTCCGCGCCCAGGGCGATGAAATCTTTGGCGTCGTTCAGATCCGCGATGCCGCCGGCGGCCTTGATCTTCACATGGGGCGCCACGTGGGCCTTGAACAGCGCCACGTCCTCCCGGGTGGCGCCGCCTCCGCCAAAGCCGGTGGATGTCTTGATGTAGTCCGCGCCGGACTCGGACACCACGCGGCACAGCTCGATCTTCTCCGCGTCCGTCAGCAGGCACGTCTCGATGATGACCTTCAGCAGCTTGCCGCCGCAGGCGGCCTTGATCTGGCGGATCTCATCCAGCACCTTGTCGTACAGGCCGTCCTTCACCCAACCGATGTTGATGACCATGTCCACCTCGGACGCACCGTTTTTCACCGCGTCGGCAGCCTCGAAGCACTTGGCGGCGGTGGTGTCGTAGCCGTTGGGAAAGCCGATGACGGTGCAGACGGCGATCTTGCCGTCCACATAACCCGCCGCCTGCTTCACATAGCTGGCGGGAATGCACACGCTGGCGCAGCCGTACTTGATGCCGTCGTCGCAGATGGCCTTGATCTCATTCCAGGTGGCACCTTGTGCCAACAGCGTGTGGTCCACGCGGGAGAGGATATTCTTCAACTCTTCGTTCATTATCTTCGCTCCTTTTCGGGATTTTGCGGTTATATATGTATATTGTACCACACACCGCGCGAAATAGCAACCCGCGCGGCCCAACGGCGCCCACCTGCTGCCGTTCCGTAAAAAAAGGACCCGCCTGCTGAAGTGCGCTTTTTTCTCATTTCTCGCCGACAGTCACGCTGCCGTCCTCGCCCAGCACGGCGGGCACGATGGTGCTCCGCGTGTTCCGCGCGATGTTGTCCAGCCGCAGCCGGCTGGGGAAGTCGCTGAGCAGCGTGTACGCCACGCCGTGCTTCTTGGCCCGTCCCGTCCGGCCGATGCGGTGGATGTAATACTCGTTCTCCTCCGGCACCTCATAGTTGAACACCGCGTCCACATCGTCCACGTCGATGCCCCGGCTGGCCACGTCCGTGGCCACGAACACCCGCAGCTTTCCGTCCCGGAACCGCTGCATGACCTCCTCCCGCTTCCGCTGGGGGATGTCCCCGTGGATGCACTGGGCGTCCACGCCCCGCATCTGCAAAAATTTTGTCAGCCGCTCCGTGCTGCCCTTGGTGTTGCAGAAGCAGATCACCCGGTCATAGTTCTCATGCGCTAATATCTTCGCAATGGCGTCCACCTTCCCGTCGGAGGGCACCTCCAGCCGGTACTGCAGAATGTCCGGCTTGTTCTCCTTGGTGGCCTGCACCGTGATCTCCTCCGGGTCCCGCTGGTATACCCACGAGATGTCCATCACCTCCCGCGAGATGGTGGCGGAGAACATTCCCAGGTTTTTCCGGCTGGGGATCTTGTCCAGAATACGCGTCACATCGTGGATAAAGCCCATGTCCAGCATCCGGTCCGCCTCGTCCAGCACCACCGTCTGCACGCTCTTCAAATTCACGGTCCGCCGCTTCATGTGGTCGCTCAGCCGCCCCGGCGTGGCCACCACGATCTGGGGCCGCCGCTTCAGCGCGTCGATCTGCTTGCCAATGGGCTGCCCGCCGTACAGGCACACCAGCCGAACGCCCTCATGGCACACGGCGATGTCCCGCATCTCGTCGGTGATCTGCATGGCCAGCTCCCGCGTGGGTGCCAGAATGACCGCCTGCACCTCCTCGCTCTCCCGGTCGATGCGCTCGATGATGGGAATGCCGAAGGCCATGGTCTTGCCCGTGCCGGTGGGAGCCTTGGCGATCACGTCCTTCCCCGCCAGCATGGGGGGGATGCACCCGGCCTGCACGGGGGTGCTGACGGTGTAGTGCTTATTTCGTATGGCGCGCATGGTGGCCTCTGACAGGCCAAAGCTCTCAAACGGTGCGCCCTGTGTTACATCCATAGTCGTTTCCTCATTTTTCCACATAGTATACCAATAAAGAATTATACCATATCTGTCAACGCCTTGCAACCGCGCAAAAAAACGTCCCCGCCGGCGGGGTAGCTCCGGCAGGGACGGTGCGGGGGAAGCGAATGTGTGCTGGGAAACATGAAGAATGTGAAGAAGATCGTGGTATCCTGGCGGCGCAGTGGTCAGCTGCGCCGCCGCGCGGGACCGATATCAGCCCCGGTTGCCGAAGAAGTAGTTATAAAACTCCTGCCAGTTCTCGGGGATCTGGCCGCTGTAACCGCCGTTATTACCGCCCTGAGAGGAGGTGTCCTCCTCCGTGTCGGTGCCGGTGATCTGGGGCTGTTGGTCGAAGGTGATGTCGGTGGTGATGTAGCTGCCGTCGCGGAACACGGTCAGGGTGGCGGTGTCGCCGGCGCGGTAGCTCTTCAGTGCCGCGGACAGATCCTGACGGCTGGTCAGCGTGGTGTCACCCATCTTGGTGATCACGTCGCCCAGGCGCAGGCCGGCCTTGTCGCCCGCGCCGCCCTTGACGACGGAGTAGACGAACACGCCCTGATCGATGTCGATGCTGTACTGAGCGGCCATCTGGGAGTTCATGGTGCCCACGGTCACGGCCATGTATGCCTTGCCGGTGACGGCGCCGTTCTCCATAATGTCGGTGATGATGGACTTCACATCGTCAATGGGAATGGCGAAGCCCAGACCCTCCACAGTGGTGGAGGAGTAGGTGGAGTACTTGGCGGACACGATGCCCACCACCTCGCCGTACAGGTTCATCAGGGGGCCGCCGGAGTTGCCGGGGTTGATGGAGCAGTCCACCTGGATCATGTTGAAGGGAGTGCCGTCCACGTTGATGGCGCGGTTGCAGCTGGACACATAGCCGCCGCTCATGGAGAACGTCAGCTCGCCCAGGGGATTGCCGATGGCCAGCACGGAGTCGCCCACGTTCACATCGGCGCTGTTGCCCAATGTCACGGGGGTCAGCCCGGCGGCGTTGATCTTCAGCACCGCCACATCGTAGTCGCTGTCGCCGCCGATGACGGTGGCGTCGTAGGTGTTGCCGTTATACAGCGTCACCTTCACGGAGGAAGCGCCGTTGATCACATGGTAGTTGGTGACGATATAGCCGTCCTCGCTGATGATAAAGCCGCTGCCGCTGGAGGCGGACTGGGTGGTCTGGCCGAAGATGTTGGTGCTCTGGGAGGAGCAGTTGATGGACACGGTGGAGTTCACCGTGGAGGCATAGACCTCGGCGGGCTGCATCTTGGTCTTGCCGTCCACCTTCTTAATCTGCACGGCAGTGGCCGTGCGGTCACTCTCATTGATGGTGGTCTTGCCGCCGGAGATGCTGCCGCCTGCCAGCGCAGCGCCGCCGTAGCCTGCCGCGCCGCCCACCACGGCGCAGGCCAGCACCAGCGCCGTGACCTTCACCCACGTCCTGTGGAAGAAGCCCTGCTTCCTCACCGGCGCGGTATACGTGTTCTCCTGCCGGGGTGCGGGCGCGTAGTCGTCGCGGGGCACCTCCCGGTTGGTGAAGCGGTACATATCGTTGTTGTTGAATTCGTCGTTATACATCGTAATGACCTCCTGTGTCGCAGTTTCGTATAAGGAGCACTCTCCCATCTTGCCGCCGAGGGGAAAGCGTGGTATGATGGAGAAAGCAGACATGAAGAAGGGTGCCTGCTTCGAAGGGGCTCATCGCTCTTTCTGTTTTATAGCATACTCGCTTTCCTTAATTCTACCTTTAAGTTTTGCAGAAAAACCGTGAACTTTCTTTGAACACCCGCCGCCCCCTCAAGCTTTCCCCCTGGGGGTCCGCGGTGTTGAATGACACGCCGGTGGCGTGTCAGACCCGCGAACCGACCGACCCGCAGGGAGACAGGTGCCGGGTGAGGGGTTCCCCATCCCGCCCGCAGGCGTACTTTCAATTTCCCCGGCGGCGTCAGCCGCCACCAACCAAAGCCGCCCTTCGGGCGGCTTTGGCGCGATTTGATAATCGCCTAAACCGTCCAGCGCACCAACCCCTACCCTCGCTGTTGTCAGCGGCAGCGGCGCAGGAGGTACAAGCAGTCCCCCGAACCGACAACGATACCCGCCGTACTAATTCCGCGAGATCAGCACCGCCAATTATGCATGACCCATAGCGCGCCAAGGGGTCCTTAGACCGTAGGTCTAAGTGGTTTTCTTTGGTACCTTTCTTTTTACAAAAAAAGAAAGGTACTCGTGCCGGAGCACGAAACGCCCCATCCCGCGCCCGCAGGCGCAATTCCCCTCACCGGGGACGAAAGCCACTCACCGCGGCGGCGAAACTCCCGCCGCGGGAATTTATTTGTTGCACTCCGTCTCACGCTGCATTATAATGGACAAAAAATCAGGAACGAGGTGTATCACCATGACCTATGGCTTTATCGGCACCGGCAACATGGGTGGGGCGCTGGCCCGCGCCCTGGTCAGGGAAGTCTCTCCCTTAGATGTGTATCTCAACAACCGCACGCCCGCCAAGGCGGAGGCCCTGGCAGCAGAGCTGGGGGCCCGGGCGGACACCGCTGCCCACATCGCCGCTGCCTGTGACTATATCTTCCTGGGCGTCAAGCCCAACCTCATCGCCGGCGTGCTGGCCCAGCTGGCCCCCACGCTGGCGCAGCGGACGGACAAGCCCGTGCTGGTGTCCATGGCCGCCGGCGTCACCATCGCCGCGCTGGAGCAGGCGGCTCCCGGCTGCCCCATCCTGCGTATCATGCCCAATACCGCCTGCGCCGTGGGGGCGGGCCTGACGCTGTACGATGCCAACGCCCTGCTGACGAAACCACAGCTGGACGCCTTCCTGGCGGACATGGCCGCTTCCGGACGGCTGGAGGCCCTGCCGGAGCACCTGATCGACGCGGGCAGCGCCGTGGCCGGCTGCGGCGGTGCCTTTGCCTGCCTGTTCATGGAGGGCCTGGCCGACGGTGCCGTCACCTGCGGCCTGCCCCGTGACAAGGCCAATACCTTTGCGGCCCAGATGCTGCTGGGCGCGGCCCGGCTGGCCCTGGAAAGCGGCAAGCCCTTCGGGCAGATGAAGGATGAGATCTGCTCTCCCGGCGGCACCACCATTGCCGGTGTCCGCGCGCTGGAGGAGGGCGGCCTCCGCGCCGCCGCCATGAACGCCGTCATCGCCGCCTACGAAAAGACCCTTCAGCTGAAGAAGTGAACCACGCCGCCCCCGGCTCAGCCGGGGGCGGCGTATCGTGTAAAGGAAGGCCCTCCCCACCGGGGAGGGCCTTTGACCTTATTTCCCGTACAGGCAGTAGATGAGCCAGTTTAAAAACCGTGCCGGCAGCACCTTGGCCAGGAAGGTGAAGAACTTGTAGTCGAAACGTATGGCGTACAGCGGGTGGTGATGTCCCTCCCGCATGGCCACACTGGCGATGTACGCCCCGGCCTTGGCCGGGTCCATGCCCGTCTCCTCGTCGTGCTCCATGCGCTTCACGGACCGGGAGATGCGTCCCTGATAGATAGCGTCCCCGGCGCTGACCTTCCGCCGCGCGGCGGTGAAGCCCGTGTGGATATCCCCCGGCATCACGGCGCATACCGTCACGCCGAAGGGCCGCAGCTCGTTGGCCAGCGCCATGGTGTAGGCGTTGACAGCCGCCTTGGTGGCGGAGTAATAGGCCTGGAAGGGGATGGGCACCGGCGCGGCCACGGAGCTCAGGTTCACGATCCTTCCCCGGCCCGCCTGCCGCATCAGGGGCACCACGGCCCGGTTCATGTTCACCATGCCGAAAAAGTTGACATCGAACAGCGCCTTGGCCTCCGCCGTCTCCGTAAACTCGATAGCCCCGGAGATGCCGAAGCCCGCGTTGTTCACCAGCACGTCGATGCGCCCCTCCGCTTCCATGATCTGCGCTGCGGCGTCGTTGACGGCCTGCTGGTCCGTCACATCGGCGGAGATGTGGTGCAGACCCTCCACGCCCTCCGCCCGGCGGGACAGCTCATACACGGTATAGCCCGCGTCCTTCAGCGCCAGGGCGGTGGCCCGTCCGATGCCGGAGGTGCCGCCGGTGACGACAGCGACCTTACTCACGGGACATCACCTCCCCGATGATGTCCATGGCCTCGTCCAGCAGGGCCTCCGTGTGGGTGGCCATATAGCTGGTCCGCAGCAGCGCCTCGCCCTCCGGCGTGGCCGGCGGCAGCGTGGGGTTCACATATACGCCCCGGTCATAGATCTCCGCCGCTACCCGCAGCGTCCGGTACGTCTCATAGGTGTAGATGGGGATGATAGGCGTAGGCGCCTCCAGCGCCGAGGGCCGGATGGTCAGTCCCCGGTCCGTCAGCCCCTTCCGGGCATACAGACTCAGGGCACGCAGGCGCTCCGGCAGCTCCGGATGCGCCTCCAGCTTCCGCAGGGCCGAGAGCGCCGTGGCGCAGTTGGCCGGCGGGATGGACGCCGAGAAGATGAATGGCCGCGATGCGTGCCGCACGAAATCCGCCACCTCCGCGCCGGCGGCCATATAGCCGCCCAGGGACGCCAGCGACTTGGAGAAGGTCCCCATGTACACGTCCACCTGGTCCTCCAGGCCGAAGTAGCTGGCCGTGCCCCGGCCGCCCTCGCCCAGCACGCCCAGCCCGTGGGCGTCGTCCACCATGACCCGTGCGCCGTACTGCTTCGCCAGGGCGCAGATCTCCGGCAGCTTGGCGATGTCGCCGCCCATGGAGAACACACCGTCGGTGACGATCAGTGCTCCGGCCGTCTCCGGCACCTTCTGCAGGCACTTTTCCAGCTCCACCATGTCGCTGTGGCGATAGCGCAGCATTTTGCCGTAGGACAGCTGGCACCCGGCGTAGATGCTGGCATGGTTCTCCCGGTCACAGATCACGTAGTCGTGCCGCCCCACCAGGGCGGAGATAATGCCCACGTTGGACTGGAACCCGGTGCCGAAGGTCACTACCCCCGGCTTCCGCAGGAACCTCGCCAGCTCCGCCTCCAGCTCCAGATGCATCTCCAGCGTGCCGTTGAGGAACCGCGACCCGGAGCACCCGGTGCCGTACTGCTCCAGCGCCCGGATGCCGGCCTCGATGACCTCCGGGTCCGTAGTCAGTCCCAGATAGTTGTTGGAGCCCAGCATGATGCGGCGCTTGCCCTCCATCTGCACCTCCACATCCTGCCGGGACTGCAGGGCGTGAAAGTAGGGGTACACGCCCTTTTCCTTCAATTCCCCCGCCAGGGACGGCGCAAAGCACTTCTCAAAGATATCCATACAAGACCTCTCTATCTGATATAGAATATTAGCATTAACGGGAACTTAACAAGCTGATATCGCTTTTTTTGAATGAAAATATTATATAGGCAGATAGAAAACTTGTCAACGTCTACTTGCGTCAGCGTTCCTGTCCGTCGATAACGTCCAGCAGCCGCAGTATGCCCCGGCTCAGCGCCGCCGCCCCGCACACCGTGCAGATCATCGTGATGGCTGTCATAAAAATGTCCTCCTTGCTGTGTTTTCCCCATCATAGCAAGGCTGCTGTCCAAAAAAACGGACAGAAAAATTCTTTCAAAAGCCATGGAACCTTTTTCCCCCTGCGCGCATCTAAGGGGTGTACAAAGAAAAGGACACTGTGTCCCACCCGGAGACACAGCC